>DATEHP010000238.1:0-27792 GCA_035279505.1 Candidatus Sulfotelmatobacter sp. | reverse complement strand
GTCGAGACCGGTGCGAAGAAGAGTTTTATCCGTTATCTGCCGATCGGGCCAATCCTGGCCGTTATGCCGTGGAATTTTCCGTTCTGGCAGGTTTTCCGCTTCGCTGCTCCGGCGCTGATGGCGGGCAATGTAGGACTGCTGAAACATGCCTCGAATGTGCCGCAGTGCGCATTGGCGATCGAAAGCATTTTTCTGGAAGCGGGTTTTCCCGAGGGTTCCTTCCAGACGTTGCTGATCGGCTCGTCCCAGGTGGACGCGCTGCTCAACGACCCACGCGTGGTAGCAGCGACGCTGACCGGCAGCGAGCAGGCTGGCATTCAGGTGGGTATAGGCGCCGCCAAGCGGATTAAGAAAGTAGTGCTGGAGTTGGGCGGGAGCGATCCGTTTATCGTGATGCCCAGCGCTGATCTCGAAGCCGCTGTCTCGACGGCGGTGCAAGCGCGCATTCAGAACAACGGGCAGTCGTGCATTGCAGCGAAGAGGTTCATCGTAGCCGAGCCGATTGCGGATGAGTTCGAGCGGAGGTTTGTCGCCAAGATGGAGGGTCTGCAGGTGGGAGATCCATTCGACGAGAAGACTGAGTTGGGCCCGCTTTCGACCGCCGATGCGGTGAAGGACCTTGATGCCGACGTGCACAAGACCGTCAAGGCCGGGGCGAAGTTGTTAACCGGCGGACATCCTCTGAAGCGCCCGGGAAATTTCTATGCACCCACAGTGCTGACCAATATCCCGAAGGACTCGCCCGCGTACGGGGAAGAATTCTTTGGGCCGGTGGCTTCTATCTTCCGCGTGAAAGACGCGGGTGAAGCGATCCAGCTGGCGAATGATGTGCGTTTCGGCCTGGGGTCGAGCATCTGGACGAACGACGAAAAGGAGCGGGAGCGCTTCATCAACGAGATTGAAGCAGGGATGGTGTTCATCAACAAGATGGTGGCATCGGACCCGCGTATCCCCTTCGGCGGAGTCAAGGCTTCGGGTCACGGACGAGAGCTGGGAATGGTAGGCATCCGGGAATTTGTAAACGCAAAGACGGTGTGGATCGCGTAGGCGTCTTCCCGTTAGGGAGTCGGATGATCCGGCGGCGGGGAACTCTCCGGCGCATCCTCGGTCAACAAATCCAGCCATGGACAATCGTCGGACTCCAGCCGGTGGACCGCCGCCTGCATTTTGTCTCCCATCTCGTCGTACCGAACCCAAATGACCCGGTAACGAGCCTTCTTCTTTCCGTAGAGAACTCCGATGACGTCGCCGGACTTGAGATCAGCGTCGAGGCCGGATAGTAACGCTCCAGACACGCTGATGTCGCGCGCGTGAGCCTCCTGCAAAAAGCGCTCTCCCTGGGTATCGACACCCCAAACCATCAGTGGAAGATCGATTGGCTTGCGCGGCTCGCGACGACGGTCGAAGGTGCGTAGGATACCCATAGCGGCTCTCTCACCCTAGCGCCGCCGCTTTGCTAGGTAAAGGCTACGCAGCCATCGAAACCTGTCGAAAGTCGGTGACACATTTCCATTTTGGGAAAGTTCAAGAATGGTACGTTGAAAATATCGGCAGGCCCTTATTTACGCGTCAGGGTAAGTCCGTGAAGGAGCTTCTGCTGGCTGGCGATCAACTCCTGCACGCCTTTGCGTGCCAGGCCAAGCATCTTCGCTAGCTGCGCATCGTCGAACACCTGGTGCTCGGCGGTGGCTTGCAGTTCCACCATCTTGCCGCTGGCGGTCATCACGAAGTTCATGTCCACGTCGGCGCGGGAGTCTTCTTCGTAGCAGAGATCGAGCAACACCTCGCCGTCGACAATCCCTACGCTGACGGCCGCAACGAACTCTTTGAGCGGAACTGACGGCAGAGTGCCGGCCTCTACCAGTTTTTCCAGCGCCAGGCCTAAAGCGACGAATGCGCCAGTGATCGAGGCGGTGCGGGTGCCTCCATCGGCTTGAATGACGTCGCAATCGATCCAGATGGTGCGTTCGCCGAGTTTCGCCAGATCCACTACCGCGCGCAGCGATCGGCCGATCAGGCGCTGAATTTCGTGGGTGCGTCCGCTCTGACGTCCCTTGGACACTTCGCGGGGGGTACGCGTCAGCGTGGAGCGGGGGAGCATGCTGTATTCGCTTGAAATCCATCCCTTGCCCGAGTTACGCATGAATTGCGGGACGGTTTCCTCGATCGACGCCGTGCAAATAACGCGCGTGTTGCCCACTTCGATTAGTGCAGAACCCTCCGCGGTCGTGATGAATTCGGGAGTGATCGTTACGGGGCGGAGTTGGTCGGGAGAACGGTTATCCGAACGATAGAACATGACTGGCGATTGTAACTGATCAGGCGCGTGTGGCCCTGGGAAGACGGCGCGGGCAAAGAAATCCGGCCGAAGAATTGGGTGCGGACAACCCTTGCTATCCGTTCTCCTTCTGAGCATAATACGCGGCAAGTATCGTTGTGAGTCCAGGGAAACTCTGATTGTGGGAGGTTCTCGTGCTGAGATCGATTCTGCAGCTTTCCAGTCGGGGCGTCGTTGCAGCCGCGATGTTCTTCTTGCTGGTTCCTCTGGCAGCCGGTCAACTCAACTGGGAAGGTCAAACCGGCGGCTTGATCACTCCTTTCGCCTATACCAGTTCGTCCTCGATGGGGATCGGGCGCCCACAGTTAGCACTGCATTATATGAATGGTGGAGCGGTCCTCGGGAATGACTTTCAGGTATCGCTAACCGCCGGTTTTCTGAAAATCGCCGAAGGTGGATTCACGCGAAGCTTCAACATTCTGGGGAACGACGAACTGGCTCCGCTGTTTGCCAATGGGTTTAATGCAGCGCACATCAAGTTCCGCGTGATGCCCGAAAACGCATGGCATCGGTCGTTCGTCCCGGCACTGGCGGCGGGAGCGATCGTGCGGACGCAAGTTCGCCGGGTCACGGAAGTCACAGAGCGCGAGAATACGACAGCGACCGACTTCTTTCTGGTGGGCACCAAGACGATCGCGAACATCCGTGTGCCAATCGTGTTGAACCTGGGCGTTAAGCTGACGAATGCCTCCATGTTCGGTATCGCGGCAAATTCGCCGGGATGGGAGGTCAAGCCTTTCGGCGGCCTCTTCGTCGATTTCAAGGCACCGCTGCACAGTCGCTTGACTCTGGGCGCAGAATTCGCGCGACAGCCGCGGCAACTGAAGGAGGTTCCAGGGACCGTGGTGCCTACGACCCTCAGCTACCTGGTCCGTTGGCGCCCCGGGAGCGATGTCCCGCTGACGCTCGAACTCGGGTTGATGCAACTGGGAAACAACCTGGGTGCGGGCTTCGATATGGAAGCCCGGCACCAGATCATTCTGGGCGCCAACTACCACTTCTAGTACTTCCAATTTGAACCGGACAGCCGAGGCGGCTGTCCCTACGTGGTTCTTGCCACCTCACTATTGTCGAGTGCCCAATTCTGGCCGATGTTGCCAGAAGTTGGGATTTTCGCCTCCGCCAAGATCAGCCGTCACAACTTTGCCCAACTTCGGCCAATTCGAGCAGTTGCAATTGACAGTAGATATATCTATAGATATACTCAAAGATAGATCAAACGAAGGAATCAGCCTTCTGATCAAAGGTCATTCGGAGGAAGCAAATTATGTACGGGAGATGTGGAAGTTGGTGGCGGGGTGCAGTTGGGACTCCTTTCATGGGAGGAGCTTTTCCCTGGGGCCGCGGCGGGCGATGGGGCAGATTCTTCGGGCCGGGCGAAATCCGGCTGGCTCTGCTATCGATGCTCGAGAGCGGGCCCAAGCACGGCTACGAGTTGATGAAAGAGCTGGAGACAAAATCTGGCGGCATTTACAAGGCGAGCGCGGGAGCGATCTATCCGGCGTTGCAGCAATTGGAAGATGAAGGAATGGTGATCTCGGATGCGGCGGCAGGAAAGCGCACATATTCGCTAACCAACGAGGGCCGAGCCGAACTGCAGAAGGAGGCGGAGACCGTGAAGCGAATTTGGCAGCGGGCTGAGCAAGCGGGGGATTGGGCGCCGTGGATTGGCATGGAAGGCGCCGAGGTGATGCGTCCCGCGGCCGAAGTGATGAAGACGGCATTGAAGGCCGCGACCCGCGGTTCGCATGACTCGGCGAGGATCGCAAAGATTCGCGAAATTCTCGAGCGCACGAAGAAAGAGATTGAAGCTCTGGAAAAATCGTGAACCGAGCATGGCTCGTGTAGCCCCGGACGCCCTCGTCCGGGGTTGCGCGAAGCGCAATGACAGTTGCTATTTCCTGGAGACCCTGGTGGATAACCACAACGATGACACGCGTCGCTTTGCTCCGCGGGGCGGACGAAGGCGTCCACCCCTACACAAGCGCTACTGTGCGCTCTGCAGTTGCGTCGCCAGCTGATTGACCGCGGCCACGTCGTAGTACGAGGACAAGTCGGCGTGGCCCGCTAGTGTGTCTCGTTGTTTCCCATCCACAAGGATCTTCACTTTGAGCAGATTCGGCGTATTCACTGATATCGTCTGAATCAAAGATGCCAGCGTCAATTGCTCGACCAACACGCCGGATCGGTGGGTATCGGCAAAGGCGGAATTCAGATCGATGACGGCGACACCGGGATCGACCAGGTAGACGCTGCGAATCTCTGCGCCTGCGCCCAGATGATGTGGCGAATTCTTGTCGAGGTAGATTGACAGCAATGCGCGCAGCAGTTCTTCCGCACGTTGCTGCCGCCCGGATGGCATTGGGATCTGGGCCGACTCTCCCCGCAACGTACCGTCGTCATCATGAGCGATAAAGAGGACAACTCTTTCGCTCGGTCCGGATACTGGCGGAGCGAGTGGGCGGGTGTCGACCGCTGCTGCGGGAGGTGGAGCAGCGGCGTTCTTGCGCAAATGCCAGGCGAAAAGGCTCAGACCGAGCGCTGCCGCCAGGAGCACAGCGAAGCCGATGATGAGATGCCGGGGGATCACGAATTCCACCTCATGGAGCGTTTCCTAACTGGTCGCGCACAGCGGCAATCGCTGTGGCGACCGCGCCGGCGACGAGTTGCTGGTAATCGGGGGCGGTCAGTTGAGAAAGATCGGATCCTTGCGGTGCGACCTCGATCGCGAGGGCTGGTCCGGTCAGGTTGTTCAAGGGCCGGAGTGCGGCTGACAGCGTGCGGACGGAAAGCTGGCGTTTCTGCAACTCGCTCGCTACGGCGGAGGCCGTGCTCTGACTCAAGGGCAGGGTGGGATGTTGCGCCGTGGTCCACGAGCGGAAGGGGCCACGATCGTCTTCTCCATAAGGAAGCAGCGCAGTATAAACCCGCACACCGTGGCCGCTGGAAGTCGCGTGTACTGCGATGTAAATAGCCGCATGGTCGGCGTTGGCGAAGACCGCCCGCTGATCGACTGAGAGATTCGCATCCGAGTCGCGCAGGACCAGGGTTGAGATGCCGCGACTTTCCAGTTCCTGCTTCAGGCTGCGCGCCAGAGCGACAGTCACGTCTTTTTCAGCCAGCGTGATGCTCAGGGTTTCCCCGTGGTCGTCGCCACCGTGGCTGGCATCAACTACGGCGAAATAGCGGCGCGGTGCAGGTACGGCGGCGGGAGGAGGCGCTGCCGGTGCGGGCGGTGGCGTGGGCGGAGGATTGGTTGCGGCGGCGGGTGTCGCACTCGTCGCCGGCGTCGAAGTGGGCGAGATGACCAGGGTACGTCCTTCATTCGCGAACGATGCAATGACGGGAACGGACGCATTCACAGTGACCACAGCCACTCCGTTGCTTTCACTGTAATTGGCGGAAGAGATCACCTTGCTGCCGAAGGTCAACGTGGGTGACGCTGGCCCGACGAGGGGCTCGCGGGAGAAGGTCATCCGCAGCACGCCAGCGTCGGTGGCGATGGTCGGATTCACCGGCCCACTGAAATGGAAGACGAGCTTCGGCGGATCGCCAGACAAGGACGCCGTGAAGTGCGTCGCAACGCTTCCAATGAATAGCCGGTCGGAGACCTCATGCAGCGAGACGGGACCACCGAGAATGCGAGGGAGCAAGGCGCTCAGAGAGCCGACGGGCACGAGGCCGCGCTTGTTCTCGATCAGAAATTTTCCACCGAGATCGGCATCACGTCCCTGTATACGCGCGCGAGGCTTGTTCACTTCGAACTCGGCTTGCACGTTGTTGTAGCGGAGGCGCCAGCGCGAATTGTCGGCCTTGGCGGTGACTCGGCCCAGTGGCTCGAGCAACTCCAGAAGGCCAACGTAGTCGTGCCCCTCTCGTTGAACCAGAGGCAAAAAGTAGTTCGCGGCGGTGGAGTATACCGAAAGATGCTTCTCAGGTGCTCCCGAGACAAGCAGTGTGCATAGAAACAAGAGCGATGATATTCGAAGGAGAGTGCGGAAGCAGAGCCCCACCGCGACGGCCGGGGAGGTGCCGTTAATATCCTGGCTGTTGCTAGTCCAGCGCATAGGCGGTGAGTCCGCTGAGCAGCTTAGGGTAGAAATCGGTGGACTTCTGCGGCATCACCTCTCCCGCCAGTGCAACCTCACGCATCTTGTGCACCGGGCAGGGATTCATCAGGAAGGCGATGTCAGCCGATTTCTTGTCGCCCCCTTTTCCACGAACTGCGGCAATCGCCTCGGGAGCTTCGCGCACATACGACAGGTTCTGTTGATTGCGAATCGATTCCTCCGACAGCTTCAGCACGCCTTCCAACAGACACTTGTGCAACTGTACGACGTCGAGGGATTGCTGGCGCGGCGAAAGCCCTGAAAAGAATCTGGCTGCGGCTGGTTTGAGGGAATGCAGCACGAAAGCGCGGTCGGCGGTAACGCCGAGGAGTGCAGTTCCCGTGCTACCTAGGTCCCGTAGTGCGGCGGCTGCCTTCGCCGCATCGATTTCGGGATCAGTTTCTTCGACGTCGAAGAACTCGCCACTCGCTTTCTGGAACTCGGCCGCCGAAAACGACGGAAGCGAATGCACGACCCGATGAGTAGGAAGGATCAACAGCCCCGGATCATTCATGTTGACGAATGTCATCATCACGAACTCACAAGGAGCATCGCTATTAGTTGTGCTCGAAGCGGCCCGGCATTCGTTGCGGAAGTTCAGCGCGGTCTCATAGCGGTGATGTCCGTCGGCGATGACCAGCTTCTGATCGCGCATTTTCGACTGCACCGACGAGATCACGGCTGGATCGGAGATCTGCCAGACGCGGTGCGCCACTCCGTACTCGTCAGCGACCTCGATCGTCGGACGATTGGACGTGGCAAGGAGGGAATCGATCTCTCCGGAATCTTCGTAGAGGAGGAAGAGCTGCTCGTAATGCACGCGAGTCGCTCGCAGCAAGTCGAGGCGGTCGGCCTTGGGTTTGGCGAGAGTCTGCTCGTGACGGAATACTACTTTAGCGGAGTAGTCCTCGACACGGCACAGGGCGATGAATCCGCGACGCTCGAAGCTCTTGCCCGATGGAGCGGTAAAGGTCTGCGAATAGGCGTAGATGGAGGGAGCGGAATCCTGCAGCAGGATGTTCTGCTCGCGCCACTGCCGGCCAAGAGCTGCGGCCCGGGTGTATACGTTGTCCGTAGTATTGTCGCTTGGTTGGGAGCGACCCAAAATAATACGGACGAGATTAAACGGGCTGGCAGCGTAGTACTGTCCCTGCATCGCCGGAGTGATCTTGTCATATGGTTGGGTAACCACCTGCGCGGCCGTTACCTTCTGCTGGTTGTAGCGAAGCGCACGGAATGGACGGATGTCAGCCATAGGAAACCTTTGATTGTAACAAGTTACAGCTAAAGGCTGCGAAGGCCCGTCCGACGCGCGTTTGCGCCGGATCAAATCGCGAAACGGGTTCGGTGTTATGTCTCCTAAATTTAACAAAAACCCTGCGACACCCGACCAAAGCTGTGCTAACATCCGCGAGAATAGAGGTATTTATGGCCCGCCTGGATGAACGGCGTTGGTCACCTCGCCCTGAGGCCCTAGTTCGACGCGGTATTACGGTTCCCGCTTGGGGTTCGTCCAGAGCCGTGTGCAAGAAAACCCAAATCCCTCCAAGTCTAGGGTGTTTGTTGCTGGCGGTGGCAGGTTTTGTATGCATGAGTCCAGCAGCATTTGCTCAGACCGACGTCAACGACGTGCACGTTCAGGCACACGAAGTTGAGAAGCCGAAAGCGCCGCCTAAAGAGAACGTTGTCTCGACTAAAGATGGCCTGACTACACGCGTGCGTGCGCTGAAAGTGGACGTAGACCTGGTGCTCGTGCCGGTAACCATTACGGATCCCATGAACCGTCTGGTGACAGGCCTGGAAAAAGAAAACTTCCAGCTTTTCGAAGGCAGCTCGGCACAAGAGATTCGTACTTTTTCCAGTGAAGACGCTCCGGTTTCGCTCGGAGTAATTTTCGATTCCAGTGGCAGCATGAGCAGCAAGATGGACCGCGCCAAGGACGCGGTGGTGGAGTTCTTCAAGACCGCCAATCCGCAGGATGAGTTCTTTATGATCACCTTCTCCGACGAACCGGAGACGGTGAGTGAATTCACCAACTCCGTCGATGAGATCCAGAACAAACTTATCTTCGCAATTCCGAAGCACCGCACGGCCCTGTTGGACGCGATTTATATGGGCGTGAGTAAGATGCGGCAGGCCAAGTATGCCAAAAAGGCCCTGCTGATTATTTCCGATGGGGGCGACAATCATAGCCGCTACACGGAAAACGAGATCAAGTCGGTGGTCAAAGAAGCCGACGTGATGATTTACGCCATCGGCATCTACGATCGGTACGCTTCCGCTCTGGAGGAGCGCCTAGGTCCGCAGTTGTTGAGCGAGATCACCGAACTCACCGGCGGCCGGGCATTCACGATTGATAATCCCAACGACCTGGCGGATGTTGCCACCAAAATCGGGGTCGAGTTACGAAATCAGTATGTACTTGGGTACCGTCCAGCGAAAGTGGTGCGCGACGGCAAATGGCGTAAGATAAAAGTGAAACTGCTGCCACCGAAAGGACTGCCGCCTCTACGGGTCTATGCCAGGACGGGATATTACGCGCCAGTGGAATAGGACGTCGAGGGTTCTGCTGCTTCTCACGTTAGTTCTCTGCGTCGGACGCGTAACGTGTGTGTCGGGCAGGGCCCAGGAACCCGCGAAGCAAGATCAGAGCAAGCCTTCCGGCAACGAACAACCCTCGACAGAATCCCAAGACAAAGATAATCAGAGTCAAAGCCCCGACAGCCAGGGCGTTTTTGTATTTCGCAAAGACGTCGACGAAGTCATGCTGCACGCCACGGTGGTCGACGACAAACAGCACATCATCACGAACCTCGACCGCACCGCCTTCACTGTGTTTGAAGACGGCAAGGCACAGAGCATCATTTCGTTCCACCACGTGGACATTCCGGTCGCGATGGGTATTGTCATCGACAACTCCGGGTCGATGCGCGAGAAGCGCAGCAAAGTGAATCAGGCGGCCCTGAACCTGGTGCGCTCCAGCAATCCGCGGGATGAAGTTTTCATCGTGAATTTCAACGATGAGCAGTATCTTGATCAGGATTTCACCCACGACCTGTTGAAGTTGAAGGAAGCGTTGGAGAAGATCGACGCTCGTGGAGGAACCGCGCTATACGACGCGGTTGTGGCTTCGGGAGATCATCTGAAACAGAATGCCCGCCTGGAAAAGAAGGTGATCTTTCTGGTCACCGACGGAGAAGACAACGCCAGCAGCGAGACTCTGGAGCAGGCAGTCAAGCAGTTACAACTGGAGGGTGGGCCTTCGGTGTACGCGATTGGAATCCTTGGCGACGAGGACCACCCTAAACGCGCCAAGAAAGCGCTGCAGATCATCGCCGAGCGCACCGGCGGGATCGCGTTCTTCCCTAAAACGTTGGATGAAGTCGACAGCATCAGCCGCACGATCGCAAACGATATCCGGAACCAGTACGCGATCGGTTACAAACCGCTCAGTCCCAAGAAGGCGGGAGAGTTTCGCCAGATCCGAGTGGAAGCCAAGGCGAAGGGACATAGCAAACTCGTGGTTCGCACGAAGAGCGGATATTATGCCGGCGCCGAGGCTGCGGCCAGCGCCACGAAATAGCGATCAAGGTCCCGCCTGCTCCAACAGCTGTGCCGCTGAATCGATGAGCGTCGATTCCTGCTCGAGCGCCTTTGCCACTCGTTCGATCTCCTGCTCGGCCTCGGAATATCTCTTCTCTTCGATGCCTTCGCGCACTCCGGGAACCGTTTTGACTCCGTAGCCGCTGTAGACGCCGGGAGCGTAGAGCAAATGCTTGTACCAGGGACGGCGCGGAAGGCCGTCTTCATTCGTCAGTTTGCGCTCACTGTCGATCAACTTCGCGTTGAGCGCGCGCAGCGTGTCCGCCTGAATCTCACTCAATCCCGACTGCCTTTGCGACAGCGCCTTCTGATAGCGTCTGGCGCTGCGAGTCAATATTTCCACCACATTCTCCATTGGGGCGAAGTTCAGGTGCGGTGGCACTTCTTCCTTAGGCGGAGCCACGGTGGGCCGTCGAGGATCAAACGTGGCTTTGAACACTCCTTCGTCGAGTTCCTGATTGCGTTCTCGAATCTCGTCCTGCTTGTCGGCCAGGAGCTTCTCTAAATCTTTCGTGTACTTCTGTACTGTGTCGGCGAAATCAACAAAGTCATAGGGCAGGACCTCGGCGTCCGCCAGCCGTATCACTGAAGTCCCGATCGTCTGTGAAAGGGCTCGCCCATAGACGAAATCGGTGTCTGAGAAATGTGTATACCAATAGAAATCGTCGTAGACCGAGTGGTAGATGCCCTGCTCGTCCTCACCGCCATAGCCCAGATTGAGGCTGGCAATGCCGAGATGATCGATGAATCCGGTGAAGTCTGTGCCCGAGCCAAGCGCCTCGATGCGCAGATCGGTCCTCTGTCGCAGCTCCTTGCGGTCATCTGCTTTCGCATTCGCGATTTGGGAAAGATGCTGGCGCTGCCATACCGTCATCTTGGTTTCCGGATCTTCGATGTCGCGGGCGACGCCGTTGATGAACTGTTCGAGACTGTGCGATCCAGCCATTTCGAAAAGTCCGCGATCATTGCCGTCGGTGTTGATGTACACAGCGGCATGCTGGCGCAACTCGTCGGCATGGGCCTCGACCCACTCCGTTGATCCGAGCAGCATTGGCTCTTCCCCATCCCACGCGGCGTAGATGATGGTGCGCCGTGGTTGCCATCCTTGCTTCAGTAGCAGGCTTAGGGCGCGCGCTTCTTCCAAAAGGGGGCTGGTCCCGGAGACGGGATCCTCGGCGCCGTTCACCCAGGCATCATGATGGTTGCCGCGAATGATCCATTCATCCGGAGCGACGCTGCCGGGGATTTTCGCGATGATGTCGTTGACGGGCTTGATGTCCCAGTTGAATTCCAGCTTCAGGTGAACCTTCGCCGGACCGGGCCCGACGTGATAAGGAATCGGGAGAGTGCCGCGCCACTCGTCGGGCGCCATGGGACCCTTCAGAGCGGCAAGCAAAGGCTGCGCGTCCCCATAGGAGATGGGAAGCACGGGAATCTTCGACAGACTCTTCGATTCTTTCAATGACAGGCGCTTGGCATCCGCGGTCGCACCAACGCCGGGAGTCAATGGATCGCCCGGACTGGCAGAAGCAAAATCCATAACGCTGCCGCGCTGGACGCCATCCGCATTGCGCATCGGCCCTTGCGGGAAGACGACATCGCGTGTGTAGCCATCATCCTCGGGCTCGGAGTAGATCAGGCATCCAATGGCTCCGTGCTCGGCAGCGACCTTGGGTTTCACGCCGCGCCAGGAGTGGTAATACTTGGCGATCACGATCGCGCCCTTGACCGAGATGCCCAACCGGTCGAGTTTCTCGTAGTCCTCGGGAAGTCCATAGTTAACGAATACGAGTGGTGCCGTGACGTCGCCGTCAATGGAGTACGCGTTGTAGGTAGGGAGTTGCTCGGATTTCTGGTTCGACGTTGGATCAATTGCTATGGCCGGTTCTTCCAACTTGGCCGTGTACCTGGTGGGCTCAACCATCTCGAGCACGCGAACCTTCGGAGTGGGGAAGAGGACGCTGAAGGTTTCGATGTGCGCGTCGAGCCCCCACTCCTTGAAGCGGGCAAGTATCCAGTCAGCGTTGTCTTTGTCGTAGGCGGAGCCAACGTGGTGCGGGTGTGCGCTCAGGCGTCGCATGTTTTCGCGCAGGTTGGCTGGGTCGGGAATGGCGCGGAACTTGGCCTCCCAATCGCGCTCGGTTTGACTGGATCTCGGAGAGTAGCCGGCGAGAGCGGACTCATCGGCGGCGAACACAAAAGAAGGAAGAATCAGTACAAGAATCAACAGCACGGCGGCACAGCGTCGCATGCGATTCCTTTCATGAAGAGGTTGGGCGCTCATTATAGACGGACCACTTAGAGATTGGGTTGTGAACGGCGGCTGTGAATTTCCTATGTTGCCCCGATTGACGATTCTGAGCTCTCCCCGTACCCTGTAAGGTGAGTTCAAAAAGCTCAGAAATGTCCCGCCTGCGCGTCGCCGACGACATCACTCAACTGGTCGGTGAAACTCCCATGCTGCAATTGAAGCGACTTGTCCCACCCGGATCGGCGGATGTTTTTGCCAAGCTGGAGTACCTGAACCCGGGCGGCAGCGTGAAAGACCGGGCGGCGATCGGGATCATTCGCCGCGCGGAACAGGAAGGGAAACTCGCACCGGGAGCCACAATTGTAGAGGCTACGGCCGGTAATACGGGCATCGGGCTAGCCCTGATTGGAGTGAATCGCGGATACAAGGTGAAGCTCTTTGTGCCAGAGAAATTCTCAGAAGAGAAAGTCATGATCATGCGCGCCCTCGGGGCGGAGGTCTTCCGAACTCCGGATGCCGAGGGCATGCAGGGAGCCATCAATGCGGCCAAGGCGCTCGTGGCTGGAGATCGCGCTGCATTCATGGCGGGGCAGTTCGAGAATCTGGCCAACCCCGATTTTCACTACGAGACGACAGCTCGAGAAATTTTCGAGCAGATGAACGGCGAGGTCGACGGAGTTGTTATCGGCTGCGGGACCTGCGGCACTTTTTCCGGAGTTGCCCGCTTCGTCAAGGAAAAATCTCCGCGCGTGTTTACGGTCGCCGTCGAAACGCAGGGCTCGATTCTCGGCGGCGGGCAGCCCGGTCCGCACAAGGTAGAAGGCATCGGTTCCAGCTTTGTCCCGAAAACATTCGATCCCTCCGTTTGCGACGAGGTGATGATGGTAACGGATGAAGATGCATTCGAAATGGTGAAGACGCTGGCATCCCGGGAAGGTGTGCTAGCCGGGTCGAGCGGAGGCGCAGCCGTGTTTGCATCACTCAAGGTGGCGGAGAGGCTGCGGGCGGGGAAGCGGGTGGTGACGATCATTCCAGATTCTGCGGAACGGTATCTATCGAAGAAGATATTTGAAGGTGGCATCTAGGCTGCGGACCTCGCAGCCTCCATTTCCATGAAAAAGACGAAAGAGCTGGGCTTTGCGACGCGCGCAATTCACTCGGGGCAGGAACCAGACCCACTGACAGGCGCGGTGACGGTTCCGATCTATCCAACATCTACCTACGTGCAGCAAGGGATTGGCGAGCACAAAGGATACGAGTACTCGCGGGTGTCGAATCCAACGCGAACGCGGCTGGAGCAGAACCTAACAGCACTCGAGGGCGGAGTAGCATCCCGCGTTTTTGCCAGCGGCATGGCGGCGATCAACGCGATCGTCAGCATGCTGAAGTCAGGCGATCACGTTGTTTGCGGCAACGACCTCTATGGAGGAACTCCGCGGCTGTTTAACCAGGTCATGTCCGGCTTCGGGCTGGAGTTCTCTTACGTTGATACGTCGGATGCGGAGAACGTGGAGCGCACGATCCGCAAGAATACACGCATGGTGTATGTGGAGACGCCGACGAATCCACTGATGCGGCTGAGCGATCTAGCGGCGATCAGCGCGATCTGCCGCCGCAAGAAGCTGCTGCTCGTGGTCGACAACACTTTCATGTCTCCCTATTTTCAGCAGCCGCTGGCTTTGGGCGCGGATCTGGTGGTGCATTCGACCACCAAATTTCTCAATGGGCACAGCGATGGATTGGGTGGGGTCGTGGTTTGCGCACAGCAGCAGCACGCGGACAAGCTTGCCTTCCTGCAGAAGGCCGCGGGGGCGATTCTCTCGCCTTTTGAATGCTGGCTTATTTTGCGTGGCGTGAAGACGCTGGCGGCGCGCATGGAGATACACGACCGCAGCGGGCGGATCGTCGCCGATTTCCTTTCCAGGCACAAAAAGGTAAAAGGCGTCTTCTATCCGGGACTGGTTGATCATCCTCAGCACGCCCTGGCCAGGCGCCAGATGAGCGGCTTCGGATCGATGATCACGTTTGAGACCGGTTCTCTGAAGAACGCGAATAAAATGCTCAAGCAGGTACAAGTCTGCTCGCTGGGGGAATCCCTCGGCGGAGTCGAGACGCTGATTTCGCATCCGGCGACCATGACCCATGCGGCGCTGGGAGAGAAGGGGCGCAAGGCGATTGGGATCACCGACGGGCTGGTAAGGATCTCTGTGGGGATCGAAAATGTGAACGACATTCTTGAGGATTTAGATCGGGCGATGGACGCGATCTAGCAAGCTCTGGCAGAAATCTTCACTTTACTGAGTCATCGATCCATTGCAGGTACGAAGTGCTGCCGTCGTCGACAGTGAGCGAGATGCACTCCGGAAGCTCATAGGAGTGGAGTCCGAGGATCGCATCGCGGACTTCGGGAAAGTTCTTCGCAGTCGTCTTCACGATAAGCAACCATTCTCCAGCCGATTCCACCTTATTCTGCCAACGGTAAATCGACTTTATCTCGGGAATTATGTTCACGCATGCCGCCAGCAGGTTTTCGACGAGGAATTGGGCAATCCTGTCCGCTTCTTCTTCTGAGCCACAAGTGGTGAGGACGAGTCGCTTGTCAGTCATATAAAATCAGCCGTCGAAACATAGCTCCCGGCTTTTGGCTGCTGGCTTCTGGCTAAGCACAATCAAGCCGGAAGCTAATAGCGAGAAGCTTCGGGGCGGAGATCAACATGCTAACGCAAATCAAGTTTGGCACATCGGGATGGCGGGCGGTGATGGCTGAGGAGTTCACATTTGCCAATGTGCAGCGCGCGGTGGGAGGGATTGCCCGGTATGTGGTTTCGCAGAAGCGCAAAGGGGCGCGCATCATTGTGGGACGTGATCCGAGATTCCTGGGCGAGAGCTTCTGCGCGATCGCGGCAAATATCCTTGCTTTTGAGGGGATCACGCCGCTTGTCGTAGCGGATCCTGCGCCGACTCCGGCCTTTGCCCATGCTGTTGTCGCCAATAAGGCCGATGGCATCGTCAACTTCACCGCTTCGCATAATCCTCCGGAATACAACGGAATCAAGTTCTCGACACCCGATGGCTGCCCAGCGCTGCCGGAAGTAACTCAACAGATCGAGGAGCAGATCGCGGCCGGAGACACATCCGCGACCTCGGATCTGACGATTCCTCGTCCCGTCGCAAAGGAACACTTGGATCCCAAGTCCGCATATCTGAAGCGCCTGGGCGAGATCGTGGACTTGGGCGTGATCAAGAAAGCCGGACTGAAGGTTGCTTTCGATCCCATGTGGGGCGCAGCGCGCGGCTACCCCGATGAACTGCTGCGCAGCGTTGGTGTTCAGGTCGCGACGGTGCATGACTACCGCGATGTGCTCTTCGGCGGACACGCGCCGGAGCCGGACGATCACCTACTCGAAGATTTGCGCAAGAAGATGCGCGAGACCGGAGCGCAGATCGGGATCGCAACCGATGGAGACGCCGATCGCTTTGGCATCGTGGACGCGGACGGCAGCTTCCTGCAACCGAATTATGTCATCGCCATCCTCTTCGACTACCTGGTTGAGAGCCGTGGGTGGAAAAACGGAGTAGCGAAATCGGTTGCGACAACGAATCTCATTAACGCTCTGGCGAAGGCGCATGGCGTTGAGCTGCACGAGACTCCCGTGGGGTTCAAGTACATCGGCGAGTTGATCATGCAGGACAAGATCGCGATTGGCGGAGAGGAGAGCGCCGGGCTTTCGATTCGGCACCACGTTCCGGAAAAAGACGGTGTCCTTGCCGGCTTGCTTTGCTGCGAGGCTGTGGCGCGGAGAGGCAAGTCGCTGGGAGAACAACTGAAGGTGATCAGTGACAAAGTAGGTTCCTTCTATCCAATGCGGGAGAATTTCCGATTGACGCCCGAGGTCAAAGCAAAGTTCACTGAAAAGTTGAAGTCTGATCCGCGCGAATTCTGCGGCCATCCGGTAAGCGAGGTCGTCCGCACCGACGGATTGAAACTTGTCTTCAGCGATGGATCCTGGGTCTGCTACCGGTTGTCAGGGACCGAGCCCGTGGTCCGCGCTTACACCGAAGCCCGCAGTGAACGAGGTCTGGAGAAACTGAGCACCGCAGCGAAAAGCTGGATTTTCGAATAACGCAATCGTGAAGCCTTTTCTTAAAATCGCGAAGTTTCCCAGGGCCGAAGATGGCTTGCGGGCCGTGGTCGAACGGGCGCCGCAGGCCGAGGCTCTGGCAGCGACATGGATCGTGCGGGTGCGTCCGTATGCCCTGCAACTCTATTCATTGCGCCGGCGGATCGCAACCGGCGCGGTGGCTCTGCTCGCGGCATGGCTGTTTGTCCACGTTATGTTTGGTGCGAACGGCATGGTCGTTTACCGGCAGAAGCGCGCGGAGCATCAGGAACTGCACAAGCGGATCGTCCAGGTGCAGCAAGAGAACGACCGCTACACGCAGCAGATCCAGGGACTGAAAAGCAATCAGACCGCAATTGAAAAAGAGGCGCGCGAACAGTTGGGGTACGCCAAACCCGGAGAGTACGTCTACGTGCCCCCGGCCGCCAAGCCGGCCCCTCCTGCGAATCACTCTGCCAGGAAGTAGTCCTCCCGGCCATTTCTGGCATGCACCTTCGGGGTGTAGCTTTCCAGCGATCCGCTGACACTTGCGGCGATTCCATGTGGTATATTTCCTCAGTTTTACTTCAACGACCAAAGAAGGGATCTGCCGCCCAAAGACGACGGCATGATTGCTTGATGTCCAAATCTCTTGCGGTGTGGGCCGCAATCTGAACAGCAAAAAGGAGAACAAAGGGTCATGAGAAAAGTGCTGCTGATTTGTCTTGCCGCTTGTTTCGTGCTTGCTTTGTCGGCGCTGGCTCTGGATGACATGGGGAAGAGCGGAACCGTCAACGGATGGGTGACTGATGCCAAGTGCGGAGCCAAGGGCGCCAACGCCGGTGGTGAGGCCTGCACCAAGAAGTGCCTCGCTGGCGGAGAAAAAATGGTAGTCGTCACCGATAGCGATCAGAAGGTTCTGACGGTCGAGAACCCGGATGCGCTGAAGGGACACGAGGGGCATCACGTCGCGGTCACCGGTACGATGGGGAAGGACTCCATCAAGGTGGCAAGCGTGAAGATGCTGTAAGATCATTTGCGGATTTTGTGGGCGGCTCGTGAGCCGCCCTTTTTCTATTGGTGAGATACCAGGGCAATTCAGAAAATGATGGATCGGAGAGAAGTTACTCGCCGTTACAGCTGTGATTCTGACCCTGAGCGAAGTTGAAGGGCAAGAATCCCTACCTCGCGCGCACGACGTCTTGGTCAGGTAGGGATGCTTCGACTCCGAACGAGTTCGCTCCGCGATCTCGTTCTCCGCTCAGCATGACAAAAACCTAGACCCAGCCGGCGTCGATGACGAAGCTCTGATTGGTGATCGCGAGGCTCTCGTCGGAAGCCAGGAAGAGAACAAGTTTTGCCACTTCTTCCGGTTGAATATCCCTCTTGATCGCCTGCCGGCTCAGAATTTCCTTCCTGTACTCCTCCGTGAACCAGAGCCGACGTTGCTTTTCGGTCGAGATGGCTCCCGGCATCACACTGTTCACTCGAATGCCGTCCATACCTACCTCGTGAGCCAGCGCGCGCGTCATGCCGACGATTGCTGCTTTCGCTGCTACATAGACTGGAATTCCGGTGGAAGGAATGACCCAGCCAATCGAACTCATGTTGATAATCGATCCGCGCCTAGCCCGCCGCATGCCGGGAAGAACGGCTTGCGACATAAAGAATTGATGCTTGAGATTGATCTGCATGCACCAATCCCAGAACTCCGAGGTCACTTCTTCGATCTTGTGCCGCTTATCGTTGCCAGCGTTGTTGACGAGTACGTCGATTGCGGGGTGGGCGTTGAGTATCCTCGCCATCACAGACTGGAGTTCTGAAGTGTTCGTCAGGTCGCAGCGGAAGTATTCGACGGGAAGACAACCGGGTTGCTGAAGTCGCTGCACCAGAGAGTTGGCGGAGTCATCCTGAATGTCGAGAAACAGTACGCGGGATCCCTGCCGAACAAATGCCTCGACGATGGCCTCGCCGATTCCGCTGGATCCTCCCGTGACAAGAACGGCCTTCCCTTTCAGGTTGCTGTACACAGCGGAGGGTGAAGGTTGTTCCATTTGCGCCGACTATTTTACGACGCCTTCGAGGGGAGAGCTCGCCGTGGCATAGAGCTTCTTCGGCATGCGGCCGGAGAGATATGCTTGCCTTCCTGCGACGACCGCGTGCTTCATGGCTTCCGCCATCAGCACAGGGTCTTGCGCGTTGGCGATGCCAGTATTCATCAGGACGGCATCTGCACCGAGTTCCATGGCGATGGTTGCGTCAGAAGCAGTCCCCACGCCTGCATCGACGATGAGAGGGACGCCGCTGATCATCTCCCGCAAGATGCGAATGTGCGCGACATTCTGAATGCCCATGCCGCTGCCGATGGGCGCGCCTAACGGCATGATTGTCGATGCGCCGGCATCGATCAGGCGCTTGGCGAAGACGATGTCATCGGAAGTATAGGGGAGGACAGTGAAGCCCTCCTTTACCAGCACGCGCGTGGCTTCGAGCGTGGCCTGCACGTCGGGATAGAGTGTGGCCTGATCTCCGATGACTTCGAGCTTAACCCAGTCGGAGAGTCCAACTTCTCGTCCCAGGCGCGCAGCGCGGATGGCTTCGTCGGCCGTGTAGCATCCCGCCGTATTGGGAAGCAGGAAGTACTTCTTGGGATCGATATAGTCGAGCAGCGATTCCTTGCTCCGGTCGAGATTCACACGGCGAACCGCGACTGTAACCATCTCCGCGCCGCTAGCTTCGAGCGCACGCGCAGTTTCCTGGAAGGATTTGTATTTTCCCGTGCCAACGATAAGCCGGGAGCGAAAGGAACGTCCGGCAATGATCAATGAGTCCGACATGGGGATATTGTATTGAATTTGTGCGCTGGCGGGCTAATATACGATGGATGAATGCGCACGAAGCCTCGTTGGTTCTGATGGGCAACCCCCCATGACTGTCATGCTGAGCGGAGCGGGAGGTGAGCGAAGCGAGCCTCCTGCGGAGTCGAAGCATCCCTACCTTCTTTACGATTCCCGCGATGGGAACGACTTGTCCGGAATGTGACCACTCGCACAGCCGTAGGCACTGACTCAACTGACAATTACGGCATGTCTCGCGACCGTCGCTACTATTGCGTCTACATCATGGGTAGCCTTACCGGCACTCTGTACATCGGTTTCAGCGGGAACGTGCACAAGCGAGTCTTCCAGCACAAGTTTCATCACTTCGAGGGATTCACGGCGAAGTACGAGGTGACCCGCTTGTTGTATTGGGAGTCATATGATGACGTGCATAGAGCCCTTGCGCGCGAGACGCAGTTGAAGGGATGGACTCGGGCGAAGAAAATCGGGTTAATCGTGCGCAAGAATCCGCACTGGGTGGACTTGGCTGCGGAATGGTATCCATGGATGCAAGAAGAAGGTAGGGATGCTTCGACTTCGCAGTGAGGCTCACTTCGTTCGCCTCACTGCTCCGCTCAGCATGACAACTTCCAGGTTCTGCAACGACTACGGTACGCTCGCGACGTCCGCCTGGGCGTAAAGTTGGTCGATTTGCTTCTTGTAGCGCTCCTCAATCACGCGGCGGCGTAGCTTTAGCGTCGGGGTCAGGGCGCCGTTGTCGAGGGTGAACTCGTCCGGTACCAGCATGACTCGTTTAAGCTTCTCGAACCGGGCCAGATTCTGGTTCTGTTCCTCGACTAAGCCTTCATACAAGCTTTGTACTTTCGGATTCGCAATCAATTCAGCACGGGACGAGTAAGAGATACCATTCGCCAGCGCCCATTCTTCTAGGCGCACAAAATTGGGAGAAATCATCACTGCCGGGAATTTTCGGCGGTCACCCAGGATTGCAGGGATTCCTACATACGGATTGAGCTTGAGCGCGTTCTCGATCGGTTGGGGTGCGATGAACTTTCCGCCGGACGTCTTGATCAAGTCCTTCTTGCGGTCGGTCACGGAGAGATATCCGTCGGCATCGATGTTCCCGATATCTCCGGTCTTAAACCAGCCGTCTTCGAGCGCGGCTTTCGTTTCTTCAGGGCGGTTCCAGTAACCCTTGAATACCGACGGGCCTCGCACCAGGATTTCGCCGTCTTCAGCGATGTGGACCTCGAGGTTTGCCAGAATCTTACCCACCGTTCCGATGCGGTGGTTCACGGGCGTGTTCACGGCGATGACCGGTGAAGTTTCAGTGAGGCCGTAGCCTTCGTGGATACGAATGCCAACCGTGGCGTACCACTCGGCGAGTTCGCGGCCAAGCGGCGCGCCTCCGGAGATGAAGGTCTCAACTTTCCCGCCCATGCCGGACCGTATTTTCGAGAACACAAGTTTGTAAGCCAGTCTCCAACTGCGTGAGGTTGGGATCTTTCCCGCAAGAATGTCCGGCTTGTGTTCGCGCCCCACTGCCAGTGCCCAATCGTAGATCGTGCGTTTGGGGAACCCTTGCGCCTGGCGCTCGGCCTGGGCGTAGATCTTCTCGTATACGCGCGGCACCGCGACAAACAGCGATGGCTTAACCTCGAGGAGAGCTTCGGGCAGTCGCTCGATGAAGGGACAATACGCCAGCGTCACTCCGTGATAGAGCATGGAGAAGTCCACGTGGCGTGCGGTGATGTGGCAGAGCGGGAGAAAGGAAATGCTGACCAGCCCCGGGCGCATGTTGAAACCAAGCAGGGAACACTGAATATTGGATGCGATGTTGCCGTGGGTCAGCATCGCGCCTTTCGATGTACCCGTGGTGCCCGAGGTGTAAACGATCGTGGCCAGGTCTTCGGGAGTAATCGCTCGGGCTTGCCCTTCGATGTCCGCGTCGAGATTTTCAGGACCTTGCTGTGTGATGTCGCGCATCGTCGCACATCGGTCGGCGAAGGGAGCCAGGTCTCCCGTGAATTCGAGGTCGTCCATGACCACGATCTTCTCGATAGGGGTCTTGGGAAGGATGGAAATGACCTTGTGCAACTGCTGGTCGGATGAAATGAAGATCGCGCGGCAGCTGGCGTCACTCAGGGCGAAGGCGGTCTGGTCGGCGGTAAGAGTGGTGTAGAGAGGAACGGTGACCGCGCCGAGCAGCAAGCTGGAGACATCGGCAATCGGCCACTCGGGGCGATTTTCGCTGAGGAGGGCGATGCGATCACCCGGTTGAATGCCCCACGAGTGAAGGACGCGGGCGGTGCGGGCAACTTTCTGCCCGAATTCACGGGAAGAAATGGGCAGCCATTTCCCGGCCTCGCGATAGAGCATGATCTGGTCGAGATTGCGTTCGACGGCGGCGAAGAAGATGTCGTTGAGAGTGGCGATGGTCATCGCGTCGTTCGGGGCCCGGCGAAAAATCGTGTGCCTGATCTGTGGGAACTGTACTGTTTTTTGGATGCTTTCGGCAACGTGAAACAGGCAAAGCATCGTTACCCAAGTTGCTTCGTGGTAACTGGGACGAGTGTCCCTGCGACCGAGGTCTGGATGACGGCATCGCAGTCTGTTTACGACAACCGCCCGGGCGGGTTAAGCTAGGCGAGACTCCCGTGGGGGGAGTTCCACATGAAAAGAAGGCTTTCAGGCCTGCTGGCGGGACTGCTGCTGGCGGGCGCGTTCGCAACGACCCCTGCATTCACCCAAACGAAAAAGGAGGGTTCGAGCATGCCAAAAGTCGGCGACACCGCTCCTGATTTCGCGCTGAAGTATTCCGACGGCAAAGATTTGAAAGAGGTAAAACTGAGCGACTATCGGGGTAAAAAGAACGTCGTTCTGGCATTCTACGTTTTTGCTTTCACCGGTGGTTGAACGCAGCAAATGAAAAACTTCCAGCAGAATCTGCAAAAGCTGGAAGCGGCCGACACCCAGGTCCTGGGTGTGAGCATGGATAGCTGGTTCTCGAATAAAGCCTTCGCAGATCAAATCGGAGTTACCTTCCCGCTGCTCAGTGATTGGGGCGGCAAAATCACCCGCGAGTACGGAGTCTACAAAGACGAATATCAGGCGCCGCGCCGCGTGAACTTCCTGATCGGGAAAGATGGAAAGATCATAGAAGAGCAAGTGGACAAAGACGCGATCGATCCAACAAAGATTGTGGATGCGTGTCAGCGTCCGAAGATGAAGGAGTGATCGGCTGTGGCTGAAAGTCATTCACCACAGAGGACACAGAGATCACAGAGAAGACCTGAGGGCGGGCAGCGATGCCCGCCTTCTTTCGTCTTGGACAGTCTAAATCGCGACCTTGCCGTGCTAACCCGCCAAATCTTTGCCGCAAGTGCGTGGCAGGGAAGCACTTCGACGAGCGGAAACTTAACCGTCCCTACGGTGTTATAGGGAAGTGGGTAAGATCAGCGTGTACGGATTTCGGTTCCGTCGAGGCGGAGATATGAAAACGCACAAGTTGTGGGCGTGCATGGCTCTACTGGCGAGCTTCGCTTTTGTTCTGCAATTTTCCACGATTGCTCGAGCACAAGATGACGATCAGGATCAGGCACAGGATCCGCCGGGCCGCGTAGCGCGGTTGAACTATTCGCAGGGGGCGATATCGTTCCGGCCAGCGGGCGAAGATGATTGGGTTACGGGAGTTCCGAACCGTCCGATCGTAACCGGCGACGACTTGTGGGCGGATGAAAACGCTCGCGCCGAAGTTCATCTGGGTTCGGCGGCAATCCGGCTGGGATCGCAGACGGGGATTACTTTCCTTACCTTGGACGACAACAATACACAGATCCGGTTGGCACAGGGATCGTTGATTGTGCGAGTCCGCCATATAGATGACGACGACACTTTTGAAATCGACACGCCCAACATTGCATTTACCCTGTTGCAGCCGGGTGAATACCGCCTCGACGTGAGCCAGGACGGAAGCCGCACTGAGGTCACAACCTGGCACGGGCGCGGACACGTAACCGGCGGAGGCTTCTCGTACAACGTGGTGGCTGGACAGGCGGCGACTTTCACGGGTGATCAGGATCATCTTGATTACGATTTGAACCAGGTCGCCGATCGAGATGGTTTTGACGATTGGGCCTTTCAGCGGGACGATCGTGAAGACCGCGCCGATTCAGCGAACTACGTCTCCCGCGAGATGACCGGGTACGAGGATCTGGATGAATACGGCGATTGGAGCTATGTCGCGGGATACGGGCCGTGCTGGCATCCGCGCGCCGTGGTCGTGGGATGGGCTCCGTATCGCTTCGGACACTGGGTCTACGTTGGGCCCTGGGGCTGGACGTGGGTGGAAGATGAGCCTTGGGGATTTGCGCCTTTCCACTACGGCCGCTGGGCTTTCGTGAGCAACGGGTGGTTCTGGGTGCCGGGTCCGGTTGTGGTGCGTCCGGTTTGGGCGCCGGCACTAGTGGCGTTTGTCGGCGGCGGCCCGGGATTCCATTTCTCCGCTGGCGTTGGCGTGGGATGGTTCCCCCTGGCACCGGGAGAAGTGTACGTGCCGGGGTATCGCGTCAGCCGCACGTATGTGAACAACGTGAACATCACCAACACGACGGTGAATGTCACGAGAGTAACGAACGTCTATAACAGCGTGATCGTCAACCGGAGCACGACGATCAACAACATTACGTATGTGAACCAGCGTGTCACGAATGGCGTAACCGTGGTGTCGCATGAAGCCTTTGTGAATGCGCGGCCGGTCGCGCAGAACATTATGCGAGTCGAGCCGCGAGAAGTCGTGGCTGCTCCTGTAACTCGCGCAGTCGCTGTAGAGCCGGTACGCACGAGTGTGATAGGGGCGGGACTTCCAGTTGCTGTTAGACCGCCTGCGGCCGTGATTAGCCGCCCGGTGGTGGCGGTGCGAGCGCCGTCTCCGCCAGTGCGTCCCATTGACCAGCGGCAGGCACAGGCAGGCGGACATCTGAATGAGCAGACGTTGGTGCGACCGGTCGCACCGGCGCGGCCAGCTCCGGTGAATCAGACGGCTCGGCCACAGCCGAACCAGGAAGGCTTTCGGCCGTTTGGGCAAACTAGCACTGGGAATGGTGCCGAGGAAAATAGTCGGGTGAAGCCGACGCTGAAGCCCCAACCCCGGGTGTATGAGCAGCAAAGAACTCCCGTGGAAGAGAATCGAAATGTGCCGCAGCCGGAGAATCGGATGGCGCAGCCACAACCGGGTCGTCCGTCGCAGCCGGAAAATCGGGAATTCCGTCCACCGCAGCAATCGGCTCCGCAGGAGACTCATCCGTTAGTTCGTCCTGCGCCTCCGGTGGAACAGCGCTCACCACAACAGGAACAACAACAGGAGCAGAAGTTCAATCAGTGGCACGAACAGCGGCAGGCCGCGCCTCCGCCGCAACCAAGACCGCAGCCGTCAAGGCCCGAACCGAAGCAGGAGAAACCGCCGAAGAAGTGACGTTGACGCTTGGGGCTTGCCTTGTGATAGGGTTCGCATGAGGTGTGAGTGCGAACCAGCAAGCGAACGATAAGAACGCCGGGAGCGGCTCACCCTCTCCCGGCGTTGTATTTTGTGGTGCTGGATCCGGCGTGGCGATGAGCGAAGCGAAACGTCCAACCTTCAACTGGATGGATCTTCTGTGGCTCCTGTTTCTGGCGGGGCTGGCCCTGCTGCCGCCGGTACGGGAGTACCACAAGCAGTTCATCCTGCTGGCGTTCGGCGTGGTTCAGCTTTGCGAAGGATGGCTGGTCGATCGTCTTCAGGTGCGCGGTGCTGCTTATGTTGTCCTGATCAAGATTGGGCTGGCAACTCTGCTCGTCAACCACACCGGAGAGATCAGCATCAACAGCAGTTACTGGCCGATTTACTTCTTGCCGGCCGTGACGGCTGCCGAATATTTCTCGCCCTGGGCGACGTTGTTTTGGACGACGCTGGCGTCCGCCGCTTATTGTTCCAACCTCTACCTGGACCCCGAGGTTCGCGAACTGGAGATTCCGGCCGAAAGCTATGGTCTGCTCGCCATCCGAGTTTTGTTCTTTTTCCTGGCGGCAATGTTGGTGAACCGCTTTGTAGTGGAGAGCCGCCGCTTGACGCAGCAATATCAGGAAACCGCCGAAACACTGGCGGAAACCAACCGGCGGTTGGAGCAGGCGCAGGCAGATGCGCGGCGATCGGAGCGACTAGCGGCACTGGGGCAACTTTCGGCGGGCTTGGCGCACGAGATTCGCAATCCTCTGGGAGTTATCAAAGGCTCGGCGGAGATGCTGACGCAGAAGCTCGCCGATTCGAATCCTCTGGCCACCGAACTGGCAGGCTACATTTCAACCGAGACGAACCGGTTGAGCGCCCTGGTCACCCGCTTTCTCGATTTCGCGCGTCCGTTGCATGCCGATCTGGCGCCGACTGACATCACCGCCGTGCTCGATCGGGCGTTGAATGACGTCGCGCAATTCTGGAAAGGGGCGCCGGTAAAAGTGGAAAAGCAGTACAAGGCCAATCTGCCGCAGGTTTCGCTCGATGAGGCACTCTCTGAACAGGCGTTCCTGAATATTATTCAGAACGCTTATGACGCGATGAGCGCCGAAGGCGGTGGAGTGTTGCGGGTTCAAGCCAACACCGCACGCCGCAGCACGCGGGATCGACCCACTGTCGACGGAGTAGAAGTGCGTATTGCCGATTCCGGGCCAGGAATCGCGCCCGATTTGCGAGAACAAATCTTCAATCCGTTCGTAACCACGAAGAAGAGCGGCGTGGGGCTGGGTTTGTCCATCGTCTCCAAGATCATCGACGGGCATCATGGCTCGATCCGCATTGAAGATTCTTCCCCCTCGTCGGGAGACGGAAACAAGAACCGGGGCGCGTGTTTTGTCATGTTCTTCCCCGAAGCGGGCCAGCAGACGTCTGCGACAGAGAAGACCCATCTGGTGATTTCGTGAGAAGAGCTGAATCGAGGATTCGGAACTCATGCCCGCCATTCTGATTGTCGAAGACGAAGCCAAAATGCGCCGCTTGCTCGAGTTGAATCTCGGTGAAGATGGCTTCACGACCTTTTCTGCCGAGGATGCCGAGACTGGCCTCAAGCTCCTGCAACAGAACCCGATCGATCTCATTCTGACCGACCTGAAGCTTCCAGGAATGAACGGGTTGGAGTTTCTGCAAACCGTGAAGCGGCAGAATTCGGCTCTTCCAGTCGTGGTCATGACCGCATTTGGGAGCGTTGAGACCGCGGTTGAAGCCATGAAGGCGGGAGCCAGCGATTATGTCCTCAAGCCATTCTCCCTGACTGAAATGCGAATAGTCATTCGCAAGGAGCTGGACGTCCGCAATCTCCGGGAAGAGAACCGATCTTTACGCGAGGCGCTCGGCAAGCGCTATGCGCATCCCAATGTGGTAGCGCGCAGTCCGAAGATGCAGGAGGTACTTGCGACTCTCGAGCGCGTTGCTCCGACGAACGCGACGGTGTTGCTCGGCGGCGAGAGCGGAGTTGGCAAGGATTTGATTGCACGCGCGATTCATGAAAAGTCTCGGCGGGCCAACGGTCCATTTCTGAAGATCAACAGCACCGCGATCCCGGAGAATCTGCTGGAAAGCGAATTGTTCGGATTCGAGAAGGGAGCCTTCACCGGCGCTGTGGCCAGCAAGCCCGGCAAGTTCGAATTGGCCGACAAGGGAACGCTCTTCCTGGATGAGATTGGCGACGTGCCTCCGTCAACGCAGGTGAAGCTACTGCGCGTCTTGCAGGAGCGTGAGTTCGAACGGCTGGGAGGGACGAAGACGGTGAAGGTCGACGTCCGCCTGATTGCGGCTACCAATCGCGATTTGCGCGAAGCTCTGGAGCAGGGAACGTTTCGGGAAGACCTTTATTACAGGTTGAACGTTGTGCCGATCGACATTGCACCGCTCCGCGAGCGAAAGGAAGACATTCCTGATCTGGTGAATCTGTTCGTCTCGCGGTTCGCCGGAGAGTCGGGGAAAATCATCGAAGGCATCACTCCACAGGCGATGCAGATGCTGGTGAATTATCACTGGCCGGGCAATGTGCGAGAGCTGCAGAACATCGTGGAACGGGCATGTGCGCTCTCCAAAGGGCCACAACTGGAAGCCTCGGATATTCACATCGATGAGCGTCCCTCGAAATCAGGGAACGGTGTGCCCGGATTTCTTCCCGAGGGCACGACTCTGGAGCAATGGGAAGATGAGATGGTGCAGGAAGCTCTTCGGCGGGCAAACGGAAACAAGAGCCAGGCGGCGCGGTTGCTGGGATTGTCACGGAATGCCCTGCGGTATCGGCTGTCGAAAATCGGCATTGCCGACGAGAGCGAGAAGGAATAGGAGAGGCACTGGAAAGTCACCAAGGGCGCACAAAAAATGGAGCAAGGTAATGCTGACGGATTGTGAGCGTAATGATTCCATAAACAATGTCGGCTCCGAGGCCCGAGTAAACTTTGGAAGCGCTAACCACCAAAGGGCTCGGAGGAAAGGAGCCGAACATGCTGATTATAGATTCTCTCTTGAAATTCAATTTTTTTTCTCTCT
>DATEHP010000237.1:0-48804 GCA_035279505.1 Candidatus Sulfotelmatobacter sp. | reverse complement strand
TGGCGGTGAGCCCGGAGCCCGAGCGAGATCGCGCGCAGCAGCCCCGCAAGGGAAGCAGCGAGAGCAGGTCAGCAAGGGTCAAACGCGAGCTACTGGCCGAGACGAATGGATCCTACACCACCTCGGAACTCTCTTATTTTTATCTGCGAGTCTTGAGCCGCGAGTCCCGAGCAAGCCCCCCTCTCACGAAATAGCAGCCTCAGGTCATGCGGATGGAGTTGCAGCATCCCTATCTCAGACCACGGCTGCCGAAGCAAGCGATGCCTACTTCCCCTGCACTCCCCGCGTTGCCGCCACGCTGTTCAATTCCGAACATTCCAGTTCAGGTGCGGACATTAATGGCAGAGATCCAGTTGTGCCTCATCCATCATCTCCCATAGAGCCAATAGGTTCCGGTGCTTCGGGGAGTGGCGGCAGAAGTGCGGCTGCCATCTTCCGGATCGCGTCTGGGGAATGGGACTATGACCTCTTTGCTGCAGGACCTCCGTTATGGGTTTCGGCAATTGCGGAAGTCGAAGGGATTTGCAACCACGGCGATGGTGACGATCGCGCTGGGTGTCGGTGCAGTGAGCGCAATCTTCAGCGTCGTCCACACCGTGCTCCTGCAGCCTTATCCGTTCCGTGATCCGAAGCAGCTCGTGGTTTGGCGGGAGAGTATTCGCGAGATCCAGAATGTCGCGCCCTTGCTGCCTGATAATTATCGGCATTATCAGAATCTGAAGACGCATGCGAACTCGATTGAGGACGCGGCCATCGTGCAGAACCCAGGCTTCAGTATCTCGATTGGGACCGATCACCCGCAAATGACGGAGGGGTTAGCCGTCTCCCCGAATTTCTTCTCCGTACTGGGAGTCGCGCCATTCGCGGGGCGGGATTTTGCGCAAGAGGAAGCGCAGAGCGGAAAGGACCGGGTTGTCATTCTCACCTGGGGTGCGTGGCAACATCTGTTTCATGGTAGCCCGACAGCAGTTGGGAGCACCTTGCGAATTGGATCCGACGAGCAGACCGTGGTCGGGGTGATGCCGCAGTCGTTCCGTTTTCCGGTGCTATCTATGATGCCTGGGGAGGCAACGCACGGATCGACTGAGCGCTACGAGATCTTCAAGCCGCTCGCGCCAAGGCCGTCCGAGTTGACTGCCAACGACGGCGAGTTCAACTCTCTGGTGATTGCTCGACTGAAGCCCGGTGTGTCACCTCAGCAAGCGCAAAGCGAGTTGGATGGGATTGAGAAAGCTACCGCTGCCAATGACCGCCTGGCCATACATCTCAGTGTTATCGTTCAGCCATTCGCTGAGGAGATTACCGGCGACGTAAAGAAGCCCCTTTGGCTGCTGCTGGCGGCTGTGGCCAGCGTGCTGCTGATGGGTTGTGTGAATCTGGCGAATCTGCAACTGGCGCGAGGTATAGCGCGCGAGCACGATACAGCCTTGCGCGCCGCCTTGGGGGCGGGGAAAGGACGCCTGTTCCAGGGCGTCCTCGCCGAAAACCTGCTGATCGGATTGGCTGGGGGTGTGGGAGGCGTCCTGCTGGCAAATCTTGGGGTGCAGGCGTTTGTCCGCATCGCGGCGGTGCTGCCCCGCCTGAATGAAGTTCATCTGAGCTTGCCTATTCTCGCCTTCGCCCTTGTCATCTCGATCGTTACTTCACTCGGATTCGGCATCCTGCCTGCGTTACGGTCGCTTCGAGTCACCCCTCAAGTTGCACTGCAGTCGAATTCCACGCGACTCTCGAACACCAGGCAGGCCGTGCGCACTCGAAGGCTGCTCGTAACCTTTCAGATTGCGTGCAGCATTACGCTGCTGGTCGTGACGGGCCTGATCACACGCAGCTTCTCCCGTGTGCTTTCAGAAAATCGCCACTTCAGTTCGCGGCGGGTTGCAATGGCGGAAGCCAACTTGAATACCCGCAAATACGCAACGGCCGACGTCCCGGCGAATTATGGAGCAGATGAAGGGAGCGTGGCTCGTGAGGCAATGATCGATCGCACACTCGAGAAGCTTCGTTCCATGCCAGGAATTGAGTCAGCTGCTGTGACCAGTGTCGTGCCTTTGACTGGAGATATGAGCGTCGACGGCATGGTAAGAACCGACAATCCTGTCCCGCAGGGGCAAGTGCCGATGGCGAATCGCCGTTTCGTCGATCCCGGCTACTTCGATGTCATGCGAATCCCGCTGCTCGGCGGACGTGGTTTTACAGAGCGCGACCGGGATAATTCGCGAGTGGTCATTCTGTCGGAGAAAGCCGCAAACGCAATCTGGCCGGACGAGAATCCGCTGGGGCGGAAGATTTCGCATTGGGGAAACGCCTACACGGTTGTGGGCATCGCCGCGGATGCGCGCATCAATGACTTGAAACGCAACACTGCCATCTACTATCTGCCAGTTTGGGACTTCCCGCCATATAATCCTACGTTTCTGGTACGGAGTTCACAGTCGATCGCAAGTCTCGGCCCGGAGATGCGCCAAGCCATCTGGAGCGTCGAACCTGAGATATCCATCCCAACCGTAACCTCCCTTGATGAGATGGTCGACGAATCGGTTGCCACGGAGCGATTTCAAACCGTCATCCTCTCCAGTTTTGGAGGGGCCGGGTTGCTGCTGGCGGTGCTCGGGATTTACGGAGTGCTCGCCTATTCGGTGTCACTGCGGAGGCAAGAATTCGGCGTCCGGCTCGCCCTTGGTTCCGACCGAGGCAAGCTTGCGCTTCTGGTTGCGCAGGACGCATTGTTGCCGATCGTAGTTGGGTCCGTTCTCGGCTTGCTTGGAGTAACGCTGGCGACGCGCTGGCTGCGCAGCCTGCTCTACCAGACGAGTCCGGTTGATCCGTGGGCCATCGGACTGAGCGTTGTGGTATTGGGAGGAGCGGCCTTGATGGCATCACTGCTGCCGGCCAGGGACGCCATGTCGACTGAGCCCATGCAGGTGCTGCGCGGAGAGTGAAGAGAACGCCGACTCGCCAACGCGGTTCGAATCGCCGGGATCAGCTGATTGCCTTCTTCTCAAACTGGCGTAAGCCGACGAGCAATAGAAGAAGATCGAAGAAGCAGAGCGCAAACAGGATCGCGACCGTCGACAGATGAGAAAACTGCGGCACGAGGGCGGCGCGCAAACCTTCGCTGGCGTAGACCAATGGGTTCACGAGCACGGCCCATTTCAGAATGTGGAAATTGCTCAGCGCGCTCCATGGATAGTAGGTGCAGCCGAAGAAGATCATCGGCGTGAGAATCATGCTGAACATCAGACCAATATGCTGCTGATTCATGGAGCAGCCGAGGGCGAGGCCTCCACAGGCGGAAAACAGAGCGACAAGCAACATCATAGCCGCGAATTCGAGCGTGGCATGAATTTGGATGTCGACGCCCGGGCGGAGCACCAGCCAGGCGAGCGGGAGAACGACCAGTCCGGCGAGCAAAGCCTGAATCATTCCCGCGACTACTTTCTCGATTGCGATCCAGGAGATGTCGATCGGCGCGAGGAGGCGGTCTTCAATCTCGCGGGTCCACTGGAACTCGGCGATCAAGGGCATGGCCACGGCCCAGATTCCGGTGAAGACCATGCTGATGGCGATGATGCCGGGGAGCAGCAGGCTCTTGTACTCGGGGCGCATATATCCGCTGCCGACCATCACTCGCCCGAAGATGAAGACGAATAAAAGCGGCTGCAGAAATGTCTGGAACATAATCTGAATAATGTTGCGCCGCGCCACCTGGGCGTCGCGGGCGAGCATCGCGCCAAAGGCTTTCCAGTTCAATCGCGCAAACTCCTTCCGGTGTGATGCAGGAACAGGTTCTCAAGGCTGGGCTCGGAGATATGAACGTCAGACAACTCGGCGCCGACGGCAGCTGCCACGGAAGCGACCTCCGGGATGAGCGATCCGCCGCGGTCGGCGTACACGTCGGCGCCGGTGGAATCGAGCGGGCGGACTTCGCGAACTCCGGCCAGCGACTGCAACCGTTGGATCAGTTCTGGTGTCGGCTTACCGAAGTGCAGACGCAGCAGGAATCCCCCGGGGATCGATCGTTTCAATTCGGTTGGAGAGCCGAGAGCGATCATCTTGCCGTGGTCCACGATTGCAAGACGCTGGCACAATGCGTCGGCTTCTTCCATGTTGTGGGTCGTAAGCAGCACGGTTTTGCCGAGCTGATTGTATTCGCGGATGATCTCCCACAGCAGGATGCGTGTCTGCGGATCCAGGCCCGCGCTGGGTTCGTCGAGAAAAAGAACCTGCGGGTCGTGCATCATGGCGCGCGCGATCGAAAGGCGCTGCGCCATGCCACCGGAAAATCCGCGGACCATCTGCGAGGCGCGATCGGTCAACTTGAACTTTTCGAGCAGCTCGTCGGCACGCTTGCTGCCTTCTTTCGGCGGGATGCCGAAGTAGGCCGCGTGGAAAATTAGGATCTCGCGCGCCGTCAGCGAGAAATCGTGATTGGGACGTTGCGGCACGACTCCGATGAGACGTTTTACGGTGGCTTGCTCCTTCCAGACGTCGTGATCGCCAATCCACGAATTGCCGCCAGTCGGACGCACTCGTGTTGTGAGGATGCCAATCGTGGTGGACTTGCCTGCGCCGTTCGGCCCAAGCAGTCCGAAGATTTCTCCGGGCTCAATCTGGAGGGACAGGCCATCGAGAGCGGTAATTTGCGGCCTTGGCTGCTTCGAATTCTTGGCGTCGGAGCGCGGAATGAAACCGCCACCCGCCCCGAGCGGAGGCGCAGAGTGGTACACCTTCCGCAGATCCAGCGTGCGTACACCAACAGCCATGAGTGAGATCCTAAGGAATAGTTACGGCGTGGTGCTGGAAGTATAACGCAGAGTGGGGCGCACAAGTTACGGACATCTGTTCCAAGAATTGGGGGACCGGGCAAGACTCGCACTTGCATCTGCGAGCGCGGACTGCGGTCCGCACCCGCCGTGTTCCGTTACACCACCGGCCCAACCGGGGTTAAAGCCCCGACTTATGTGGCGCCTCACGCGTCGCTGAAGCGCCGCCCTTTCATAACCCGACTCCGATTTCTTGGCGGGCTACACGTTCAGCGACGAAGGGTGCACACTCGTCACTTCACGACTCCCCCGGACGAAGGCGTCCGGGGCTACATTCTTTAGTCCACATGTTCGCCTTCTGCCATGAAGCTTTGTTCGGCGGGAGGCAAGCGGTCTCCGGGGCGCGCCCAGAAGACATAGAGAGTCGGCCAGAGGATTACGCTGACCAGGAGTTCCACGACGAGGCCGCCGACGATGACGATGGCAAAGGGACGCTGCGAATCGGAACCGATATCGTGGGACATAGCAGCGGGAAGCAAGCCGAGAGTCGCGACCAGCATCGTCATCATGATGGGGCGAAGACGAAGTGCTGCGCCTTCTTTGGCCGCGTCGCGCACCGGCATGCCACGGGTGCGGAGCTGGTTAATGTACTCGACCATGATGACTCCGATTTCAACAGAGACTCCGATCAGCGCGAGGAAGCCGAGGCCGGAAGATACGCTGAAGTGCGTGCCGGTGATCAGCAGGCTGAGGAATCCTCCGAGGGGAGACAAGGCGACGACGGCGAGGATCAGGAAGACCCATTTCCATGAGCCGAAGGCGGAGTAAAGAATGAACGCCATCAGGAGCAAGGTGACGGGAACGATGATCGCGAGGCGACGATTGGCGCGCTGCTGGCTTTCGTATTCGCCGGTCCAGTCGAGGTGATATCCCTCGGGCAGTTTTACTTTCTCGCCGACCTCTTCAATGGCCTGGCGGACGGTGCTGCCGAGGTCACGGCCACGGACGCTGTACTTGATGGCGATATACCGCTGGTTGCCCTCCCGATAAATCGTCGATGCGCCGTCATCGAGGGAGATCTTGCTGAGCTGGGCGAGGGAGACGCGCTCTCCGGACGGCGCGAGCAACCGGATATTGCTGATATCTTCGACCGAACGGCGGTATTGCGGCTGGTAGCGAACGGTCATATCAAAGCGCTGTTCGCCGATCAGGATCTGGGTGACGGCTTTGCCGCCGACGGCGGTTTCGATCGCGTCCTGGACATCGGCGACGTTGATGCCGAAGCGATCGGCGGCGGTCCGGTCGATGTTCACGTTGACGTTGGGCTGGCCACGAACCTGGAAGGTGCCGAGATCGGCGACGCCGGGGATACGGCTCATCACGGCTTGCATCTCGTCGGCCTTCTGCTCGAGAGTTTTGAGATCCCGGCCAAAGAGCTTGACCGCCAGTTCGCCCTTTACGCCGCTGACGGCTTCTTCGACGTTGTCGGAAATCGGCTGCGAGAAGTTCCAATCGGCCCCGGGGAACTGTTGAAGTTGCTTGTCCATGGCGGCGATCAACTCGTCTTTTTTACCGTGGAATTCCGAGCGCCATTCCTCGCGTGGGAGAAGATCAACGAAGAATTCAGTGTTGTAGAAACCGCTGGCGTCGCTGCCGTCATCGGGCCGGCCGACCTGGCTGACGACCAGCCGGACCTCGGGAAAACCGGCGAGCATGATGCGCGCGTTCTTCGCCATGGCAATGCTCGAGGAGGGCCCGGTGCTGGGCGCGAGAGTGCCGCGGACCCAGATGGCGCCTTCATCGAGGTGGGGAAGGAACTCCGAGCCGATGATTCCGCTCAGGGCGAAAAAGAGCATCAGGCCCAACGCCAGAAGCCCCATGGCGAGGGTGAACTTCATATGGTCGAAGCACCAGTCGAGAGTGCGGGTGTAGTTGCGGTTCAGCCATTCGAGCGCCGGGTTGCGCCACTCTTTCAGTTCGCGGCTGAAGAAGTAGTTGCAAAGTACGGGTGCGATGAAGAGCGCAAAGACCAGGGCTCCGAGCAAGGCGAAAGCCACCGTCCAGGCCATGGGGCTGAAAAGGCGGCCTTCGACGCGTTGCAGGGTGAAGATCGGAAGGTAAGAAACGATGATGATGACACGGGCGAAGAATACGGGTCTCTGCACCTCGTGGGCGGCCACGGCGACGATTTCGCGGAAAGTTTTCTTGTGGTCTCCGAAGGAAGTGTGGCGAAGGATGTTCTCGACCATAACGACGGAGCCGTCGACGACCATGCCAAAGTCGAGTGCGCCGAGCGAGAGCAAGTTTGCGGGAATATGGCGGAGATCGAGAAGGATGGCAGCGAAGAGCAGAGAAAAGGGGATCGTTATGGCGACAATCAGCGCGCTGCGCACGTTGCCGAGGAACAGAAACAGAACCAGGGTGACGAGAAGTACGCCGTCCGTCAGGTTGCGCAGAACGGTGTGCGTGGTGTGATGCATCAGTTGGCTACGGTCGAGGTGGGGGACGAGTTTGACTCCTACCGGTAACAGGCCAGCTTTTCCTCTGGTACCGTTCAGTTGATCGATCTTCTGATGCAAGGCATCGAGCGTGGTTTCCGCAATAGCGCCTTTGCGCAGCAGGACGATGCCTTCGACGACATCATCGTCGTTGATGATGGAGCCGTCTTTGTTGCGGATAGTCTTTCCAAGTTGGCCAAGCCGGACCTTGGGAGCCTGCACGACGATTCCCAGATCACGGACGCGCACCGGCGTTCCGTTCTGCACTTTCACTACGGTAGCCCCGATGTCGTCGGTGCTCTGCATGAGGCCGACGGCGCGGACGTTCAAGGCCTGCTGGCCGCGCTCGATGAATCCTCCACCGGCGTTGATGTTGTTGGCGACCAACGACTGTTCAACTTGCGGCAAGGCCAAGCCGTAGGAAACCAGCTTGCCGGGATCGAGCTGCACCTGGTATTCGCGGGTGGGGCCGCCGAAGGGATTGACATCCACTATGTTGGGGACGGACTTGAGCTGGTTCACGACGAACCAGTCGTTGAGCGCTTTCAGTTCCATCACGTCGTACTTCGGATTGGTGCTGGTCAACGTGTAGAACATGATCTGGCCGATGGGGCTGTAGTCTGGACCAATCCCCGCCGACACGCCGGTAGGCAGAGTCACGTTCTGCAGGCGATCGAGGACTTCCTGGCGGGCGTTGAACGTGCCGATGTCGTCGTCGTAGATGAGGGTGATGACGGATAAGCCCATCAGGGACATAGACCGCAAATGCGTGAGGTGGGCAACCCCATTCAGTTCGACTTCCAGAGGAACGGTGATCTGCTGCTCGACCTCCTCGGCAGCGTGGCCCGGCCACTGAGTAATGACCTGCGCATAGGTATCCGCGACGTCGGGATAAGCCTCGATCGGTAGGGCGTGGAAGGAGATGATGCCCCACACGAAGAGGACGAGCGCGCCTCCCAGAACCAGCAGTGGGTTAGCGAGCGCGAAATCGATGGCCTTGCGAATCATACCTATTCCCCCGCTCGTTTTTCCGCCACTTCCGTCGAGAACTCGAGGGCATTGGTCACAACTTCGTCGCCGGCCTTTACGCCGTCGCGGATTTCTTGCATGCCATCGGGCGCGAGGCCGTCGGCGACGATGGCAATCTTGCGAAATCGATTGGCGTCCTCTTTGCGAAACACCCAGTCTTTATCGTGAAGACGCATGATGGCGGTGGAGGGGACGACGATCCGGTCCGTCAGTTTGCGCGAACGGAAGGTGGCCACTGCGAACATGCCAGGCCGGAGAGAAGCGTCAAGATTGGGAAGCACAATACGGACTTTCGCGGAACGAGTGTTGGGATCGAGAACGCGCGAAATGTCGGCAACTCTGCCTTTGAAGATGCGATCCGGAAAAGCGTTGAGGCGAATTTCGGCAGAATCACCGACATGGACTTCGCCGAGATCGTTTTCAAAAACATCGCACACCCCCCAAACCTCAGACAGGTTGGCGATGGTGAAAAGGTTGGGAGTGTTATCGAGGCTCTTGACGCCCTCGGCGCCGGCGACGTTCTGTTCCACGATCGTGCCGGAAACCGGCGCCTTCAATTCAATCAGGGGACTGGGATTGGCGGGATCTGCGCCAAGAATTCTGACGCGGTGATCGGCGGTTTCGAGATCGACCTTAGCTTTGTCCTCAGCGTCTTGAGCTACTTCGAGATCTTTCGTGGCGATTGCGCCGCGATCGTAGAGCATCTGGGCGCGATCGAGAGCTTTCCGCGATAAGGCTTCGTCGGCTTTGGCTTTCTGGTAGTCGGCGAAAGCGCCGGCGAGGTCGGGACTTGAAATCACTAGAAGGGTCTGGCCTTTTTGGACAGTGTCACCCAGCTTGGCTTTGAGGTCCACGACGCGGCCGGCGCCGAGGGAGGTGACGTGGATTGTTCGATTAACATCCGGAGCGATGGTGCCGTTGGCGGTGACCTGCGTGGGAAGCTTGCGAAGCTCGGCCTTCGCCGTTTTGAAGAGTTCGGGGTGATCGGCGGTGAAGAGATCGGGGTCGATGGTAACGGGAGGTTTGGATGTCGCCGCGGGAGTGTCGCGGGTGCAGGCCGAGAGTATGGCGAGCGCGGCGAACAAGAGTGCGGCAGGAATGTAATACACCATCCAATTCTGAACGCGTGGAGATAGTTCAGGCGTCCCTACGGGACGCGACGTCATTCCCGTCGCTACCCGGCGCTGCAAGCGCCGGGCTATTGTCAGTCGCCCCTCCGGGGCGAACGGAGCAGGAGCTTGGGGCAATCGCTCGTGTAGAGCGAGCATGCGCCCTTCGATCTCGACTTCGTTCTGCCGAGATTCCCACGTCTCGCAAATGCCGCGAGACCCTTCGGCTTCGCTTAGGGCAAGCTCGGGGCACCCCCGGTTGGTTTGATTCCGCTGTCGAATTGGGATCGTTTTCATTGGATCACCTCGCGCCCTACGGCCTGGTTTAGCTGTGCCGCCGCCGTGAGATAGGAGCCAACCAGGTTCACGTAGCTCAACTCCACGGTGCGGTATTCGCTTTCCGCGTTCAAGAAGTCCAACAGTGAGGCGCCACCGTGCTGGTAGGAGAAGAAAACCGTGTCACGCACGCGGACAGCCTGTTCCAGATACTGGCGCTTGTAGGGTTTCAGCAGGTTGATGTTGCTATTGAGGGTGGCGTAGGCGGAGTCAACGTCGCTGTACACCTGGGTCTCCACGCCCTGGCGCAATTTCTCGTTGCGGCTGATGTCGATCTTGGTGCGAAGCTTCTCGCCCTGATTGCGGTCGAAGATGCGCAACGGGATGCTGACGCTGGCGCCGATCGTGTTCACTGCGTCGGGATTATTGAACGAACCATTGTGGGTGAACCATACGCCAACGGTCGGATCTGCGGAGCCGTTAGCCTCGGCCAGTTTGTAATTTGTTTCGGCCTGCTTCACCGTGAGAACGGCCGCACGAAGGTCTGGTCGGGCGTCGACCGCTTCTTTGCGGTAGTTGTCGACGGGAAGAAGGTCTTCGCGGAAGTCGAAAGCTCCGTCTATGTCGAAGCTCTCGACGGGGCGGCGATCATCGAGCAGGGCGAGAAGATTGATCTTGGTCGTACGCAGATTGACTTCCGCGTTCTGCAAATCTGACTCGTATTGGAGACGCTGCAGTTCCAGGCGGTCCAGATCGATGCGGGCAATGTCTCCGGCCTGAAAGCGGTCGCGGCTTACTTTCAGAACTTTGTCATAGTACTGAAGGTTATCGTTCGCGAGACGCAGCACCGCCTTCGCCTGGAGGATACCTGCGAATGCGGTGCGCAAATTGAAGAGCAGTGTGCGCTCACTGTCTGACGATTGTGCAGCTCCGATCGCCGTGCCTTGTCTGGCGGCCTCATAGCGCAGGCCGCGCTTATTACGGCGCTCGAACAGGTAGCTGACCCCGGGAGAGACGAAGGTCCCGGCGAACGGCTGCCAAACTCCGTGACTCGGAGTGATCTGGGTGCCGTCGGCGGTCAGTGTGAAATCCGGGTTGGGACGAAGGTGCGCAGTGATCTCCTGAGCTTTGAGTTCGTCGATATTGAGCTTGCTGGCAAGGAGAGTAGTGTTGTTGAGCTGAAACTGTTCCTTGACCTGGACCCACGTCCAGATTTGCTGAGGCGGAGACACCCCCGGTTGGGGTGGTGTCTGGCACCAGAGGATGACATTGCCGAGGACAACGGCAACTAAAAGCAATCTCGACCGCATGAAGCTCTCCGTGCTGGCAGGAGATGACGCCAGGTGATCCTGGCGAATATCTATCTGCCCGTGGGGCGGAAGCATTTTCCGCACAACTGTTGTGGAGGAGGAAGAAAGTGGCCGCCGTTGCTTTGCAGGAACGGGCGGCTATCGAACTATGCGAGGACGAAAAGAGGGGGAGCGCGATTGGATCGCGCAATCAAACGGGCCGATGACGAGGATGATACCGAATCCGGAACCCAGTGCCAGGCCAGTTCACCGAATCCAAACGAGGCAGAAGCGGAAGCGAGGGCGGCGGGCTGAGCCTGCCATTTCAAGGAGCTTTGCTTATCGCTGATAGCCTGGCAGATGCTTTTCTTGCTCGAGGACTCTTCCATTTCGGCCCGCATGGCGCGCAGGTCGTCGCTAGCCGACACCACTGGGAAGAGGATGACGAGCAAACATCCGAGCGCCAAGAAGCACTGGAAGGCATCGAACGTGCGTCTCCGGGGCGCAGTTCTGGAATAACGCCACAGCCAGTAGGCGGGCATCGCCAGCAAGAGCCAGAAGAGGTTGAGCAGAAGCTCCATGTGTAAGAAAACTTTGGGACCAGAGAATACTAACCTACATCTAGTTTTCCAGAAAATCAGAACTCGCGTCAATGTGACGTTCGTGTCCGGTGATTCGAGGTGCAAGAAGTTAGGCCTGGAGCATTCCTATTCCGGGCCGAACTGTGGGAAAGTGGTGGAAGAAGCCCTAGGACCATCATGGAAAAGAGTAGGTGAGCGGATACGTGAGGAACATTCTTAATCTTGGTCAGGTTGTGCTGGTTTGCGCTCTCGTCTGTGCCGGGACTGCGCTGGGATGTCAGCTGGCTTCGACTGGAATGGCCGAGGAGCAAGCCGACGGGCAGGACGGATCGGCTCAGGCGCAAGGCGAATCCGGACTCACCATCGAAAATGATTCGGAATTACCGGTCACGTATCCGCATGCTTCTTACGAGCTTCGCTTCAGGGCGCGAGGAGGTATACCCGCCTTGCACTGGAGGCTGGAGAAAGGCACGCTACCACCGGGCCTGAAACTTCGGGATGATGGACTGCTGCACGGGTCACCGGAACGGACTGGGGAATTCCGGTTCACGGTGTCAGTTACCGACGGGGGGCGGCCCCAGTCGGCAGTGCAGAAGGCATTTGTCCTGCGAGTGCGGTCGGCGCTGACGCTGGTCTGGAAGAACGAAGCGCGTGTGAATGGCAACCGGATTGAGGGAAGCGTGGCGGTTTCGAATACCACGGTGGATGATATCGACCTGACGTTCATCGTGCTAGCGGTGCCGGGCAATGGGCGGGCGGTGGCGATCGGGTATCAGCACTTTTTGCTGCGGCGGGGGACTATTGAGAAAGAGCTCCCCTTCGGGGAGACCCTGCCGCGTGGGGGGTACGTGGTGCATGTGGATGCCGTGGGCGAGGTGCCGGCCAGGAACATCATTTACCGGGAGAGGATGCAGACCCCCTCGATGCTGCAGGTGGCCGTGGGGCCATAGGCGAAGCCGCGGGCCCGGATGAGGAAGAGCTGGAGTCACGAATGACGCGAAGGGTCCACGAGGAGTAACGCCTTTCTTTTGTGCCTCTTGTCGTTGATGCTTTAGGGCGTAGTCTGCAAGTAGAGGCGGATCAATCACATACAGAAGTGATGCAGATCACACACCCATGTGAGGGAAATGCCCCAAATTCGGGTGGTGCACTCCCTTCCAAAAACCCAGGCTGACGTTTGCGTCAAGAGAGATAACCTACCTGTTTTCTTTTAAATAGACATTATATCGGTGTCGGTTCGAGGTGGTCTCGAGAATGGTTCGAGGCGTGCCATAACCCAACGTGGGTTGGGCGGCAAAGCCGGGTAACCGGCCCTCAGGAGGTTGCAATGCGAGCTCCATACGGGTTGAACATTCTCGACAATTGCACGACATGTCCTATTAGAGGCGAACACATATTCTGCAATTTATCGGTGCTGGCAAGCGCGAGGCTGAATGAGATCAAGTCAACGGCGGTGTATCCGAAGGGCGCGATGCTCTTCATTGAGGGACAACTTTCGCGCGGTGTGTTCGTGCTCTGCAACGGCAAGGTAAAGCTGTCGACGACGTCGAGGGAAGGCAAAACGATCATCACGAAGATCTCCGACTCTGGGGATGTGCTGGGATTGAACGCTGTTATTTCGAACGTCCCATATGAAGTTACAGCGGAGATGATGGAGCCGGGGCAGGCGAATTTTATTCCGCGGGACTCGCTCCATCAGTTCTTGAGAGAGTTTCCGGAGGTCGGGATGCGGGTGGCGCAGCAGTTAAGCCGCAACTACTACACGGCATACGAAGAGATCCGGACACTGGGTCTGGCGGCCTCGCCTTCCGAGAAGTTCGCGAAACTGCTGCTTTCGTGGTCCACGAAGTCGACCCAAAGCGATGGCTCTTCGCAAGTTAAGTTGACGCTGACGCACGAGGAGATCGCAGAAATCATCGGGACAACTCGAGAGACAGTCAGCCGGTTATTCTCGGAGTTCAAGAAGAAACAGTTAATGCACGCGAAGGGAGCGACGCTGGTGATCCGAAGCCGATTTGCGTTGGAGAAGATTGTGCAGTCGTACTAGAACGATCAAAGACTCGAGTACTGAAGGGGACCGGCTGCGGCGGCGCTGCCCGTTTTTTAATGGGTCTCCGGCGTCCCGGTGCTAGAACCTGTGGTGATTGTTAGTTGTGCTCGATGCAAGCACAATGATCGAGTTGGTTTAGTAAGAGTCCCGGAAGAATAGACATGTGATTAAGTTCAGTCGATTGGTCTGCTGTCGAGTAGAACGTGGGCCGCAACGATCTTGCCTTGGACCGGAGAAGAGTGAGGGCGGGGCGGCCCGGTTCGCATATAGGATTCCTTCCTCGTGTTAACAAGATTCATCCTGTAGGGAAAAACCCCTCTAACGAATTCCCTCCTACCAGCATCTTAACGTTCAAGCGTTGGAGTGCAGTTATGAGAACTGTCCCGTGGGCGACGTGCGTGATGACGACCTGCATGTTGGGAGCGTCGTTACTCGCTGAGCCGGTGCAGGATATCGAATCTCCCAGGCACAAGGCTTGGGACATGCTCATGACAGCGGCATTCTCGCCGCGGGCCAGTGAGAGGACCAACGGAATTCGAGCGCTGGGATTGCTGCGGGACAACTTGCAGGCGCGTCAACTGGCTGAGAACGCGCTGAGTGATCCGAATACTGACGTACGCCGGGCGGCGGCGACCGCGCTCGGGCAGATGTATTCGAGGGAATCAATTCCGAAACTGCAGGACGCTTTATCAGACAAAAAAATTCCGGTAGTAATGGCTGCTGCTCAATCGTTGCGTGAACTAAAGGACGACAAGTCAGCCTATGCGGTCTACTATGACCTGCTAACGGGCAAGCGCAAAGCGGGCGACGGGATCGTCGCGCAGCAATTGGCGACTTTGCGAAATCCCAAGCTGCTGGCGGAGATTGGGTTCTCAGAAGGGATCGGGTTCGTGCCTTTTGCCGGCATCGGTTGGGATGCGTGGCGAACCATGCGTAAGAAGAATCCGAATCCGGTACGAGCGGTTGCAGCAACTCTACTAGCGCATGATCCCGACCCGGCAAGTGGGGATGCTCTGATCAGAGCGACCAATGACAAAGATTGGATCGTTCGCGCCGCGGCCGTTGAGGCGATTGCACAACGGGGCGATGAGTCGTTGCTGCCTCACGTTGTGCATAAGTTCTCGGACAGGAACGCGAAGGTTCGGTTTAGCGCGGCTGCGGCGGTCATTCGGCTGAGTGCGATGCAGCCGATGCAGCCCAACAAGACGGCGAAAAACAACCCATAATGTCCACATTCGACAGTTACTGCGACGACAATCAATTTAAGAGAGCCAGAGATCAGCGGACTGGCGAACGCGGCAACCCGGACCGCACCCACTCCCGGGCCAACTGCAGAGCGAAGGCGTCGCGATCGACCACCAGCAGTTCATAGCCGACCTGGGGCGCCTTTTTCTGGCGCTGGACCGGAACATCGGGCAGCAGCGAGTCTACGATCTGCTGCACCTGACTCATGGTAAGGTCCGCGCTGTCCACGCGAATGCAGCGGCCAACCCAGCGTTCTCCCAGCCACTGTTGCAGCAGTGAAACTCGCACTCCTACTTTCCATTGAAGTTCGGCGGGGCCGGGGGCTGTCTTCTGGCCTTGTATCGGTGGCGGAGCGTTGGTGAAGTTTTTCCAGGCGTCGATCTGGCGATCGGTCTCGCGTTCGATGTCCAAAGAGGACGGCTGGCTGGTCAGAGTGAGCGCGAAGTTGTTGAGCTCCATGAATGCAGCGCCGAGGCCATCAAAGATCGCGTTCGGGCTGGCCATTCCAACAAAGGCTCCGGACGCATCGGAAAACACGATCTGCCGGACAGCGGTCAGTTGTTGCAGCAGGCTGGCCAGCAGGAACAGCCGCGTGGACCACCAGCGTTCTCCATCATCGAGTTGCAGCACCACCGCACGAGCGGTTCCCGACTGCCGGATCATCTTCTTGATGCTTCCCATGCTCGAGGGGCTGGGGTTGATGTCGGTCCCGTTGGCGAATGCATCCATATCCGGAGTTGCAACCGATGTCTCCCCGAGCACGCGATCTACCATGTGACGGGTGAGACCCTGGGCTGAGACCGCGGCGGCGACCTGGCTGGCCAGGTCGTCCGGCGTGCGAAAGATACCCGCAAGGTACTCCGCACCCAATTCGGCGCGGAGGCGAGAGATATTCAGGCCGCCCTCGGTTCCCATGGCGTCGACAAAGTTGGGCGGCCAGGGCGCCTGCGGGTCGAGCAGGAATGCCACCACAGGCTTGCCGCTTGTCTTGGCTTGATCGCGCTCGATCTCCGTAATCGATCGATGGTCGGGGGTTGGATTCGTGCGCCACGGTTGGTAGCCGAATCGCCACGCGACAATGATCACGTACACGTCGCAGGCGATCACATCGGCCTGGCAGCGCTCAACCGGTTTGCTACCCTCGGCGACATACTGTTCCATTCCGATTACGTCATGACCCATGCGGCGCAGCGTGCGGTCGACGGCAGCGCGGTACTCGATCAGATCGAGGTAGGTGGAGGAGATATATACTTTCATACTGCTCTCCGGGAAACCGCCAGAATTCTAATCGATAGTGTGCCAAAGAGACTTTTCGTTACGGAATCAATTCGTCTTGGACACCGTTAGGACGATAACTCGGTCAGGGTCGTCTTTTTGTGGCGAGGGGAGTTTAAGGACCACTCCATCCGGGCCTTGAGTGAAATTGACAGCCACAGCGTCGGTGAGCTGATGCGCCGCGGTAATCTTGCCCTGAATCGGGCCCAGCGCGAGTAGCGGCGATCCCCAATTGAGCACGTGGACATAAATCTTGTTGTCTTTCTGCGTGGTTACGCCCCAGTCGCCGGGAGGGACTGGGCCACCGCGGGTTCCATAGATTGATTCTCCGTACTTTGACAGCCATTCGCCGACGGCTTGTAGCCGTATGACGAACTGAGGATCGATCTCGCCATTTGGATACGGTCCAATGTTCAACAGCAGGTTGGAATTGTTTCCTGCGGCGCGGACCAGACGGCGTTCGATCTCGGCGGTGCTTTTGTAATTGCTGTCTCCGATGTTGAAGCCCCAGGAACCATTCAGAGTGTCGGAGCTTTCGAGGGGAATGTCGCTGCTTACGTATTTTGTGTTGAATCCGGCGGTGTTCTGGCCAGGGAGATCGCGCTCGAAAGTCTGAACGTCTTCACCGGGACGCGGCGTTTGATGGTGATTCGGAATGATCAGCGCGGCCGGCTGTAGTTTGTGGATCAGCGCATAGGTCTTGTCGAGGTGCCAGTCGGCGTTGGGCTTGTCCCACATGCCGTCGAACCAAATGCCGCCGATGGAGCCGTAGTTGGTGAGCAGTTCGTTGAGCTGGCCGTCCATGTAGGTATCGAGGTAGGAGTTCCAATCGCCGTGGTCCGGGCGGCCGTTAGGCCAGTCGGTGGCGCCGCGTGGATAGTAATCGGGATTGTGCCAGTCGAGCTGCGAATAATAGAAGAAGAGCTTGATCCCTTGGCGATGGCACTCATCGGCCAGCATCTTCAGCGGGTCTTTCTTATAGGGCGTGCGAGCCATGATATTCCAGTCGGAGACTTTGGAGTCGAACATCGCAAAGCCGTCGTGATGGCGTGAGGTAATCGTGATGTACTTCATGCCGGCGGCTTTGGCGAGCGACACCCAGGTCTTGGCATCGAACTTCTCAGGATCAAAAAATGCGGGCAGACGGTTGTATTCGTCGAGCTTGAGGCGACGCTCGTGAAAGACCCATTCGCCATCGCCGAGGACGCTGTAAACGCCCCAGTGAATGAACATGCCGAATTTCATGTCCTGATAATCACGGCGAGCCTGAAGGTTCTCTGTAGAGGGCTGATAACTGGATTGAGAGAAAGCAGTTCCGATGGTCAGCAGGAGTAAGGCGAGGGCTGGAATTCGCAGGATGTATGGAGGCCGCGTGCCTGGGGGCATGATTTTTCTCCTGAGGGGAGTGTAGTGGGGCAATGCCAAGCTCTCGAAACCGCTCATCGTAACAGAATCTTCAAGGGAAGGCTCTTGGTAGCGTTGCCAGATGACCGGCTCGAAATGAATTTTCTTGCAGCCGGTTGCGCGTCTCGCTCATCGTTCCAACCCGCAGTTTCTGAGGAGGTAAACGTGCCAACTAGAAACGGACTTATCCAGGTCTCCAGTCGTTTTTCGGTCGATGAAGCGGTGCGCCGTCTGCAAGCTACTTTCGCGGAAAAAGGTCTGCAAGTGTTTGCAGTGATTGATCACAGTGGCGAGGCCCAGAAAGTTGGGTTGAAGATGCCGCCGACGAAGCTTCTCATCTTCGGCAGCCCGAAAGCTGGAACGCCGCTGATGCTGGCCACTCCCAGCCTCGCGATTGATTTACCGTTGAAGGCGCTAGTGGCTCAGGACGCTGAGAATAAGGTAACGGTCACCTACAACGACCCTGAGTACCTGCGCGAACGCCACGGGTTCCCAGCCGAGATGACTAAGAATCTTGCGGGAGCGGGCGCGTTGATTGCGAAGGCTGTGGAATAATGCTGGCGTTAGACCGAGCCTGTGATCGACAATTCGAACGTCACTTCTGAATCTAATCCCAACCGGGCGAGGGATCATCTCGCGAACGAGAGAACGTTTCTCGCGTGGGTGCGAACCGGTGCGGCAATAGTGGTCTTCGGTTTCGCCATTGGACGCTTCTCGATTGCACTGCGGCAGTTAACGGCTTTGCAGGGGCATCCGGTGCACCGGAGCGGGATTTCGGTGTGGATGGGAGCGACGTCAATAATATTGGGTGTGCTGCTGGTGATCGCTGGACTGTTTCGATATCGTAAAACACGCGATCGTCTGGACGAGGGGAAGTTTGAGCCAGCCGGATTTGTGCTGGACTTGGTCACAGCGTTGACCGTACTGTTTGGGCTGGTATTGGCGGGATATTTGATCTACATCGAGAGAAGCGTGGGATGACTGGGGCTAAAACCCTTGAGTATGGCCATTTGACGCGGCGCTGAAGCGCTGCTTTTCCACGCGTTGGTGAAGTGACTTTCACACTATGGCGAATGATCATGAGAAGGAAAGGGCAGCACGGGCGAGCTTGCGGTTTGTGAAGGATGGGCAGGTTGTGGGGCTCGGCACAGGGTCGACAGCGGCGTATTTTATCAAGCTGCTTGGGGAAGAGGTGAAGAATGGGTTGCATGTTCGTGGCATCCCAACTTCGGTCCGATCCCGGGAGCTGGCAGTGAGTTTGGGGATCCCGCTGATTACGCTGGACGATTGCCAGGAAATCGACGTCACCGTTGATGGGGCAGATGAAGTCGATCCGCAGTTGCGATTAATTAAGGGTGGCGGCGGGGCGCTGCTGCGGGAGAAGATTGTGGCATCGGCTACGCGGCAGATGATTGTTGTGGCTGATGCATCGAAAAAGGTGCAGAGGCTCGGCAAGTTTCCGCTGCCGGTGGAGGTGATCCGGTTTGCGCAGGCGCTGGTCGCCAAACGGATTGCCGCTCTGGGAGGGGACGCGGAGTTACGGCGCGATGCGGCAGGCAACGCTTATCTCACGGACGAGAACAATCACATTTTGGATTGCCGCTTTGGAGAGATAGGGGATCCTGACAGGCTGGCGCGGGAATTGAGCGAGATGCCTGGTGTGGTGGAGCACGGATTGTTCATCGGGATGGCAAGCGTTGCGTTGTTTGCGAGCGGGAGCAAGATTGTGGAGTTGAAAAGACAGGGATCTTGAGAGAGAGACGAGCTTCGCTCGGCGGACAGCCGAAGGCCGTCCCTACATTCATTTAATGGCTGCGGGAGCACAAACCGAGGGCTGGCGCGGGCCGTCGAGGCGCCGCGTGCCGCGCTTTCTGGTGCGGGCACAAGTGGACCTGACTGTACTCCGGTCGGGAGTTCCGGATACGGTGCCGGGGAGATCGCTGAACGTGTGTGAACGCGGGGTTGGCGTAATCATCGCCGGGGAGCTCATCGCGGGAGAATCCGTGGGGGTGGAACTGCAGTTGCCGCCACTGGCCGAGCCGCTGCGAACGCGGGCGTTGGTTCGCTACCATGACAAGCTGCGTTGCGGGCTTGAGTTCGTTGCGCTTTCGGCGGAACAGCGGGCATACATCCGCGACTGGGTAAAAGAGGCGGGGGCAGTAGCGGAGGAAACCTCGGTGTCGGTCGCAGCGAACACGGAGCAGAGAGCGAACGAGCCGAAGAAAGGCTCGGAGTCAAGGATCAGTGCGAAGCCTCCGAGCAGAGCAAAGCGAAAACGGCGCGGGTGGTGGCTGGTCGGCCTGTTGGTCCTGTTGAGTGCGGTGGCCATTTGCTGGTGGCGCTGGAATCGTGCCTGGCAGGATCTGGAGTTCGGGTTGAGAAGTTCCCAGGCGGGCATCGTGGAAATACCCCGGGCGCAAGTCGCTGCGGAAGTGATGCAAAAATTGCTGGTGCATAGAGTCGAGCCTGTCTATCCGCCCGAGGCCCGGAAGGAAAGGCTGGAAGGAACGATTGCTCTCGACATCGTTGTGGGACGGGATGGAGCCGTGCTCCGCATGAATGCGCTCAACGGGCCCGAAATCCTAGCAAGGGCGGCGATGGACGCACTGCGTTGGTGGAGATTTGAACCTTACCGAATCAACGGGGACCCCGCGGTGGTGGAAACCACGGTGGCAGTCGAGTTCAAGAGATAGTCTGTTACACTCCTTGCCCGCTCAACGTCACGTCTCATCTCGGATTTCTTCTGGAATTGGATTTTATCCTCAGCGGTCGCCCGCCTAGACGCCAGTGTCTAGCTCTATTGTTTGCGAAGGGAGCGGAGGACATTCATGCCGCTGGCCGCGAAACAGAGAACGGCAGCGAGTGCGGCGACCAGCATGATGTTCGAGCTGAGATGAAAGAAGTCAGTCAACACCGCGCTGACGGCGAATATGAGGCCCAACACATTTAACCACAAGGGCGCGTGAATTCGCCTGTCGAGGTCTTTCCTAAGACGGAGCTGCAAAAGTAGTGCAGCCAGACCGATCGCGGCAACTACGAGGAGCGCTAGCGGACTCAGGAATGCTCGTTGCCCGGTGTAGAGAACGACGAGAGCGAGAGCAAGAAGAAGCAGGCCAGCGGCTACCAACGCCCAACCGCGAGGCTTAGGCGGAACCTTTGGATTGGAAGCGGGCTCTGGCACGGGCGCTGGTCAAAGTTATACAGTGCAGAGCGTGGCCTTTCAAATGCCGAAAATTGCGCCCGCACATCCCAACGTGGGCTGGCTGGACTCACTTTTCTCACTTCTTTTGCAGGTTGCCTTCGGCCAGTTTTATGGCAGCTTTTAATGAATCCGCGGCTTTTGCGTTCACATTCGGCACAACGCCCGTTCCTTCCCAGTTAGTTTTGGAGATGGGATTGATTACTTTCATGCCGGGAACACGGATTGTGAAGTGATCGTCAATTCGATGCGGCGCCCCCATATGGCCACGGCCAGAAGTCCTTTCGCCGACAAGCGTCGCACGCTTCAGCATCTTCAGGTCATAGCTGAACCCCTCGGCCGCGGAGAAGGTGGTGGATGAAGTCAACACGAAAGCAGGTTTGTCGGCCAGTGTGTTTCCTGGAACAGGCGGTAAGGTCCAGCTCTCCTCGGTGGAGCTTTGGCTGCGGTCGTAAAAGTCGTTCAGGTGCGTGGATCGATCGAAGAGGTAGGTCGCGATAAGCGCGACCATGTTTGCATAACCGCCGGGATTGTCGCGCAAATCGAAGATGATCGCGTCGGCGTGATTTAGTTTCGCCATGGCAGCGGCAGCCGTCGGCCCACAGATCGACGCGTCAGGAAACGAATTGAACTTCAGGTACCCGATATTGTGCGGCAAGATCGTTACCTTTTCGAAGGTGCAGTTGTTCTGCTGCATCTCTTTTCTGTAGCGTGCTACCTCCTCAGCTGTTGGCGCAGAAGTGTTTTCGCTTGTCTTGACTGCGCTGTAGATCACCGCCACGTACTTGTCGTGGCTGACATCTCTCATCTGGCTAGTCAATAGATCGGCGAAGGTTGGGCCATCTGTCGCTTCATTGTCGTCGCCGTTCCTTTCGTGCTCCCGGATCACAAGCGCCATCTTCTGAGCGACGTCTGCATCGACGTAATACTTCGTGACGATTGCGCTGGCCCCATCAATTACGCGGTGCCGGGCCGCGGCATCGAGTGTCGCACCTTCGGCGAGTGTGGTGGGCGCCGTAGTGGTGAGGGTCTCGGCGGTCTGCTCTAATTCGGTAGAAGTGGCTGAAATATCGTAGCCCTTGGACTGCTGAGCCTTGGGCTGAGAAAAACGTAATGGCTGAACGACGCCGTTTCTGGGTGCTTTCGTTGCAACCGCGGAGGGTGTTGAGGTGTTGGACGTTGCGCGGGATGCAGCCTCAGGAGTTTGAGCATGTACATTTTGAACACTTGACGTGGCGGCTTGGTTTTGTGGCACGGACTCAGCTGTCCGGTCGGGAAAAGCAGAGTGGCTGGCATTGGGCGGAATCCACTGTGGTGCTTGAAACTGAACTTCCGGAATGCGGATATGGAGAACGTGAATCCAGCTGTATTTGATGGCAACGCAGGTCAAACTGAAGATGGCAATGGAGAGGATGAGACCAGGGACGATGGCACGTGCCCGAGGGCGGAATGGAGTGAGGAGGAAGAACGATGGTACGCCGTCGAGCGCAGGTTGCTGAGCGGGGACGGGAACACTCTCATACCAGAATTCCGGACGCAACGTCCATTGGCGAATCAACGACAGGATGTTATCCATCAATAGCCGGAATCCGGAGAACCTTCCTGTCGCCTGATCGAAGATTGACAGAATTTCGTCGTCGAATCTACGGCGGAATGAAGGCGGGTGTAAACGAAGAACGCAGCGATAGATGCGACGAAGCATCAGGCTCTCCTTGGCTTGGTGGACGAAGGCCTCGCGATTTGAAGCCGTGAGCGGGCTTCCCGCACCACTTCAGCCAGACGGGCAATCTCGGCTTCGAGAACTCTACGTCCGGCCAGTGTGAGCTGGTAGTAGCGACGGCGGGGATCGTCGTCACCAGCGCGCCGGCCAAGTTCTTCCACCCAATCCCGTTGAATCAGTTTCTGCAGATTGTCGTACAGCGTGCCCGGGCCGAGTTTGTATTTTCCTTCGGACTGGCGGGCTACCTCTTGCATGATGCCGTAGCCGTGAAGATCTTCTCCGGCCAGGGAGAGCAGGATATGCAAGGTCGCGGGAGACAGCGGAAGGAAGGAGTGAAGATTATGTGCCATAACTCGGTTACCGGTATATCGGAATCCGAGTTAGTTTGTCAAGGCAAATCAGGCGCTCGGCACCGCCCGACTGGCACCGGCCAGCCATTCTGCCTGGCGAGGATCTCCGTTGTTGATTGCATAAAGAACGAGTTCCACACGACTGGAGATGCCGAGCTTTTCGAATATGCGGAAGAGATATTTCTTGACGGTGTGCTCGCTAAGATTGAGTTCGCGCGCGATATTGCGGTTGCCCAAGCCCTCGGCGACAAGAGCGACGACCTGTTCTTCGCGCGGAGTGAGCAGGCTGTTTCCATTCGAGTTGAGCACTCGTAAGGAAGGCACTTCCGAGATGAGTTCCATGATGTAGTTGAGCTGTTCCGTGTTAGCCCATATCTGGCCATCGGCAACCCGGAGCAGGCACTTGCAGAGCAAGCGCAGGTTGGAGTCGGCGATGCAGAATATGCCGCGGACGCCGGACCGAAACGCGTTTACCACAAGTTCACGGTCGAAGGATTCAACCAGAAGGACTTTTGGAATCTCGGGATACGAGAGATGAAATCGGCGCAACGTCATGACCGTTTCAGACACCCTCAGCGCGGCGGTCATGGACAGCACAACGATACGAGGCGCCTTCTGCGCGACTGCGCGCAGGATGGAAACGGTTTCCATCTGGCAAGCGGCAACGTTGAACTCAGGACGGCGGCGCAAGGCGCTGATCAGCAGTTGCGACTGCATGCGATTGGAATCGGCGACAAGAACATCGATAGGACGAGAAGTGGCGGCTGACGACGAAGTCATATAAGAACCGGTCTCCGAAGGAAAACACGATGTGTTGATTGTAGGAATCATCGGAGACAATCCACAAGGAAAGTCGTCCAGAAAAGTCGGAGTCGATTTCAATTTGGGAATTCGATTTCCGCGGCAGGGAAGTTGTGATCGGGGCAAACGCCCGATTGTGGAAGACCGGCATCGAAGTCGCGAACTATCGCGGAGATATTTACATTCTGGTGATTGGACTCACCGGGGCTGTTTCAGGATGGGAAATTGACCAGGAAATGATTGTGGCGCATGTGACATGGTGAACATGCAAGTCCACTTTTGTGGGTACGTCTGGCGAAGCTATCGAGAAAGGGAATTTCGACCGTTCGTGCTCTCAATGATCCCTACAACTTACTGATTCAGATGATCCTTGCTGCCTGCTTGTGGAGGCGGCCCACGCTCTACTTTCGTGGACAGAACTTCCCATGTCTTGTTGAGTCCGGGGAATCGGCTTAAGTTGCGACACAGCGCCACCAGAAAATTCCTATATAGCACGGATAGCAACGGCGCAAGGAATGAAGCGGGTTTTCATAGCCGTTCGATTCATAGAAGTAGCCATATTGGTGTTCAGTTGCAGTTTGGCCGTGTTCGCTCAGGGTGAGAAGGAGGACCCGAGCGAAAACATAAGCGCCTCTCAATCCGGCCTAACCGGGGCAGGAGAGAGAGGGAATAATTCAACGGCCGCAAAACCCGGGAGAGCGGATGGCCTGGGAAACCCCTCGCTCGGAGGGGAGTGCCGTCCGCTCTACCGGTTGCATCCCAGCGACGTGCTGGAGGTGACCTTTACGGTCGCGCCGGAATTCAATCAGACTTTGACCGTGCAGCCGGACGGCTACGTCACGTTGAAAGACGCGGGCGCGGTGTTGGCAGAGGGACTTACGATCCAGCAATTCGCAGAGGCGGTGAGGAAGGCGTATGCCGGATACCTGCACGACCCGGAAGCTGCGGTGGCATTGAAGGATTTCGAGCGGCCCTATTTTGTAGTGGGCGGGGAAGTCGGCAAGCCTGGAAAGTACGAACTGCGTTCTGACACTACGGTCGCTGAAGCTGTGCAGATTGCCGGCGGCTTTACCTCACAGGCGAAGCATTCCCAAGTGCTGTTGTTCCGGCGGGTCAATGACGATCTGGTCGAAGCACGGCTACTCAATCTAAAGAAAATGCTGAAGCAGAACAGCTTGAAAGAGGATGGGCATCTACGCCCCGGGGATCTGGTATACGTCCCGCAGAATGTCATCTCGAAGATATCCAGGTTCCTCACCAAACCCGCCGTGAGCATGTATATGAATTCCTCCCAGTTTTAGAAAGCGCTCCTTCCATCGCATGACAGACGAAGACCCAATTCGCGGGAGCGATCAGCAACCGATACCAACGATACGGGAATTGGCGATGGTGCTATTTCGCCAGCGAAGGATCTTCATCTGGGTGGCGGCGGTGGTCTTTGCGGGAGCCGTACTGTACGCAGTGGCAGGAACGAAGTATGAGGCGAGCATGAAGATCCTGGTGCGGCGGGGCAGGGCGGATGCCCCCGTCAGTTCGGGGGTAAACGCCCCTCTTGATCTGACGCACCTCGCGGTGACGGAGGAGGAACTGAATTCGGAGGTCGAACTGCTGCGGGATGACGATGTTTTGCGGCGGGTGGTCGAAGAGAACGGAATTGGCGGCCGGGACTGGCTTCATTTTCTCCGCATGCACGAGGGGCGCGCCGAACGGGTGGAGCGGGCAGCGCGCAGTCTGGCCAAGGGGTTGAGGGTCGAGCCAGTCAAGAAAACCAATCTGATCGCAATCGGGTACGCGGCGGATGATCCGCAACATGCCGCAAGAGTTTTGCAGTTACTGGAGAAGACGTATCTGGAGAAGCACCTGAGTGTCCACCGGCCGACCGGGGAACTCCGCTTCTTCACGCAACAGGCCGAAGAATCCAAACGTCAGCTGGAGGAAGCGAAGGTTAAGCTGGTGCGCTTCATCACGGACCATGGCGTCGTGGCCGCAGGATTACAGCGCGACTTGACACTGCAGAAGTTGAGCGAAGTGGACGCAAGTCACAGGCAGACCCACGTCGACCTCGCGGAGACGGCACAGCGGGTTTCGGAACTCGAGATGCAATTGAAAAAGTTACCCGCCCGCACGACAACGCAGATTCGAACTGCGGACAATCCGGAACTGTTGAAGGAGCTCAAGTCGAGCCTGTTGAACCTGGAACTGAAACGAACGCAATTGCTTACGAAGTTCGAACCGAATCATCGTCTGGTCCATGAGGTGGATGAGGAGATAGCGCAGGCGAAGTCGGCAATTGCGGCAGAGAGTTTAACGCCAGTACGCGACGAAACTACCGACAAGAATACGCAATATGAATGGGCTAGGTCTGAGTTGCAACGGGGTCAAGTGCAGTTGAGAGGACTATTGGCGCGAGAGGCAGCGGTCACCACGGAAGAAGCAGCCTTCCGGCAGATGGCGAGAAAGTTCGGAGAGGACGCTATTACGCAGGAGGATCTGCTCGGCAAGGAGAAGGCTGCACTGGAGAACTACCTGCTGTATGTGAAGAAGCAGGAGGAAGCCAGAATGGATGACGCGCTCGACGAGCGTGGAATCGTCAATGTTGCCATGGCGCAGGAACCTACCGCACCGGATTTGCCAGTACGGTCGGCATGGGTGGTGTTGGCACTCGGATTGATTGCCGCAGGAACGACGGCTACCGGGGCGGCGTTCGCTGCAGATTACTTAAATCCCGTGTTCCGCGACCCCGATGATGTAGTCGCGTGTTTGAACAGCCCGGTGTTGGCATCCCTTCCAAGAAAACCGTGCGGGAGGCTCTCGGCATGAGGGCGGGGCTGCTGAGTTCGGCGTCGTGGAGCTTTGCAGGCGCGCGTCCGATCGCTGAACCCAAAGAAACAGTTCTAACGCAATACGCTCCCCCGGCACCGACCGCGTGGAACAGAGAGACATTCGCGGACGAGCAGATTCGCGGGTTAGTACGGCAGATCTTTTCTTCAGGACTTAACCCGCCGGTGCAGCAGGTTGTTTTCAACTCGGTGGATCCTGAAACCGACGTCCGTAGTTTGTGCAGGTGGGTGGGGGAGGTCCTGGCCCAGGAGAAGTCCGTTGAGATCGCGGTAATCGACGAGACTGACCTTTCTTTGGATCGGAGTTACAGGCGACCCGATTTTGAGGCGCATTCACAGTATCGAACCATGCCCATCCGGCAACTTGCCACCCGCATTTACAAAAACGTGTGGTGGGTGCCGCCACGAAGTGCCAGCCCGGATTCTTGTCATCGCCCATCGCTGTCGGCGTACATGGCCGAATTGAGGAGAGAATTCGAGTATTCGATTGTGGCTGCACCGGCGTCCACTGTGTCGAGCCTGGCGCTCGAAATGGCGAGATTCGCGGACGGGATCATTCTAGTGTTATCGGCGCAGCATACGCGCCGGGTCACTGCGCTCAAAGTCAAGAATGCCATGGGGCGCGTGCGGCTTCTCGGAACAGTCTTGAGTGACCGGGAGTTTCCGATGCCCACGAGCATTTATCGAAGACTGTGAATTGAGTGTTCGCACGCATAGCGATCCGCAAGATCGACATTGAATGGAGTGGATTGTGTCCTCTGTTTTAATTCACCCGACGCGCCGGCAAGCGCAAACCGCAGAGTGTGCGCGACTCATTCCTGGAGAAATACCTGCATCACGTCCAGCTGTCAAGAAGCAGCCAAGATCGGTGCGGTCAGACTTACTCACGAACATGGAACCGGAACCGCCGGCTGCAGCGGCACTGCCGGAAAGCCTGATTGCGTTGCTGGCGCCCCGTCCTCTTCAAAGCAGGACCGCGTCGAAGTGCCTCCGGTCGATTGGTACCGATTGTGCACTGATTGCGCTGAACTGGCTTTCGCTGGGAGTGTTGTTGCTGCTCGTCCGTGTGATGTTTCCAGACGTCCCAGTTTCCGAATTTGCTCTTCGTTCACCTACGTTTTTCGTAGGAGTCTCCTTGTTGCACGCGGCTTTGATCACCCTTCTGGGCTACACGGAGGGGTTGTACAAAGCAGGGGCCGATTTGCCGGCACAAACGAAGTCACTTCGCAAGGCCGTGTTATGGGGCAGTCTGGTCTTATGTTTTGCCTACGGGTTGCAGGGATCTCACTGGACTACCAACTGCTTGATTTGCCTCGCCAGTTCGCTCCACTTCGGGTCGATGTGGTTATGGAGACGGTGGAGCGTGGACCGAGAGCCTCATGGAGGCATCGAGGCGCGCAACGTTCTGATTGTTGGAGCGAGTCGCGTGGGCCGGCGAGTGGCTCGCTATATCGAGCAGCATCCTGGATGCGAACGGCGAATCTGCGGATTTCTGGATGACAGGGCGCCTCTGGGGAACGATGTGGTCGGCCGAGTTTCAGATCTTGCAATGATGGCGCGAAGAGGATTCGTCGATGAAGTGATCCTCGCGGCTCCCCAGGATGGCGAACTGGCGTTACGCGTGTTGGGCGAGGCCAAGCGGCTACGGTTGGACTTGAAGATCGTTCCCGAACTGTTTGGGTGCGATCCCGAAGACCAGGAGATTGAGCACGTGGGCGGCCTGCCGGTGATCTGTGTGCACGCCGAACGTCTTCCGGCGGGTGGGCTGGCAGCCAAGCGAATCATCGACATTGTGGGAGCGGGGTTGGGGCTGATCATGATGTTGCCGTTGATGGTAGCGATTGCATTGCTCATCAAAGTGGATTCGAACGGGCCTTTTCTATACGCGGCGAAACGTGCAGGGAGGAAAGGGCGGCCGTTTCGATGCTACAAGTTTCGGACCATGGTGAGTGATGCCGATCAATGCAAGATCTTATTGCAGGGAATGAACAAAAGGTCGGGTCCTATCTTCAAAGTTTTTGACGATCCGCGAATCACGCGGATAGGACGCTGGCTGCGACGATACAGCCTCGATGAATTGCCGCAGCTATGGAATGTAATGAAAGGTGAAATGAGCCTGGTGGGCCCGAGACCACATCCCGTGGACGAGTTTGCCGCTTACGAACTGAGCCACCTGGGGCGACTTGATGTGACTCCTGGAATGACCGGGCTTTGGCAGGTTTCGGCGCGGCGAGACCCTTCTTTCGATCGCGCGATGGAGTTGGATCGGGAATACATCCGCACATGGAATCTGGGGCTGGACTCGCGCATCCTGCTGAGGACTGTGTTTGCCGTGGTCCGTGGAAGCGGAGACTGATGCGAGCTCTTTCGATTGCGACCATCCGAGAAGAAGAGATGGTGTCGGGGTTGTTGCCTGGCGCGATTAGGAGCTCTTTGCGGCCATTGCAGGCTTTGATCGCAGCTCCCACACTGCTTTTTCTCACAGCGCTGACGGCGATGCTGTTTTGCCATCCTGACGTCTCGTTCCACAGGTTAAACCGGGTTACGTTTGCACTGCTGGTCGTGGGAGTCGTCGGCAGAGCGGTGATCTTGAAACAAGAAGTCCTCCGGTTCGATCGCGTTTCATGGCCGATGATTGCGCTCACGGCGGTGGTGCTGATCAGCCTCGTGGGCCGGCCAATCGACGAAGACACCTGGGGAGTGCTGGCGGCCAAGTACGTGTTTCCTTTCACGCTATTTCATCTGGCGCAGTTGGTATTTACTGAAGAGCCAAGGATTCGGAGGCTTGAGGTCTTTGCGTTGGTTGTGCTTGCGTACTTGAGCTTTACTGCCATTGTCTTTCTGCTGGGACTGCACAATCTGGTGTTTCCGAAGTTCATCCTGGATCCGAATCTTGGATATCACGCCGAGCGGGCGCGGGGTCCGTTCCTGCAAGCGGTCGCGAACGGAGTGTCCCTGAACATGCTGGCGCTGGTTGTATTGCACGGATATCGTCGTGCCAGCCTGCGGAGTGCGAAAACTCTGGTAGTGCTGGCGTTGGTCCCAATCGCAATTTTGGCGACAATGACGAGGGCGGTGTGGTTGTCGTTCGCGGGCTCTTTGCTGGGTTTAGTTTTCGTTGCCAAGAACGTTAAGTCACGGCTTGCCTCTATCGCGGTTGTAGCGGTCGCTGCCGGTGGACTCGGTGTCGTGATGAGTACGACGCAGCTAGGCGGCATTCTTGGCGATCGCCTTCAAGACAGTGGTCCCGTCGAATTTCGGCAGGCGGTCTACGCCGGTAGCTGGAAGATGTTCCTGGACCGGCCTGTCACCGGGTGGGGCTTTCACCAGATGCCAGTCGCGCTGCCGAAATACGTTGGTGAGCTTCACGACAAAGTGTTGTATCCGCACAATACCTATCTGGAAATCCTGGTTGAAAACGGGCTGCTGGGCCTATCGCTGTATGCATGGTTGATGTGGGAACTCTGGCGATTGGGGCGTGGAAAGGTTCATGGAAAGGAGGCGCGAGGCTTCCTCGACTCCTTCCGGCGGTGGTGGCCGATTCTGCTCGCGGTCTATTGGGCCAATGCGGCGGTGGTGGTGATGAGCTATCAATTCGTGAACGGGATCCTGTTCACCCTGGCAGGGATCGTGGCCGCGCAGAGGCGAAGACTGGAGGTCGGTGGTCCGTGCTGACCGTGGCCTATCTGGCGAATCAGTTTCCTGCAGCGGTTGAGCCATACGTGACGGCAGAAATCGAGGAGTTGCGGCTGCTTGGGGTTCGTATCATCACGGGGACCGTAACCAGGACGAATCAGGAAGAAAACATTTGTGAAACTCCCGATGTCGTGCTGAGACCGGTGCAGGCACTGGTACTGGCCAGAGCCGTATGGTTGTGCCTCTGGCACTTGGACAGGATTGCGGATGTGGTAGCACGGTTGTTTTTTCACGGCCCGGAAGGCGCGATACGGCGGGTGAAGGCGCTGCTGCATACCTTGCTGGGAGCTTGCTACGCGGTTCGACTGCAGTCGCAGGGGGTCGAACATATCCACGTGCATCATGGGTATTCCGCATCGTGGATTGCGATGGTTGCTGCTCGGTTGCTGGATCTGAACTTCAGCATGACGCTCCATGGCTCAGACTTGCTGCTGCACCGAGCCTATCTGGATGTGAAGCTTCAGAATTGCAAGTTCTGCCTGACTGTTTCGGAGTACAACCGCGGGTTCATCGCCACACACTATCCGAAGATGGACTTGGCAAAAGTGTTCATCGCGCGGCTTGGAGTTGAAGTACCTGAAACCGAGATTCCAAAGTTACCTGCGCGCAGCAACAACGGTGAACCAATCCACCTGCTGGCGGTGGGACGGTTACAGGCGGTAAAGGATCACGAGTTTTTGGTAAGAGCATGCGATTACCTGCACGCTCAAGACCTTGACTTCCGCTGCGAGATTGCTGGGGAAGGTCCGGAGCGGCGCAGGTTGGAGTTACAGATCCGCGAACTCGGACTAAGGAACAGGGTCAAGCTCTTGGGACATATCTCGCCAGAACAGATGGATTTGTTATACAGACGAGCGGATCTGGTCGTGTTGACCAGTCGCAGCGAGGGGATTCCGCTGGTGTTGATGGAAGCGATGGCACGGGGGACGCTTGTTTTAGCGCCGGCGATCACTGGGATTCCTGAGTTGGTGATTGCTGGCAAGACCGGGTATCTGTACAAGCCAGCATCGATGTGGGATTTTCTGGAGAAGATTATGGAAATCTCTTATCTGCTCGGGAAAGGCCCGCTTCTCGTGGACGAGAACCGTGCGGTGGCAGAACATTCCGCCTACTGCATAGATTGGGTCCGGCATGCGGCCCGTGTACAAGTTAGTCACAACTTCAACCGCAAAAAGAACCTGCAGTCATTTACCGACCTATTTCTTCAGCAGGTGTTTCGGTCTCGAGGGGAGGCTGTTCCTCATGCGAGTTCTGTTCTGCAACAAATATAACTACCGTTTCAGCGGTACTGAGGTGTACCTATTCGAGTTGATCCAGTTGATGCGGTCGAACGGCCATGAAGTGGCTTTGTTTTCGATGGCGGACGAACGCGGAGAACCGACGCGCTATGACAGGCACTTTGTGCCGCATATCGATTTCAAGGGGGAGTTGAGCTGGCGGCAAAAGGTGCGGGGAGCGGCCCACTTGATCTACTCGACTGAGGCGCGGCGACGAATCCGCGCGATGATTCAAGAGTTCCGGCCCGATGTGGCGCACATCCGCAGCATCTATCATCATCTGTCGCCGTCGATATTGTGGGAATTGCGGGCGCAGAACGTACCGGTGCTATATCACTTGAACGATTTCAAACTGCTGTGTCCCAACTACAACCTCGTCTCGGCCGGGCACGCGTGCGAGATGTGCAGAGGAGGGGCTTTTTGGCAGGCGTTGCGAACGCGCTGCTACCCGGGGGCGGCGGCACGCGCTACGTTAGTCGCAGAGGCTTACGTTCATCGCTGGTTGGGAACGTATCGTAAGTGTGTCGACTTGTTTCTTGCACCCAGCCAGTTTGTTCGCGGCAAGTTTGTCGAATCTGGCTGGGATGCCGCGCTCTTCGAAGTGCTGCCTCATTTTCAGCACCTTCATACCATTTGTGATCTGCCTAAGGATGGGCCGATTCTGTATTTCGGCAGGTTGTCGGCGGAGAAAGGGGTTGATGATCTCGTACGCGCGATGCAGCAACTGCCTCACATCCCCCTGGTGATCGCAGGCGATGGGCCTCAAAAGAATGAACTCGAACGACTGACCGCCAGTTTGGGTCTGACGAATGTGGAATTTGCGGGGCACCTCGGGGCTGAAGAACTAGACCGTCGCATCGCGCAATCGCGTTTTACTGTTCTTCCGTCTCATGCATACGAGACTCTGGGGAAAACGATTCTGGAATCGTATGCACATGCCAGACCAGTTATAGCCTCAGATATTGGATCACGACGTGAGTTGATTCATGACGGCGAAACTGGATTGCTATATCGGGTTGGAAGTGTCAATCAGCTTGCGGACGCGATTGGGTTGCTGGCTACGAACGCCGAGCTGACCAGGAACATGGGGCGCATGGGTTGGGAGTTGGCTCGGTGCCAGCACACGCCTGAGCAGCACTATCAGAAGCTGATGGGCCTGTATGACCGACTTCGCGCCCGAAAGTCTCGGAGATCGCGGGTGGCGCTTGCCGCCGACGAAGCAAGGCCGGCGAAGCCGAGACTGCGCCTGGCCTTCATTGGCGGCCGGGGAGTCATCTCGAAATATAGCGGCATCGAGTCGTACTATGAGGAAGTGGGGAAGCGCCTTGTGGCCATGGGACATGAGGTGACGGTTTATTGCCGAAACCATTTCACGCCTAATCTGGCCGAACACAATGGCATGAAATTGGTGCGCCTGCCGACAGTGCATTCCAAGCATCTGGAGACCGTAATCCATACATCGCTCAGCACGCTTCATGCCCTGATATGCCGGTACGACCTGGTGCACTATCACGCATTGGGCCCGGCGCTATTTTCGTTCCTGCCGCGATTAATGGGCGTCAAGACTGCGGTGACGGTGCAGGGACTCGATTGGCAGCGAAGAAAGTGGGGATGGCTGGCTTCGAAGGTGCTGCGGTTCGGCGAGCAGGCATCAGTACATTTCCCGAACGGAACCATGGTTGTTTCACGCGCACTGCAGCAGCGGTACCGGGAACGGCATGGCGTCGAGACATTTTACGTACCGAATGGCGGTGTGCTGCGGGAACGCAAGGAGCCTTCAGCAATTCTGGAATGGGGGTTGCAGCCCGCAGGATACGTGCTTTACCTGGGAAGGTTCTCGCCGGAGAAGGGATGTCACCTGCTGGTCGAAGCCTTTGAACACCTCGAAACCGACACCAAGTTGGTGATGGCAGGTGGATCGAGCTATAACGATGAATATAGCCGTGAGCTGAGGACTCACGCCAGCGATCGAATCAGAATGCTGGAGTGGGTCTCCGGAGACACCCTCGACGAACTGATCACGAATGCGATGGTCTTTGTTCTGCCGTCAGATCTGGAGGGGCTTTCACTCGCGCTGATGGAGGCAATGGGCGCGGGCCTGTGCGTTCTGACCAGCGACGTTCCAGAAAACCGCGAAGTGGTCGACGGCGCGGGATTTACTTTTCAGCGCGGAAACGCCGCGGATCTGGCAGATCGCTTGCGCTTCCTGATTGCCAACCCAGTCGTTCGAGAGGCTGCCGGACGGAGCGCCAGAAAGCGGATCGAGGATCACTACCAATGGCAGAAGATCGCCGAGGACATCGAGAGCGCGTATGTTGAGATCCTCGGACGAAAGCCGGCAACGATGCCGGACCAGAAGCCAAGCGGCACGGCAGCGATCTCCACCGAGGATCTGTCATTGCGAAGGCGCGCTGGATGATCCAAGCTTATCGTGAGGGCGTCTTGGATTTGGCTCGCGCCGAATTCGGCTACTGTTGCGCCTTTTCGACGAGCTTGCCGAAGAATGGGGCAAAACCGTCCCGTTTTTATTACAATCAAGAGACTCCAAGCCTTGGGTGAGAGCAGCGGGCTATCCCAAAGCTGTAGTCATCTAGCATGCAAGATCGGATTCTGGTCACAGGTGGAGCGGGATTTATCGGATCGAACTTCATCCTGCAGAGAATGCAGGACCCGTCGTTTTCAGTCACCAATCTCGACAAGCTGACCTACGCCGGAAATCTGAGAAACTTGGAGAGCATCGCCGGTGATCGCCGGTATACGTTTGTTCAAGGTGACATCGGCGACCGCACGTTTGTGAGCCAACTTCTTGCGGAGCAGCGTCCGGCCGCAGTGGTTCATTTCGCCGCCGAAAGCCACGTCGATCGGTCGATCCGCGGGCCTGAAGATTTCATTCGCACCAATGTGAATGGGACTTTTGCGTTGCTGGAAGAAGCGCGCGCTTACTGGGGCGGGCTTTCAGAAGAAGATCGCAGCCGTTTCCGGTTCCTCCACGTTTCGACTGATGAGGTCTACGGATCGCTGGGGCCGAACGATCCACCGTTCTCCGAAAGAACTTCTTACGCGCCAAACAGTCCCTATGCTGCGTCGAAGGCCTCATCGGACCATCTGGTGAGGGCGTATCATCACACATTCGGGTTGCCGACGCTGACCACAAACTGTTCGAACAATTACGGACGATTTCAGTTTCCGGAGAAGTTGATCCCGCTGATCATTTTGAATGCACGCGACGAAAAGCCTCTGCCTGTATACGGCGATGGCAAGAACGTTCGCGACTGGCTCTACGTGGAGGATCATTGCGAGGCGATTGCCACAGTGTTGCGAATGGGGCGCCCCGGAGAAACGTATAACATTGGGGGCTGGAACGAGAAGCCCAACATCGAAATCGTCGAGACGATCTGTGATCTCGTCGATGAGATGGCGCCAGGCAAGGGAACTTCGCGCAAGGAACTCGTCACGTACGTGAAGGATCGGCCGGGGCACGATCGGCGATACGCGATGGATGCGAGCAAGATTGAGCGGGAGTTGGGATGGAGACCGCGAGAGACGCTGGAGAGCGGGCTTCGCAAAACCGTTCGCTGGTATCTTGAGAATCACGATTGGGTAGCTGACGTTACGAGTGGAAGCTACCGGCAGTGGATTGCCACGCACTACTCAGCCTGAAGAACATCGGACCAAAAATTTAAACATGGCCGAAAGCACGCGATACAGGGGCATTATTCTGGCGGGAGGATCGGGGACGAGACTGTATCCCGTGACGCAGGCGATCGGAAAGAGCCTGCTGCCCGTGTACAACAAGCCGATGATCTATTACCCCCTGTGCACGCTCATGCTGGCGGGCATCCAGGAGATTCTGATTATTTCCACACCGGAAGATGTGCCTAAATTTCAAGGGCTGCTTGGGGATGGAAGTCAGTTCGGAATTCAGCTTGAGTATCTGGTGCAGCGGAAGCCTGAAGGAATTGCGCAGGCTTTCATTCTCGGGGACAAATTTGTGGGAGGGAATCCCTGTGCCCTCGTTCTGGGCGACAACATCTTCTACGGGCACGATTTCGCGAAAGACCTTCGCGCATCCGCAACGAAGACCGAAGGCGCGCGCGTCTTCGCTTATCCAGTGCATGATCCGGAGCGATATGGAGTTGTCGAATTTGATCCGAATGGGCGCGCATTGAGCATTGAAGAAAAACCTAAACAGCCGAAGTCCCGTTATGCAGTGACCGGCTTGTATTTCTACGACAGTCAAGTTGTCGAAATTGCGAAGTCGCTGAAACCCAGTGCGCGCGGGGAACTGGAAATCACAGACGTGAACCAGGTGTATCTCCGGAAGCAACAGTTAGAAGTGGTCGTGATGGGACGCGGAATGGCATGGTTGGATACCGGGACGCACGAGTCACTAATGGATGCGGCTCTCTATATTCAAGCAATTGAAAAACGGCAGGGACTGATGGTTGCATGTCCGGAAGAAATAGCGTATCGCTCCGGGTACATCAAGGCTGCGGAAGTGGAGAAGATCGGGAGTTCAATGCGAAATAGCAGCTATGGCGCGTATCTGCTGCAGCTTTTGCGAGAGAGGGTATTCTGAATTGAATGCCGCTTGAATGCCGCGGCCTGCGATGGACCCGATCAATAAAATCTCGACCTCGATGCCCGAGGTATTCATCCTGGAACCACGCGTGTTCGGGGACGAGCGCGGATTTTTTCTGGAAAGCTACAACGAAAAAGTATTTGCGGGATTGGGCATTCGCGAGCGATTTGTGCAGGACAACCACTCCCGCTCGGCGCAAAATGTATTGCGCGGATTGCACTATCAGATTCAACAGACGCAGGGCAAACTCGTGAGGGTGATTGAAGGTGAGGTTCTGGATGTCGCGGTTGATCTGCGCCGCAGTTCCCGCACGTTTGGGAAGAGTGAGGCCGTTCATCTATCCGGTGAAAACAAGCGGATGTTGTGGATACCCCGGGGATTTGCTCACGGATTCTGCGTGATCTCGCCGTCAGCCCACGTTTTGTATAAGGCGAGCGACTATTACGCACCGGAATACGAACGCACTCTGGCCTGGAATGATCCGGCCTTGCACATTGAGTGGGAAATCAAAGGTGAGCCCATAGTTTCTGCCAAGGATCAGCGGGGAGTTCTGCTACGGCACGCCGAGTGTTTTGAATAAGCGAAATCAATGAAAGTTCTGATACTTGGCGCCACCGGACTGCTCGGCAAATCGCTCGTGCGCGAATGGACCGGCGACGAAGTGCTGGCCATGGGCTCGCGCGATGTGGATATCCGCAACGAAGCCAGAGTAAGCGAGATCGTGGAGAAGGCTCGTCCTGATTGGGTTGTACTGGCAGCCGCCTACACTGACGTCGATGGCTGCGAGAGTCACCGCGAACTGGCCTTCTCCGTAAACCGTGACGGAGCGGTGAAGGTTGGGGAGGCCGCCCGGAAAGCGGGAGCTAAGCTGATCTTCCTTAGTTCCGACTACGTGTTTGATGGCAAGAAAACGTCTCCGTACGAACTCGACGACAAACGGAATCCGCAAAGTGTTTACGGCCACTCGAAGGCCGAGGCTGAGGTCCAATTGCTGGACATCTTGCCCAATTGCTGCATTGCAAGAACGTCATGGGTCTTCGGCGTCGATGGGAGATGTTTTCCGGATACGATCCTGCGATTGGCCGCGAATCGCCCTGCGCTCGATGTTGTGAATGATCAGCGCGGATGCCCAACTTACACCGTGGACCTGGCGCGAGGCATCATCCAGCTCTGTCGAAAAAATGCCAGTGGAATCGTACATGTAACCAATGCCGGCGATTGTTCGTGGTTCGAATTTGCGCTAGAGATTATCAAGGGAGCCGGGCTTGCCACTCAGGTGAGGCCGGTGAGCAGCCAACAAATGGCGCGTCCGGCGCCGCGTCCGGCGTATTCGGTTCTGTCGGCAACGAGCTTGCGCCGATACGGCATCGAATTGCCCGGGTGGAAGGATGCACTCGGTCGATATCTGCAAGAACGCAAGAGCTGATGCCATCCGGTGATTGCTTCCGCTGACGCGGGACTGATAGGATGCCGCGGGGTTCGAAGCGCGTGAAGGTCATCCAGAACTACATTGATGGGAAGTTTGTCACGGGCCAGCGTGAGTTCGCGGATGTGAACCCGGCGGACGGAAGCGTGATCGCGCAGGTCACCGAGGCGGATCGAAACCTCGTCGATCGCGCGGTACAAAGTGCACGCAAGGCTCTGGCAGGAGAGTGGGGCCGCGCAAGTGTGCGAGAACGCGTGGCTCGTTTGCGCAAAGTCGCCGACGCGATTGAATCCCGCTTCGACTGTTTCGTTGCGGCAGAAGTCGCCGATACCGGCAAACCGATTTCTCTGGCTTCAAAGCTAGATGTCCCCAGGGCTGCGGCGAACTTCCGGGCATTTGCCGATATGATCAGCGCGGCCGGAATTGAGTCATTCCAGACGGAGACCGCGGACGGCAAGAGCGCGCTGAACTACGCCGTCCGCAAGGCTTTGGGAGTCGTTGGAATCATCACGCCATGGAATCTTCCACTTCTTCTGCTTACCTGGAAAGTGGCTCCGGCTCTGGCATGTGGAAATACCGTGGTGGTAAAGCCTTCGGAAGAAGCGCCTGCAAGTGCGACCCTGCTCGCTGAAGTCATGCAAAGCGCGGGAATTCCGGACGGCGTGTACAACGTGGTGCATGGATTCGGTCCGAACTCGGCTGGCGAATTTCTCACGCAGCATCCGGATGTAAATGCGATCACCTTCACGGGCGAGTCGCAGACTGGCGCCGCGATTATGAGGGCGGTCGCCTCTTCCGTAAAGCCGATATCGTTTGAACTGGGTGGGAAGAATGCGGCCATTGTTTTCGCCGACTGCGATTTCGAGGATGCCATCGCTGGAATCGCCGATGCCGTCTTCCTGAATACCGGCCAGGTCTGCCTATGTGCGGAGCGCATTTACGTGGAGCAAGGCATTTTCGATCGATTTGTCAGTGCGCTGAAGCAGAAAGCTGAGAGCCTGCGCCTGGGATCTCCTTTGGATCCGACCACAGAGATGGGCCCGCTGATTTCAAAACTGCACCGAGAGAAAGTTGTTTCGTACTACTCGCTCGCTCGTGAAGAAGGCGCAAATATTGTGGCGGGCGGGGGGATTCCCGAGTTCGGCAATTCTCTGGACAACGGATATTACGTGCAACCTACGATCTATACTGGCTTGGCGGAATCCGCGCGCTGCGTGAAAGAGGAAATATTCGGGCCGGTTTGCCATGTAGCCCCGTTTGACACCGAGGAAGAAGCGGTGGAAATGGCCAATAATACGAAGTATGGTTTGGCGGCGTCGATCTGGACCTCGAATCTGAAGCGTGGCCACCGCGTCGCACAACAAATGAATGCCGGGATTACGTGGGTGAACTGCTGGTTTCTTCGGGATCTGCGGACGCCTTTTGGGGGGATGGGGCTGTCGGGAATCGGGCGCGAAGGGGGCACGCACTCTCTGAACTTTTATTCGGAACTGAACAACATATGTATCAGGCTCTGAATCCGAGTTGAAGCGAGTTGCAAAATGCAATGGGACAGGTCGAAAGCAAAGTCGTTGAGGGGAAGGCGAAGCCACGAGGAAAGTATCCGCACGTCAAGCGCGCGGGAGATTTTCTAATCGTTTCCGGCACGAGTTCACGTCGCGCCGACAATAGTATCGCAGGAGCGGACGTCGATGAGATGGGAACAACCCGCCTCGATGTTCGGATTCAGACTCGAGCAGTGATTGAGAACGTACGAGATATCCTGCACTCGGCCGGTGCTGATCTTCGGGACGTCGTCGAAGTTACATCGTACCTGGTCAATATGAATGATTTTGCCGGCTACAACGAAGTGTATGCCGAGTATTTCGACTACGATGGACCAGCGCGCACCACGGTCGCGGTGCATCAGTTGCCCCATCCGCATCTGCTGATCGAAATCAGGGCGGTTGCTTACAAGCCCGAGAGATAGGAGGCCTATGCCATCGATCAAGGAACTGAAGGCATTCAATTTTCAGCGTTGGATCGAGGACAATAAGAATAGGCTGAAACCGCCTGTGGGCAACGCGCAGGTTTGGGAAGACGGCGACATGATGGTCACAGTTGTTGGAGGGCCGAACAATCGTCGCGATTATCACGACGATCCTACGGAAGAATTCTTTTATCAGTTGAAGGGCGATATTTTTCTTCGCCTGATGGAGACGCCGGGCAAGCCGCCGCTCGAAATCCCGATCAAAGAAGGGGAGATATTCCTTCTGCCGAAGCATCTGCGTCACTCACCTCAACGCCTGCAACCGGGAACCATTGGTGTTGTGGTCGAGATGCCGCGGCCCGAAGGAACAATGGATGGGTTCGAGTGGTACTGCCAGAATTGCCACCAGTTGCTGCATCGCGCCGAGGTCAAACTGAAGAGTATCGTGCGTGATCTTCCTCCACTGTTTGAACAGTTCTATAACACCGAGAATCTCCGGAAGTGTAAGAATTGCGGCGCCATTCATCCTGGCAAACCGTAGAAATGCCTGTCATCGATATTCACAATCATTTCTTTCCCCCCGCCTGGCCGGACTTGGCGGCTCGCTACGGTACACCTGACTGGCCCTGGATCAAACATACGGAGGCCGACCAAGCCGACGTCATGATTGGTGATCGTTTCTTCCGCCATATCGACTCTGCGTGCTGGGATCCGCAGAAGCGTCTTGAAGAGATGGATCGGGACGGAATCGAAATGCAGGTTCTGTCGGCGACTCCTGTCTTGTTTGCTTACGATCGACCGGTTGAACACGCACTCGATTGCGCGCAATTATTTAATGACGCGGCACTGGAATTGTGTGCTCAAGGAAAAGGCCGGCTAAAAGCTCTTTGTCAGGTGCCTTTACAGGACGTGGACGCGGCGTGCAAGGAATTGAGCCGGTGCATGAAAGCGGGACACTTGGGCGTGCAAATAGGCAATCACGTAAGAGAGAAGAACCTCGATGATCCTGGCATCGTGACCTTCTTGCAGCATTGTGCCAACGAAAACGCGGCGGTGCTGGTGCACCCCTGGGATATGTTCGGCCAGTCGCGGATGCCGAAATACATGATGCCGTGGACAGTAGGCATGCCGGCAGAGACACAGCTGGGCATCGTTGCGATGATTCTGGGTGGTGCGTTCGACAAGCTGCCGCGAAATCTTAAAATCTGTTTTGCGCATGGGGGCGGGAGCTTCGCGTTCCTCCTGGGACGGTTGCAGAATGCATGGCAACATCACCCCGTAGCACGCGGCGTGTGTGAGTGGGCGCCCAAAACTTACTTGAATCGGTTCTACGTGGATTCGGCCGTGTTCGATTCCAGAGCGCTGACGTATCTGGTCGAGACGATGGGTGCGGATCGGGTGATGCTGGGTTCCGACTATCCGTTCCCGCTGGGTGAGCATCATGTGGGAGAACTGATTCGCTCCACCGATTTACCGCAACGGACAAGGTCCCGCGTGTTGGGCAAAAATGCAGAAGAATTTCTTAACCTTCGCCCGGCCACTCCCGGGCACAGCGCAGAGACCAGTAAGCGAGTTGAGTCGATCCCGCCGGATAGTCGACAGCTGACGTACAGTTCTTATCTGCGAGTTCCCGAGCTGCTGCAGTTGCAACACCCGCAATCGCGGCCGCAGCATCATGACGAGTTGCTGTTTATTATCGTGCACCAGACGTACGAGCTGTGGTTCAAGGAACTGCTGCATGACTTAGATGCGGTTGTGAAGAATCTTCAGGACGCGGGTAAGAATCCCGAATCACGCGACGAGGTCTATGAAGCGGCCCGCCTGTTACGGCGTTGCACCGAGATTACGCGCGTGCTGGTGGAACAGTTCACGATTTTGGAAACCATGTTGCCGACGCATTTCCTGGCTTTTCGCGGAAAGCTTGAGCCGGCCAGCGGGTTCCAGTCGGAGCAGTTCCGCGAGCTCGAATTTCTGTGCGGATTGAAAGATGAAAAGATGCTGCGCTATCACCGACCAACTCCGGAAGCTCACGCGCAGCTCGAGCGTCGTTTGAAGGAGCCCTCTCTGCACGATGCCTTCTTCGAAGCGCTACGGGCCATGGGGAAGCTGCAGATCGACAAGGGTGCACGTGAACGCGAACGATTTGATGCCCGGGCGCGCGCCGTACTTTCCTTGTACCGCGACGAGCACAGCAACCGGGATTGGATCGACGTCTGCGAACGGCTCACGGAGTTCGATGAGCTCGTCGTGGGTTGGAGACTACGCCACATCCAGCTCGTAGAGCGGGTAATTGGCACCCGCATGGGAACCGGCGGAAGTGCGGGATCGTCATATCTGAAACTCACACTGGACAAGAAATTTTTTCCGGAGTTGTGGGAAGCACGGACGCTGCTTACAGAATAACTTCCTCGGCCTTCTCAGATGACTCAGAAAACCGGGACGATCACGCTGATTGGCGCCGGGCTCACCGGGCCATTGCTCGCTCTTGAGCTGGTGAAGCGTGGCTTCCAGGTAGAGATTTACGAAAGACGCGCGGACATGCGTCGAGTGCACGTGAGCGCGGGGCGATCGATTAACCTGGCCCTGTCTGTGCGAGGAATTCACGCGCTCACGCAGGCGAGGTTGTGGAAGGACATGCAGAAGATTGTCATCCCGATGAAGGGCAGGATGATGCATTCGGCAACGTCGGAGATAACATTTCAACCGTACGGCAGCAACGAGTCCGAGGTGATCAACTCAATCTCACGTGCTGATCTGAACATTGCACTCCTGAATGCCGCTGAGGAACGGGGTGTCAACGTCCACTTTCAGAAGCGCTGCAGTGGAGTCGACCTCAATAGGGGCGTCCTCGAGATGCACGATGAGAGAACTGGTGAGAAGCACTCGGTAGCCGCCGATATAGTGATCGGCTGCGATGGATCGGCATCGGCGATTCGGGGCGAGATGTTGACGCGCAGTCGCTTTAACTTCTCGCAACAATATCTGGATTATGGCTACAAAGAACTCACCATTCCAGCAATTCCTGGCGGCAAGCACGCGCTAGAGACGAATGCCTTGCACATTTGGCCGCGCGGCAACTACATGCTGATCGCACTCCCAAACGTCGATGGCAGCTTCGCTTGCATTCTCTTTCTGCCCTTTGAGGGAAAGGACAGTTTCGAGCAATTGCCCACACGGGCGGCCGTTCTCGAGTTCTTTCAATCGCAGTTTCCCGATGCGCTTGCGCTGATGCCGGATCTCGCGGACAACTTCTTCGCAAATCCGGTTGGATCCATGGTGACCATTCGATGTTCGCCGTGGCATTTCGACGGGAAGGCCCTGCTACTGGGGGACGCCGCCCACGCGATCGTTCCATTTTTCGGACAAGGAATTAACTGTGGATTCGAGGATTGCACTGTTCTGATGGAGTTACTAGATCAACATGGGCCAGATTGGAACAGAGTGTTTAGTGAGTTTGAGGGCGCACGCAAAGAAAATACGGATGCCATTGCCGATCTGGCGATCGAGAACTTCGTTGAGATGCGGGACCGCGTCGGCGATCCACGTTTTCTGTTCCGCAAGAAAGTGGAATTGGCGTTGCAGGAGAAGTACCCGACGCGTTTTGTCCCCAAGTACTCCATGGTGACGTTCCTCCGCGTGCCCTATGCCACAGCCCTGAAGCGAGGCCAGGTGCAAGACCGGATGCTGACGGAAATCTGCGAGCACATTGAGCGCATCGAAGATCTGGATTGGGAAAAAGCGGAAAGACTCGTCCAGAGCGTACTAAGTCCGTTGGAGCTGCAATGAGGCCGCCGACCTTTGAAATCGGAGAGCAGTATGCGGCGGCGATGGATGTTCGCGACCCTTTGGCTCATTTCCGCGAGCGGTTTTATATTCCGAAGACGAAAAGCACTGACGAATGTATCTATCTTTGCGGACATTCGTTGGGGCTCCAACCCAAGTCGGTCAAAACGTATCTGGAGGAGGAACTGAAGGATTGGGCCGGACTTGGCGTCGAAGGACACTTCCACGCCAAAAATCCGTGGATGCCCTATCACAAGCTTTTGACACAGCAGACCGCCACTCTGGTTGGCGCGGAGCCGGTCGAAGTGGTGGTCATGAATTCCTTGACCGTGAATCTGCATTTGATGATGGCATCGTTCTACCGCCCGACTCCGAAAAGGCACAAAATTCTCATCGAGAGAGGAGCTTTCCCCTCGGATCAATACGCGGTGAAGTCCCAGATTCGGTTTCACAGCTACGAGCCTTCTACATCGCTTATTGAGATGACTCCTCGAGAGGGCGAATCCTGCATTCGGGACGAGGACATAGAATCGCTGATTGAACGCGAAGGCGAATCGATTGCGCTCATTCTTCTCGGTGGAGTGAATTATGCGACGGGACAGTATTTCAACATTGCGGAAATCACGCGAGCTGGGCATCGCAAGGGATGTATGGTTGCTTGTGATCTCGCCCACGCCATTGGGAATATCCCTTTGCGTTTGCACGACTGGGGTCCGGACTTTGCGGTATGGTGCAGCTACAAGTATCTGAATGGAGGCCCCGGTTGCGTTGCGGGATGCTTCGTGCATGAGCGCCACTCTCATGCGTGGGATGTGCCGCGCTACGCCGGGTGGTGGGGGCATGATGACCGAACCCGATTTGAAATGGGACCTGATTTCAATCCCATGGCCGGTGCGGAAGGCTGGCAATTGAGCAATCCGCCGATCCTGGCTCTTGCTCCTCTGCGCGCCTCGACGGAAATCTTCTCAGAGGCCGGAATGGACCGTTTGCGAGAGAAAAGCGTCTTGCTTACGGGCTACATGGAATTTCTTCTGAGAGAGAAGGCCGGGCAGTATTCGATTATTACTCCTTGCGATCCGGAGCGACGGGGAGCGCAGTTGTCCATTCGCCTGACCGCGGGGAGGGGTCTTTGTGACCGGTTGCTGGCCGAGGGGGTGATTGGCGACTGGCGGGAGCCGGATACTTATCGGGTGGCAGCCGTTCCACTCTACAACTCGTTTCGAGACGTTTATCGGTTCGTGCAACATTTCTCGGCGGCTCTTTCGTAACGAAATTACCCCACCTTAGTCTTGGGTCGCCTGGTTACCTTGGTACTACTTTACTTTTTTCTTACAACCATACAATTTCATGCGTGGGGAGTTTTGCGCTCACTAACGGGCGGAGGTGGACCGTTGCCATCTGCGCACTCGTGTGTGTACATGTTGTGTTCTCGGTGGTTGTGCCGCGCAGCTTTGCCCTGACGGCGTTTGGAGACATTCTCCAGAATGTCGTTTTGCTTCTTGCGACAGTTGCGTTCCTTGCCAAAGTCAAGACCACATCCGGCAAGAGCCGTCTGTTCTGGCTGTTGATGGGGCTGGGCCTAGCGACTTGGCTGGTGTCACAGGTGATGTGGACATACTTCGAAGTTTACCTGCGGCACGAAGCGCCCAATCCCTTTGCCGGTGATGTGATTCTTTTCTTGCACGTTGTACCCATGATGGCCGCGGTTGCGATTCAACCGCACCAGAGGCAGGAGGATCATGCGATCCGCGCGAGGACACTCGATTTTGCTCTGCTGCTGACATGGTGGTTGTTCTTGTATCTGTTTGTAGTGATCCCTTGGCAATACGTACAACTTTCGGAGGTGTTGTACGGCAGAAGCTTCGATCTGCTCTACTTCAGCGAAGAACTTGTGCTCGCTGGAGGGTTGCTTCTCGTAAGGCGTCGTAGCCGGGGTATCTGGCGCAGCATTTACTTCCAACTATTCGGCGCAACGCTGCTTTACTGCGGTGCTTCACTCCTGGCCAGCGAAGCCATTGACTTTCATCTTTACTACACCGGGAGTCTGTATGACGTGCCACTCGTGGCATCGATGGCTTGGTTTTTGCGAATTGGAGTTTTGGCTGGATCGACGGAGTCGGAGTGCTTATCGGAGGAGACGCCTGCGCGCAGTTTTGGCATATGGAAGGCTCGTCTCGCCATGGTCGTAGTCTTTGTTACGCCTTTGATGGTGGCCTGGGCGGAGTTTGGGGGGGATGCTCCCCATCGGGTGCGTAACTACCGGCTTTTTCTGACCGTGGCAATCATGCTCATCATGGGAGTGCTGGTGTTCCTGAAGCAGCATCTGCTCGACCAGGAATTGCTCACTCTGCTGCGATCGTCGCGCCAGAATCTCGACGAAATGTGCCACCTGAAAGACGAACTGGAGAACAAAGAGCAGTCCTTGCGTTGGCACAGCCTCGAGCTGCAGCGGAAGAACCTTGAGCTTCAGGAAATTTCCTTCACGGATGTGCTGACCGGAGTATGGAACCGCCGCTACATGGAAGAGATTCTGACCGCTGAGGCGGGACAGGTACTGCGGAATTATCAGCGGGCGCGCGGGAATGACATTCGCAAGATGGACCATCGCGACCTGGTTTTCATCATGGTCGACATGGATTTCTTCAAGGAAGTGAATGACATCCACGGACATCCAGCGGGCGACCGGTTGTTGCAGTTGGTGGCGCAAAGGCTCTCGACGGTAGTGCGCAAGTCTGACGTTCTGGTGCGCTGGGGCGGAGAAGAGTTTCTGATCATGACTCGCTCGACCGATCCTTCGGGAACTCCGGCTTTTTGCAGCCGCATTCTGGAAGTGATCTCGGCGGAGCCTTTCGATCTTGGCTATGGAATCAGTGTGCGGAAGACCTGTTCGGTCGGGTGGGCCGCCTATCCGTGGTGCCGTCGGGCATACGAATCCATTTGCGCCGAGGAATCGATCGAACTCGCCGATGCTGCCCTGTACCGGGCAAAGGCGCTTGGCCGAAATCAGGGAGTCGGCATCGTGGCCACCGAAGCTGCCGCCCAGAATCCGGAAGAAATCAATCTGCAAGAATTGCGGCAAGCGAAGTCTTCTCTGGTACAGGCGGTCGAAACACCGTCTCCAATTGAAGTCCACACGGCGGCCGCGCCGCTTGCTTCGGCACATGCCGCAAACAAGATCGACGGATAGTTCTTTCCTCGGCGCTCCAGGCGCTTGACCTCGGCCATCGGGTTGAATACATTGAGAAGCCGGTCCACGGCAATCTGAGGGCATAAACTCCGAATGAAAACTCCTGCTCGCAAGACTGGTCTTCGTCAGAAGGCGCAACTCATGTCCGCGTCGGAAATCGAGCGGACCTTGGTACGGCTCGCGTACGAGATTGTGGAAAAGAACGGTGGCGTCGAGGCTCTGGGACTAGTGGGGATTCGCCGACGCGGAGTTCCGATCGCGGAAAGGCTGGGTAAGATCATTACCCGCATCGAAAACGCCAAAGTGCCGGTGGGAAGTCTGGATATCACGTTCTACCGCGATGATTTGTCGACCTTAGGGCCGAAGCCAGTCGTGCAACAAAAAGAGATCGGGTTTGATATCGCGGACAAGAACATCGTTCTGGTCGATGACGTTCTTTTTACCGGCCGCACCACCCGGGCGGCTCTCGATGCGCTGTTCGAGCATGGGCGGCCTCGACGTGTGCAGCTCTGCGTGCTAATTGATCGCGGCCACAGGGAGATTCCCGTTGAGGCCACATTCGTGGGGCGCAACGTGCAGACCAGTCTCAATGAAGTCATTGAAGTGAAACTGACCGAGATCGACGATGCCGAGAAAGTTCTAATGATGGAGAAGTAGAGGATCCGCTGCGGCGAAGAAAAATCAGACGGTGGCCTTCCGGCCACCGTCTGATTTTTATGCGGAACGATCACGCGATTCGCGTGCAGACCGCTTTGGTTTGTGTGTAGAGATTGAGAACATCGTGTCCCATCTCGCGTCCCCAGCCGGACTGCTTGTAACCGCCGAAGGGAAGTGCAGCGTCGAAGATGTTGTAGCAGTTGATCCACACGGTTCCGGCACGAAGCTGCTCGGCCATACGATGTGCCTTGCCAATGTCGCGGGTCCAGACGGCGGCTGCAAGACCATAATCGCTGTTGTTGGCGCGAGGAACGATCTCTTCAGGATCGGTGAACGGCATCGCCGCAACGACTGGGCCGAAGATCTCTTCCTGCACGACTTTCATATTTTCCTGCGTGTTAACCAGCACAGTCGGCTCAACAAAATATCCGCGCTCGCCGGCCTTGTGGCCTCCCACCACTGCCTTTGCGCCTTCGGAGAAGCCCGATTCGAGATATCCGCAGACGCGATTCAGCTGTTCCTGTGAGACTAGCGGTCCCATCTGCGTTTCAGGCTCGAGTCCAGCTCCAACCTTGATTTTGCTGGCATAATCGGCCACGCCCTCAACCACGCGATCGTACACGGATTTCTCCACGTAGAGGCGTGATCCGGCGCAGCAACATTGACCGTGATTGAAGAAGATTGCGCCGGCCGCTCCGGGAATCGCGCTTTCGAGATCGGCATCTTTGAAGACGACGTTCGGAGACTTGCCTCCGAGCTCCAGAGACACTTTCTTCAGATTGCCTGCGGCGGCGTGGACGATCAGCTTGCCAACCTCCGTGGAACCGGTGAAGGCGACTTTGTCGACATCAGGATGTGCGGCCAGCGCGGCACCGGCGGTTTCGCCGTAACCCGGAACAATGTTGACGACGCCCTCCGGGAAGCCTGCTTCCGAAATCAGTTCCCCCAGACGAAGCGCCGTAAGCGGTGTCTGCTCTGCCGGCTTCAGCACGACGGTGCAGCCGGTCGCGAGCGCCGGGCCAAGTTTCCAGGCAGCCATCAGGAGTGGGAAATTCCACGGGATGATCTGCCCAACGACGCCGACTGGTTCCCGCAATGTGTATGCGAGATATTTCGCGCCCGGAGTGTAGGGCACCGATAACGGGATCGTGTTGCCTTCGATCTTCGTCGCCCATCCTGCCATGTAACGGAGCAGGTCGACAGCGAGCGGTACGTCAGCCGCTTTTGCAATGGTGAGCGGCTTGCCATTGTCGAGACTCTCGAGATATCCGAATTCCTCGGTGTGCTGTTCCAGCAGGTCCGCCAGTTTCCAGATGAGGCGTCCGCGCTCGGAGGCTGTCATTTTGCGCCATGGACCATTGTCGAACGCGCGCCTTGCCGCAGCCACGGCACGTTCAATGTCCTCACGGTCGCCTTCTGCGATCTGGGCGAGAATCTCGCCACTTGCCGGATTGTAAGTTGGAAAAGTCTTGCCGGACGCGGCGTTTACCCACTGTCCGTTGATTAACATCTTTCGTGGTTTGTCGATGAACTCTGCTACTTGTGGATGGATTTGCGCGGAGACTGCGATGCCCATAGGTCCTCCTTGGTCAACGTGGACTTGCAGAGAGAATGATTCCGGGCGAATGAAAACTTCGGGTATGCTAGTCCCGAACAGGTCGAAAAGCAATCGGGGGAACTACTCGCCGTAAGGAACCCAGATGTTCTTGACCTGGGAGGCGTGCTCGAGGAACCAGCGTCCTTCAGCAACTTTCGAATCGAACCAATCGATCGCACGGCCTTCGTTGGTCCAGACCTG
>DATEHP010000236.1:0-3485 GCA_035279505.1 Candidatus Sulfotelmatobacter sp. | reverse complement strand
GGCGCGTCACAAATCGTGAGAGGGGCGCCGCCAGCGAGATCAATCCTCTTCAGCTTGCCATCCGCGAAAAAGGCGATGGAGCGGCTGTCAGGTGACCAGAAGGGGAACGTGCCTTCGTCTGTTCCTGCGATCGATTGCGGCGTGAGCTTATCGAGCGAACGCAGAAAGAGCCGATTCTTACCATCTGCCCGGCCGGAGAAGACAATGTTCTTGCCGTCGGGAGAGATCTCGGGCGGTCCGCCACTGTCGCCTGCGAAATTGAATTGCAACTTCTCCGAGGGCGCGATTTGCATGCGCACCACCGGCTTGTTGCCGCCGGAGAAGCCGAGGACCAGACTCAAGACAACCACGGCGATAATCGCAAGACCGCAGAGCATCCATGCGAACCACTCTCTGACCCGAATGCCTCGAGCCGCCGGTTTTGCAACCGCTAGTACACCGGACGCAGACCCTTCAGCAATCCATTTCAACTCGCTTGCCAGATCGCCGGCACTCTGCCAGCGTTCGTCGGGATCTTTCGCGAGGCACTTCCTGATGGCGCGCTCGAGCGATGCCGGGGTCAACGGCTGAAGCGTCCGGATCGGTTCGGGCTCTTTCTCGAGAATCGATGCCGCAACCGACACGAGGGTCTTGCCCTCGAAAGCCCGCTTGCCGCAGACCATCTCATACAGCACGGCGCCGAAGCTGAAGATGTCGCTGCGCGCATCGGCCTCTTTGCCTTCCACCTGCTCGGGCGCCATGTACTGAAAGGTTCCGACGATAGTCCCTTGCTGCGTCAGTGGAGTGGCATGCGAACTGGTGAGCGTCGCGGTGAGTTCGGAAGAGACCGCCGTCGGCGAAGTCATTCCCTTGGCCAGGCCGAAGTCCATCAGCTTTGCGCCCGACTTGGTGAGCATGATGTTGCCGGGCTTCAAATCGCGATGCACCACGCCGCAGCGATGGGCCGCCTGCAGTCCCGTGGCGATTTCGGCGCCGTAGCGCAGCACTTGCTCCATCGGCAACGGCCCTCGCCGCAAACGCTCGCCCAGCGTCTCGCCCTCCAGCAGTTCCATGACGAGATAGCGGACTCCGTCGTGCGTGCCCACATCATAAAGCTGGCAAATGTTGGGATGGTTCAGCGAAGAGATGGTGCGGGCCTCGCGTTCGAAGCGCTCGCTGGCGTCAGCCTTGTCGGCCAGGTGCGGGGGCAGGATTTTGATGGCGACGCTGCGGTCGAGCCGCGTGTCGCGGGCGCGGTACACTTCGCCCATGCCGCCTGCGCCCAACGGCGCGCCGATCTCATAAGGTCCCAGCTTTGTGCCGGAGGAAAGCCCCATCGTTGCGCTTGATTATACCGCCCATCCGAGGGAGGCTTAGGGCGCATCCCCGAAAGCGCTAGATACGGGAGATAGGGTATTTTTCGGCTGAATAGAAAGATCACGAACCGCAAACGACACCAAGGAACACGAAGGAGTGAAGCTGTTCTTCTTCGTAAACCTTCGTGCCCTCTCTCGAAAATTACGGATGCATATCCCGCGGGGTCATCCTGAGCGAAGCCGTTCTTCAGGCGGAGCGAAGGATCTCCCTATAGAGTGTATGCCGGAGAGATCCCTCGCCCCGCTTGAGAAAACGCGGGGCTTCGGGATGACGCCTGTTTTCATGCTCGGTTGTGAGCACCCCCGCTCATGCCTAACTTTGTGTTTCTCGCTCTTTCGGCGTCGGACCTGAGAATCTAATGGCCGCGCATTGCTTTCCGGTAAGCGATTACGTTCTTGTTGTGCTCTTCCATGGTCCGCGCAAAACGGTGATGGCCTTGGGCATCCGCTACGAAGTAGTAGTAGTCGGTTTGAGCGGGGCGCATGGCAGCTTCGAGGGAGCTGCGTCCGGGATTGCAGATGGGGCCGGGCGGGAGTCCGGCGTTGCGATAGGTGTTGTAGGGAGACGAGAAGCTCATATCGGCGTGGTGGAGGGCACCCTGGTATGTGCCAGCCAGCAGTTCGGCATAGATGATGCTGGGGTCGGCGTCGAGGGCAATGCGTTTATCCAGGCGGTTGTAATAGACACCGGCAACCTGCGGGCGCTCCTCGGCGACGGACGTTTCTTTTTCGACGATCGAAGCCATGGTTACGAGCTCATGCATTGAACGCGATGGCGCAGTCCCTTCCACCATTCCTAAGGCGGGGTTGGGGAGCAACCCGGCCTGCGAGGCCGCCTGGCGGAACTGTTTGACCATGGCAGCGGCCATGTCATGCATAGTCATCATCCGCGAGAATTCGTAAGTTTCGGGAAAGAGGTAACCCTCGAGAGACTTGGCCGCGGGATCCAAATCGGCGATAAGCGTGGTATCGGACTGGGCTACTTTCAGGAAATCCTCCGCGGAACCCAGGCCGGCGTCCTGCACCGCGCGGGCGATGTCGAACATGGTATAGCCCTCGGGGACGACGACGGTGTGGAAGTACACATCGCCCCGGCGGAGGCGCTTTTGAATGTCAATAATGTTGGCAGGCTTATCGAACAGGTACTCTCCCGCCTTCAGCGAGCGGCGGCGGCGAAAATAGTGCCAGAGGATGAAAGCTTCCTTGCTGCGGATCAGGCCGGCGCCCTGCAATTCCGAAGCGATGCGGCGGGTGGAGTATCCGGGGTGGAGCATTACAAATGTCTGGCCGGATGGTTCGACGGGGATGAGTACGGCCCAGGCAAACCAACTGCCTGCGCCGATGATCGCAATCAGGATGAGCCAGACTAGTTTTCTCACCTTAAGGACAGTTTAGACGAGGTGGGGAAACATCCGGGCTGACGTTGGTGATACGGCTTTTGGGTAAAGGGCTGAGTGTTTCTGTCCTGATCCTCCGCGCCCTCGAGAACATCACCACAGGGGCGCAGAGGAGCACTGAGGAAATAAAGATACCCCCATTGACTGCGCTCAAGGCAGGCCATGCCCTCCCGAAGCGGAGGACACGGAGTAGAGGACCCCGCGTAATTGGCTCGATCTAAAGGGGGTCTGATGTGTTAGGACAGTACTGAAAGTGAGCCAAGACGGTTTTGAACCCTTTGAGATCCGGTATACTCAAATAGTTCTGAGGGACTGTTCGTATATTCATGAGACTTAAGCCGCCCTTCTTATCCTTAACCTTGTTTCTGGCGTTGTTGCCTACCACGGGGTGCCTGTTTCGGACGCGTCCGGTCGAAGACCGGTATTCGAAGACGCCGTTGCAGGAATCAACCCAACAGGGTCTGATCGACGCCCTCAATCAGCAGGCCGAGGCGATCCGTACCCTGAAGGCTACGGTCGACATCGACAGTTCTGCCGGCGGGATGAAAAAGGGGCACGTCACCGATTACAAAGAAATCCGGGGATACGTGCTGGCCAAGAAACCGGACGAATTGCACATGATCGGACTGATGCCGTTCGTGCGAACGACGGCGTTCGACATGGTGAGCGATGGGCGGGATTTCAAATTGTGGATTCCGCCGAAGAACAAGTTCGTGGTCGGCGAGAACCAGGT
>DATEHP010000235.1:0-28615 GCA_035279505.1 Candidatus Sulfotelmatobacter sp. | reverse complement strand
GCGCTTGGCGCATCCCGAGCAGGCTGAGCAGTTCTACCGGGAACTTCAGAAGCGGGATGTAGCCGTGCGTGTTGGGATGGAGTCCAGCGGACACTCACGCTGGTTCGAGCGTCTGCTGCGCGAGTTGCAGTTTGAGTTGTGGATCGGAGATCCCGCTCAGATTCGCACCAAGCGGGTGCGGAAGCAGAAGACAGATCGTCAGGATGCGCAGCTCATACTGCAATTGCTGATGGAAGACCGCTTTCCGCGGATCTGGGTGCCGGACGCCGAGAATCGCGACCTGCGACAACTGCTATGGCATCGGCATCGCCTGGTGCAGATGCGCACGCGAGTGATGAATCAGTTGCACGTGGTCGCACTCAACGAAGGACTGCGGCGCAAGAAGGCTCTGTGGCGAACTGCCGGTCGCAAAGAGTTGGAGTCGATCGCACTAGCACCTTGGGCCAGCCGTCGACGGCAGGACCTGCTCGACGTACTCGATCAACTGACGCCGAAGATCCAGGAACTGACGTACGCGTTGCAAGAGGAAGTGGAGAAGCGTCCGGTAACGCGGCGGCTGATGACGCATCCCGGAGTCGGTCCGCTGACGGCGCTGGCCTTCGAGTTGGTGATCGGAACGCCGCAACGTTTTCACTGCGGCAAGCAGATCGCCAGCTACGTCGGGCTGGTTCCAGAAGAAAAGTCCAGCGGTGATCGGCGCCGGCAGGGACACATCAGCAAGCAAGGCAACGTGCTGCTGCGCTTTCTGCTGGTGGAAGCGGCACAGGTTACGGTGCGCAGTCAGCAGGAGTGACGCAACAAGTTCTTTCACCTGGCCATGCGGCGTGGAAGAAAGATCGCGAAAGTAGCGATGGCGCGGAAGTTAGCCGTGCATCTGTACTGGATGTGGCGCCAGGGCTGCGACTATGGCCCTTGGCAGAAGCTCGGTTCGCACGCGGGAAAGCCCGGACATCCCGATGGTGTGCAGTCCATCACCGACGTAATGATTGGGCATCCCGCTCCTAGTAAGTGAGGGAGTTCGAAGAAACGAATATTGATCGCAGTGCGTGATCGAAGAGATGGCTGGGTCGGACCGAGTTCCTGACCCTGACGATTCAAAGCGAGCCCAGGTTGGAAACGCGCAAAGCAACTACGAGAGCGAAATGGCGCTCTTCTATGAGTGCTTACACAAGTGTTGCTCAAAACGTGCTTGACACCGCCGACATTGTTAGAGATGGGGATTTTTCGCCAACAAAAACAAATTGGTTCCGTTGCGAATGCGTTGGAACAGTGAGAACATGCCAGTGCGCTCAATGAGAGAGTTCTCGTTCAATGATGTGAGCGCATGTCTGGGCGCTCCGAATATCCGAGATGAGTCCACTTTCTCTTACCGTCAGTGCGATCGTTCAACTTGGCCTGATGGGGGCGATTATTGCCTTCAGCTTTCGCCAGATCATAAAGTCGCAAGCCCACTGCGCACTTGTCGCAATCGCCTACGTGACCACTTTGGCGCTTGTAGCTGGAACACTATTCATTTGTGCCGGGGCCTTCCTTGAGAAACTGATCTCCCCAGATAGGATGGAGGACATCGGCGTAGTTGGAACCGTGGTGACCTTTACTACGGGTCTGGTATGCGGTGGTACGAGTCTAGTTTCCTTCTTGCGGAGTATTCGAGGCTGGAGACTGACCTTTCTTCTACAAGCTCTGGCTGCGTTTTATCTGGCTCTGATTTTGTTATACGTCGCGATGGGTAAGCCTTTCCGTTGATCGGCCACCTGATTGTCGCAGCCAGGCGATTTTCTCTCAAAACCCATCCGGGCAGGTCAATGAGCGAAATGGCGATTTTTCGTCAATGTGACATGGGTCACTGACAGCCGTGGGTCTGGTTATCTAAGGTGGAGTTCTGCAGCGCGGACTTGGGCTGTGCCACGCGGATAAATCGTACCGGAGAGTAGTGATGATGATATTCCGTCGCCTCTTCCTATCCGTCTCGATCATGTCCGTGACTTGTTTTGGAGCGAGCGATCAGCTGGCCATTCCTCACGTCAAGCTCACTCAGTGCATTGTTGACGCTAATTATGCTCGGGCACTTGCAGAAACTGTGAGTGCGGCTAGAGAAGTTTACATTGACCTCAGGTTTCGACATGCCCGAGACAGTCACCCTCTCGGTAACGTGTGGTGACGGGGTTGGGTCACGCCTCTTCAACGACGGCAAGGATCAGCTCTTCCTGTCGATTTCGTCATTGGATTCCCTCGCACCACCCGCCAAATCAGGGATATTCAACATATACGGGATTTGCCACGAGTTGGGGCACCTTGCCATGTATCGGACTCTCAAGAACAGGGATTGGCTGGCGAATAGTGCCGCAGAAGGCTGGGCGCACTTTATCGGTTCAGCAGTTGTTGACCGGGTATACGCCGCCAAGGGCGAATCGCTTTGGCCTGAGCCATACGACTACCGTCAGGATGGAGTGGCGCGGCTGCAAAAAGACGTCGCATCGAAAGAGCCATCGGAGATGACGAGGGCAGCTGCGCAATGGCAACGACTAAGTGACATCATCGGCCTGGGTTCTGTCGCGCAAGTGTTTACAGGGTGGGAATTAGCTGGCATAGATGCTGTAAGACCCTCCGACAGCCTGCTTGCCGTCGTTGAAAAGATCAAGCCCTCTGGTGAAGCTGCATTGGGCCGGTGGTGGCGCGATGCCGAGCCAGTGCTGGTCGAAAGACTGGTAGTGAGTGAAGTTAGAGCGGAACGGTGCTCTCTCTCGTCTCTGTCCGGTCAAACCATAAGAATACCGTCGAGTAAGCCTACCGAAACTAGTCGTGCATCTATTGCCGGAGGTGGAGAGGGACGGAGGTTTACTGTTCCTGATGCGAGCGATTGGTATCTCACAGCCGTCTGGGTCTATGGCTCACGGTACGGCGATGAGAAGCCCCCAGAGAACACGTTCGATATTGCTCTCTCTGATGTCGATGCCAAGCTTATTTCCATCTGGAAAGGCCGATACGCGGCGTTCTCACACCTACAAGATGACTGGACGCGTTTTGAAGTGTCTCCCACGCGCCTACCGTCAACCTTTTTTGTAACGCTGAATTTTCGCGCAGACGCCTCTCATGGCGTGTATGTCGCTTACGACTCTTCGACCAAGGGGAGTTCAATTGACTCTCTGCCGGGGAAACCGCCACAGAACTTTGACGGCGGCGACTGGATGATTCAACTTGAACTGGATCGAAAGAAGTAAATCCGCGGCGTATCAAGTCCAAAGCGGAGCCAAGTGACGAAAACAGGCGTTTGCACACAAATTTCAATTTCTTTCGATCTAGTTCACATCTGAGCGTTCATTGCTGGAGGAACAGGCTGTTTACTCGTTCGTTACTATGGAGGACGGACTTCTTTTCTCCTGCCTCCTATCCCGCCGTCCCCTTGTGCAAGCCTGCACGATATCCTACGGCGAAAAAAGGACGAAGTGCTCATACGTCTTGCAATGGACGAAGCTCTCAAGCGCGTCATCAGCTTCATGGCTGCTATCCTCACGGCGATGCACCTGAGGACAGCGGATGACCTCTTCGACCGCCCCAGGGCAGCCCGCGAAGTTAGCAACTCCCTGCGACCGTGCCTGCTAAAATTTCATCTACTGAATCTGCATGTTTCTGAAGAGCCTGCGCCCGCTGCTGCCCTACGTGAAGCGCTATCGCTGGGCCTACGCACTGGGCTCGGGCTGTGTGCTGCTCCACAACGGCATTTGGGTGCTGTTCCCGCTGGTCATCGGCAAGGCTTCTGACGATCTGAATCAGGGCGTAACGCGGCACAAGCTTCTGATTTATTCTGGCCTGCTGCTGGCCATCGCCGTCACCAAGGGGATTTTCCAGTTCCTGACGCGCTGGGTCGTGATAGGCGTCTCGCGCGACATCGAATTCGATCTACGCAACGATCTCTTCTCGCGGCTAGAGGGGCTGAGTTACTCCTACTATCAGCGCAACCGCACCGGTGACATTATGGCGCGCGCGACCAACGACTTGAACGCGGTCCGCACGCTGCTCGGCCCGGCCATCATGTATTCGGCCAACACCATGGTCTACACAGCCGGTGCGTTGGCGTTCATGATCTCGATCAACCCGAAGCTGACCCTGCTCACATTCTTACCACTGCCTGCGGTGAGCGTCGTCATCCAGACCTTCGGCCGGCGCATCCATGAGCGCTTCGAACGCATTCAGGCGATGTTCTCCGACATCTCAGCCCGCGCCCAGGAGAATTTTTCCGGCGCACGCCTGATCCGCGCCTATGTACAGGAAGAGGCCGAGATCAAAGCGTTCGAGCGCGAGAACAAGGAGTACATCCGCCGCAGCCTGAAACTGGTGCGCCTGATGGGCATGCTCTGGCCCACCCTGGAATTGATGCTGGGTTGCGCTGTGGTTCTGGTCTTGTGGCTCGGCGGACGAGAAGTGCTCACAGGACGATTAACGTTGACTCGCGTAACGAATCTCAGCGGGACTTTGCCCGGAATTACGACCACTCTGAAGCTTGACGGCTCGATGAGCGTCGGCCAATTCGTTTCGTTCAGCACCTACATGATGCAACTCACCTGGCCGATCATCGCGCTGGGCTGGGTCATCAACATCTTCCAGCGCGGGACCGCATCGTTGATCCGCATCAACGAGATCATGCAGGAGCAGCCGGAAATCCAGGATGCGCCCGATGCGCAGGTCCGCGAGATCAATGGCGAGATCGAGTTCCGCGATCTGAACTTCGGTTACGACGGCAAGCCCGTTCTCCACAACGTGAACCTAAGCGTGCCTGCAGGCAGCAGCCTCGCCATCGTAGGCCCGACCGGATCAGGCAAGACAACGCTGGTCGATCTCATTCCGCGCATCTACGACGCCGACCCAGGTATGGTGCTGATCGATGGCCGGCCCATCCGGGACTATACTCTGGAATCCCTGCGCCGCAGTATCGGCTTCGTTCCCCAGGAGACGTTCCTGTTCAGCGACCGGATTCGCGAGAACATTGCGTTGGGGGTCGAGTCGGCCAGCAACTCCGACATTCACGATGCAGCGGACGCCGCCAATATCGCGGTCGACATCGAAAGCTTCCCTGAGGGGTACGAAACTTTGGTCGGCGAGCGCGGCATCACTCTTTCGGGCGGGCAGAAGCAGCGTACAGCGATCGCTCGCGCGCTGATCCGTAATCCGCGGATCCTGATCCTTGACGACGCGCTCTCTAGCGTCGACACCCATACCGAAGACAAGATCCTCAACCATCTGCGCGACGTAATGGCGGGACGCACCACGATCTTCATCTCCCACCGCGTGTCCACCGTGCGCAATGCGGATCGCATCGCCGTGCTGCATGGCGGACGCATCGTCGAACTCGGCACCCACGACGAACTTCTGGCCTTGAACGGCTACTACAGCGACCTGTATAACAAGCAACTGCTGGAAGAAGAGTTGGCTGAGGTCCAGTAGCCTTGTTGACGTGCTGTTGACATCTGGGCCGGCCACTTCGTCTATACTCTGGGCAACTGGGGCAACCCAAAACTCTGCATGCTGCGCGTCGATTCGGAAGAAATCCTCGATTCCGATCAGTGTCCCGTACCCGATGCGGAGACCTCCCTACGCGATCTGTGCCGGATCAATCGATGGTTCGGGGGCGTAGCCACCACTCGCAACCTGGTCGAGCGCGTCTCATCCTCAACGGGACAAAAGCACTTCTCACTGTTGGAGGTTGCATCCGGACATGGCGAGGTCCCGCGAGTCGCAGCATCGCAGCTAGTGAAAAAGGGAATCACGCTGGATATCACCGATCTCGACCGCGTTCCCTCGCACCTGCGGAAAGGGCACCGTGCGCTGGTCGCCGATGCGCTTTCTCTTCCCTTCCGCAACGAGAGCTTCGATTTGGTAAGCTGCAGCCTTTTTGCGCATCATCTCGATCCGGAGAACTTAGCCCGCTTCGTGGACGAAGCCTCTCGCGTCAGCCGCTGTGCCGTCCTGATCAACGACCTGATCCGCCATCCGTTACATCTGGCGCTGGTGTTCGCCGGATTTCCGCTGATGCGGAGTCACGTCTCTCGCCTCGACGGAGTCGCCTCGGTGCGCAGGGCGTATGTCCCCGAAGAAGTGCGCCAGATTCTGACCAATGGAACAAGAGCGGCCGAGAATGTCGAGATCTCGAGTCATTACCTCTTCCGCATGGGAGTCATCATCTGGAAAGATCGCACCTCGCGAAAAGCCGAGTTCCAAGCCCTCAGCACCTCCGCGGCCTAGTAGTGAGGCTTTCCCTTGCTGGCATCCATAACGGCCGCAATGAAGGCGAAGAGCAATCCGAGCGAGGAACCGACCACAATTCCCCAACCCCTGGAGCGGACCTTGCGGGCGAACCATCGCTGCATCGGAAAGATCCGAGGCAGCGCTTCAATCAGAGACACGTGCGTCGACGGAAAACGGCCGCCAGGCCCGCCAATGGCTGTATCCGCGTCCACGCTTGACTCCTCGTGTGACCAACATACGCACAGAAAGTGGGATGTAGAAAACCGCTTTAAAGCTATAATGCCTCGCCGATTCAAGCGTTCAGTCGGATTGCTGCGCCGATGCCGGCGCCGCCGCCACAGTAATCGCCGGTTTACCCTGCATTTGATGGAGTCCTATGAAATCCACCATGATGTCCAGCCCTTTACTACTCGACAGCCTGTTAGAGCGGGCCGGAAAACTTTTCCCTGAGGTCGAGATTGTTTCCGCGCTGCCCAACGGCTCTGTACATCGCGGCACCTACCGTGACTTGCACCAGCGTGCCCGAAGACTGTCAGCCACACTGCTGCACGCCGGCATCGAGGCGGGAGATCGCGTCGCGACCTTGATGTGGAATCAGCATGAACATCTCGAGGCCTACTTCGGCATCCCCGCTACCGGTGCGGTTCTGCACACTCTGAACTTGCGATTGCATCCAGACGAGCTTACCTACATCGCGAACCACGCCCAAGATCGCTTTCTGATCGTCGACGGCACGTTGTTGGAAATCTTCGACAAGATCCGCGCGCGCGTGAACTTCGAGCGCGTATTGGTAGTGGATCACGGCTGCGGCCAGCCCCACGGATGCGAGTCCTACGAAACGTTCCTCACAAAGGAAACTGGCGAACCGCAACTACCCCGCAAGTCGGAAGATGATGCCGCCGCCATGTGCTACACCTCGGGCACAACCGGCGATCCGAAAGGTGTCGTCTACTCACATCGCGCGATCGCACTGCATTCCTTCGCCATCTCGTTGCCGGACGGCTTCCAGATCAGCTGCCACGATACGGTGCTCTATGCCATGTCGATGTTTCACGCCAACGCGTGGGGACTCCCGTTTGCCGCGACGATGAATGGATGCAAGCAGGTGATGCCGGGGAGAAATCTTCAAGCTGAGGCTCTGCTCGATCTACTTCAGAACGAGTGCGTGACGTTGACCGGCGCGGTGCCTACGGTCTGGCTGGCTGTGATCAATGCGCTCGAGAACCATCCGGGCCGCTGGAGACTGGCACCGGGGCTGCGAATCATCTCCGCGGGCTCCGCTGTCCCCGAATCATTGTTTCGACGCTTCGACAAGTTCGGGGTGCGCGTGATTCAGCCCTGGGGGATGACTGAAACGGCTCCGATCGCGACGGTTTCGATTCCCAAGCCTGCGATGAAAGACTGGCCCCCGGATGATCTCTACGCTCTGCGCGCCAAGCAAGGTGTGCCGTCACCCTTTATCGACATACGCGCGGTTGGACTGGAGGGAGAAGTGCCGTGGGATGGCGAGACGGACGGGGAACTGGAAGTGCGGGGACCGTGGGTCACGGACAGCTATTACCGCATGGAGCGGGGCGATCGATGGACGGCCGATGGCTGGTTTCGTACCGGAGACGTCGCCACGATCGATGCCGGGGGCTACGTGAAAATCACGGATCGCGTGAAAGACATGATCAAGTCCGGCGGCGAGTGGATCAGTTCGATTGACTTGGAGAACGCCATTGTCGGTCATGAATCAGTGAGAGAAGCTGCGGTCATCGCCGTGCGGCATCCGAAATGGCAAGAGCGGCCACTGGCGGTGATCGTGCTCAAAGATGGGACTACCGTTACCGAGGCTGAGTTGCGCGCGTTCCTGGAGAAGCGTTTCGCGCGTTGGCAGGTGCCGGATGCTTTTGTGTTCGTGGAGGAACTTCCGCACACATCGACCGGGAAACTCCTGAAGACCAAGCTGCGGAAGGATTTCGCGAATTGGACATGGGAGCCAGCCTCAACGCGTACGCTCTAGACAGGTTGAGTAGTACAGCCTGAGACTCCCCGCTCTAGCGAGTGGCCGCGGTTCTTTGCAACTTCCTTTAGCGCACGACCAGCACTTCCCTCACGTTGTCGCGAGCAAGGAAAAATTTGATCGAAGCGAAGTCGCGGAAGAGAGTTTCGATGTGTCGATTGTTGAAGACTCGCTGCAGGCGGAAACCGTCGATGATGGCGGTGTGAACGGCTCCAGTTGGTCCGCGGCGAGCCTCGCGGCGCATCACGATCTTTTGCATCTCCAGCGTGTCTTTGCCGATGATGTGGAAGCGGTAGCAGGGAGAATCCGGCCCGGCGTCCTTGGTGTGGAAGAAGGCTAACAGCATTCCGCCCGGTTTGAGGACCGACCACAGTCTTCCCATGACCGGACGGACCAGGCTCTCATCGAGATAGTCGGCTAAGTTCCAGCAGAGCACGACATCAAAATGTGCGGCTGGATAAAGCAGGTTATCCGCCAGGAATTTGCGGCTATCCAGCGCTACGTTGCCTTGCTCGTCTTTGATGACTAGATGGGGTTCTGTCGAAGCCACCAGAAGGTCTTCGCTGTAGATTTTGTGGGCGCGCCCAGTAAAGAAGGTGATGTTGGTAGGCGAGGTCGAGCCGAGATCGAGAACGCAGAGCGGTGTCTCGGACTCCCATAGACGCGCGAGTTCGCCAAGGCCGCTAGAGCGGCGCGTCAACTTTTGCGGTCCTTGCGGAGTCTCCGCCTGTGAGCCGCTCGATGAACCGCGAAAAAGCTTCATGAAGTTCTGCGCCACCGTTGCCATCAGACCTACTCCGCTACGTCCGAGGCAGCGAGTGCTCTGGGACTTGAAATGACTTTTGCAACTAAGACTTTAACCTGTGCTGCGATCTGCAAGTAGTTACTTTCCTGCGGCCTTCTCGGCTTTGCCCGAAATGTCGACCTTACCCTTCAAGTAAGCACCTTCCTCGATGGAGATGCGCTGCGTGGTGATGTCTCCTGTGACCATGGCCGATTTGCGTAATTCGACGCGGTCGCTCGCCTGCACGTTACCCTCAAGCTTTCCCTGCACCACGACTCCCTTGGCTTCCACCGAAGCTTTCACCTGCCCATTCGGTCCCACGGTCAAACTATGACTCTTCAGCGAGATACTGCCCTCTACTTGACCATCGACGTAAAGGTCTTCGCTGCCCGACAACTCACCCTTGATGACCACGGATTTGCCAATCTGCGCCAAGTCTGCCGACAACGGAGCACTCATGGATGTTTCTCCTTTATAGGAAGCGGATACTGCTTACCGGAATTCTGGAAGGCAGGTTTACCGGGACGGCCGCCGCTGCATCGACTATACCCAACTCTCAGAGTGGGCGGCAAGCCAGCGCGGGCGGACAATCGGACTAGAAGGTGCACTAGACTTGCATCTGCAACCCCTTGCGGGCGATTGCTACACTAATTGTGCATGCATTCCTGGAGAAACAGACTCGTGGTTTGCACGGCAGTTTTCTGGATCGCACCAGCCCTGTTTGGCGGCCAGGAGGCGGCGCCGCAGATTTCTCCCAATGAGATCGTCCGTCAAATGGTAGCCCGGGAACTTGCGGCAGCCAATCAACCCTCGCAGAAGCAAATGTTCCGATCCCGAAAACAGACGCCCAAGGGATCGCAGACCAGGCTTTACGTCGAAACCAAAGACGCCATGGCGGGGATGCTGATTGCGATCAACGACCAGCCGCTCACTCCACAGCAGCAACAAGCTGAAACGGATCACTTGAATTGGCTGGCAGGCAATCCCGACCAACTGCGAAAGAAACAAGCGCGCGAGAAAGACGATGCCGACCGCACGCTTCGCATCGTAAAAGCCCTACCCGATGCCTTCCGCTATAAATACGCAGGCACCGAGGCCGGTGGCCCGGAAGTGGGAAAGGTTGGAGATCAGCTGGTGAAACTGGAATTCACGCCCAACCCTGCTTACTCGCCTCCATCAAGAGTGGAGCAGGTGCTCGAGGGCATGCAAGGATACCTGCTGATCGATACCACAGAACATCGGATCGCGAGAATCGACGGCACCCTGTTTCGTGAAGTTTCATTCGGGTGGGGACTCTTCGGTCATCTCGACAAAGGCGGGCACTTCCGCGTGCAGCAGGCGGACGTCGGCGAAGGAGACTGGGAGATCACCGCGATGAGCCTGCAGATCACTGGAAAGATTCTGCTGTTCAAAAGCCTGAGCATGATCTCGGACGAGAAGCTCAGCGACTTTCATCCTGTGCCCAACGATCTGACCTTCGCCAAAGCCGTGGACATCCTGAAGATTGAGCAAGAGAAGCTGGCGCACAATCACGAACCCGTGGGGGCCGCAGCACAGAAGATCCCGCAGTAAGTCAATGGCCGGCTTTGCCGGAATCCTCACGCCCGCAGCGTTTCTTTCCTCACCGTGCGCTTCTCGATCAAATCCGGCTTGACCCGGTAACCCGTTCCCACATTGTCGGTGATGGCGATCATCCCCTCGGACGAAACTTCGATCTCCGGATCGACGATGTCTTCCTTCCAATACCGCTTGGACGCGGACACGTCTCCTGGCAAGCTGAAGTTTTGCAGAGTCGAAAGGGCAATATTCTGCGCCCGTCCGATGCCGGTCTCGAGCATGCCTCCGCACCAGACTGGAATGTTGTGGGCGTGGCAGAGGTCGTGAATCTTCAACGCCTCGGAGAATCCGCCCACACGCCCCACTTTGACATTGATGATCCGGCAAGCGCCGGTTTCGACGGCAAAGGCAGCGCTTCGCACGCTGACGATCGATTCATCGAGGCAGATGGCGGTACGCAATTCTTTCTGCAGCCGCGCGTGATAGTAAATGTCGTCGTTCCACAACGGCTGCTCGATCATGAGCAGGTTGAACTGGTCGAACTTGCGCAGGTGCTCGACCTGATCGAGTGTGTAGGCGGAGTTCGCATCGCAGCTCAGGGTGATATCAGCCCACCGCGAGCGAATTCGTTCGAGCACGTTCAGATCCCAGCCGGGCTTGACCTTGACCTTAATGCGGCGATAGCCAGCCGCGAGTTCAGTCTGTATTTTTTCCAGCAATTGCTCGACTGAGTCCTGGATCCCAATGGAAACGCCACATGGGATTTCCCGACGCGTTCCTCCCAGCAACTTCCATAGCGGCAGATTTTTCTGGGTGGCCTCGGCGTCCCAAACGGCGTTTTCGAGCGCCGCCTTGGCCATGCGATGCGAGCGAACTCGGGCAAAGAGAGCAGGACATTCGCGCCCGGAATCGATCTTCTGCCCGAGCAGCGCCGGGATCAGATATTGCGTCAACGTAGGCCAGGCGCTGTCGACCCATTCGCTGCTGTAAAACGGATCTTCCCCAACCACACTCTCTCCCCAGCCATCGACGCCCTCGCTGTGCACGGTGACGAGAAGAATGCGGCGATGGTAAAGGCGGTGGAAGCTCGTCTCGAAAAAATGGACGAGCGGCATGTGGATCTCGCGCAATGTGATCGCTTCGATTTTCATGGGGAAAATTTAGTAATTTTGGAATTTGGTAATTTGGTAATTTGAAAACCTATCAACGACCCGTTTTCAATTACAAAATTGCTAAATTTCCCAATTACCCAATGCCTTCTGATGCGTACGACCACTTCTCATCCCAACGGCCCAGCAAGAACTCGCCATTACCCTCTGCGTCTCGTTCATACCCCAAAACGGCCAATCCGTGGCTGAAGGCGCGCAAGAACTGCTCGCGGTTGCGCTCCTGCACCTGTTGCGCCTTGACGCGTGTCTCGGCAGCCGCTTTCCATTCGTAGATCTGGGCTGGAACAGAAATAGACGACTCGACTTGAACAGCGGGGTTCTTCCCTTTTTCCAATAACGTCTCCACCCGGTTCGATTTCAGCCACCACTCCGCAATCAGCCGATCGCTAGGGAGGCCTCCTTGCAGTGGAGACGACGTGATGCCGTACTGGTTGATGTTATAGCGGCGAGCAATCGCTCCCAGCTTCTCGAGGTTCAGATACGCATTCTTGATTTCCAGTGGATCAAACGTCCATTCGATCAGCTCAATTCCGCGCGCCATGGCATCTTCCCGCTGCATAAGTTTGAGACGCCGTCCCAGGCCGCTGTTGCGGTGGTCTTTGCGCACGGCCAGCATGTGCGAGTGCAGATAGACATGTCCGGTTCGCGTGCCGGGGACCGACAACGCGAACCCGACCATCGCGTCGCCATCAAACGCGCCCATGACCTGGCCGCCCACTTTGTCGGCAACCACGAACATGCGTAACGGGACGAGTTCGGCATCGGTGAAATTCCAGACTTCCTTCTGCAAGGCAACACACGCGCGAAAATCCTCAATGCCGTGACATCGCCGGAGTTCGACGGTTGCCGCACTCACGCGCTCTTCTCCTCGGCGTCTCGTTCGTGAGCCTTGGCCCGTTGCCACAGCGACTCCAGTTCTTCCACAGGAGCATCCTCGGCGGAGCGTCCCGATTCGTGGAGTCGCGCCTCCATCCACTGAAAGCGGCGCCGAAACTTACGATTGGTCTTGCGCAGCGCAGACTCCGGATCGATCGAGAGATAGCGGGCGATGTTCACCAGAACGAAGAATAAATCCCCGACTTCTTCCTCCAAACGCACCTGCAACGCGTCGGGGACCTCAGTGCGGCCAGACCCGGCAACGCCTCGTCCCTGGGGACGCGGTCCCGGGGCGGGAAACTCTTTCAGCTGTTCGCGCAACTCGACGGTTTCTTCGCGCAGCTTGTCAAAGAGTCCCTCAACATCGGGCCAATCAAATCCAACTTGCGCCGCGCGCGAACTGAGCTTCTGCGCCTCCAGCAGCGAAGGCATCTTCGACGATACCCCCGCAAGGATCGAACGCTTTTCCGATTTTGCGCCGGCTTCCCCGCCTCCCTCTTTCTTTTTTCTCTCTTCGTGCTTCAATGCTTCCCAATTGCGCTTCACCTCATCGGAGGTATCGGCCTTCACATCTCCAAACACATGCGGATGCCGGTTGATCAGTTTGTTAGAAAGCCGGTCGAGAACATCATCAATCGAGAACGAGGATTGTTCCTGCGCCATCTCCGCGTAGAAGAGCACTTGCAGCAGCAGATCGCCGAGTTCTCCGGCGAGCTCGGGCCAGTCGCGATTGTCGATCGCCTCGAGCACTTCGTAGGTTTCTTCCAAGGTGTAGGGCTTGATGGAATCGAAGGTCTGTTCCCGATCCCAGGGGCAGCCGCCCGGAGCCCTTAGACGTTCCATGATGGCGACCGCTCGTTCGAAACGCTCTCCTGTAGTGGGCATTCGGCAACCAATGTAAATGACGGCGGAGGCACGAAGCAACGCACGCAAATCCTGGGTAGAGGTTCAGTTTGAGCTTTCTGCGTTCATACATCGGCGTCATCCCGAGCGCCCGCGTTTTCACCAGTGGGCGGAGGGATCTCCCGAACACAATGCCGAAAAGCGCGAGATCCTTCGCTCCGCCTGAAGAACGGCTCCGCTCCGGATGACGCCCGATCTTGCGATTGCCCTCATTTTTTCAAACTGGGCCGCTCCCGAATCCCTTTTGCATCCAACGAATCCGGCGCAAACGACGAGAATCGTGGGTAGTGATTCAGTTTGATTTGCGTTCATACACGGCGTCATCCCGAACGCCCGCGTTTTCACCAGCGGGCGGAGGGATCTCCCGAACACAATTCCGAAAAGCGCGAGATCCTTCGCTCCGCCTGAAGAACGGCTCCGCTCAGGATGACGCCCGATCTTGCGATTGCCCTCAGTTTTTCAAACTGGGCCGCTTTCGAAGCCTGCTGCGCATCCAAGGAATTCGGCGCAAATGACGTTACTTTCGGTATCATTTTAGAGGCATGCTTTGCGCCAGAGTCGAATGGACCATCGTCACTACATCTGGTTCCTGCGATGGCGCAAAATGAACAGAGGTGAACGTGTTCTCCCGGCACAACGAATTCCATGCCGTTTGAGATGTATGTATCTGGCGTAAATACATGACTTTAGCCATAAAACCTCGATCCTCGCTGGAAGGCCTGCACTTTCAGGTGGTGATCATTGGCGGCGGAATCAATGGAGTGGCGATCGCCCGCGAGTGTGCCCGCGCCGGCAAGCGCACTCTGCTGCTCGAACAGAACGACTTCGCCTCCGGCGTTACCAGCCGGTCTACGCGTGTCATTCACGGCGGTCTGCGCTACCTGGAGCATGGCGAACTGGATCTGGTACGCGAATCGGTGCGCGAGCGGGAACGCCTGCTCCGAGAACGCTCTCACCTCGTCCATCCCATACACTTCCTGTTTTTGCTGAACGAGAACAGCCAGCGCAGCGCCATGAAAGTACGTGCCGGACTCTGGCTGTACCAGCGCCTGGCGAAAAAGAAGTCCCCGGACCTCAGCGAGATTGAGATGGCTCGCGTGCAACGCGCGCTTGACGCCGGCCATCAGTGGCTGATGCTCGACTTCGAAGACGCGCAGTGCGAATTTCCCGAGCGCCTGGTCGCCGAGTGGATGCTTGAGGCCGCGACCGCCGGTGCGGTGGTCCGCAATCACTGCGAAGTACTCGCCGTCGATATCGGCCAGGGCCGCGCCCGCGGCGTACTCTTCCGCGACCGCACCACGGGAAAGGATCAACGAGTCGACGCCAGCTGGATTATCAACTGCACCGGTCCCTGGGCCGACCGCATCTGCCAGCGCTCGACGGTGCGCACGAAGAAACCATTGATCGGCGGCGTGCGCGGATCGCACATCGTTCTGCCGAGATTCTCGGGAGCTCCCACCGCCGCCCTCTACACGGAAGCCGCCGACGGACGTCCGGTGTTTGTGCTGCCCTGGAACGAGCAGATCCTTGTCGGCACCACCGAAGTGCCGGATAGCGGCGATCCGGGAAAGACCTCAGCCTCTCAGCAGGAGATCGAATACCTGCTGCAAACCGCCTCTGGTCTGTTCCCCAAGGCGAAGCTGTCAGCGCACGATATCAAGTACGCCTTTGCGGGAATCCGGCCGCTCCCGAACTCGCCGAGCGACAAGCCTTCTGCAGTGACGCGTCGTCATTTTCTCCACGACCATAGCGACGAAGGTGCCTCGCGCATGATCTCTGTGATCGGCGGAAAGCTCACGACCGCCGCTTCTTTAGCCCGCGAGTGTGCGCGCAAGATCGGGATCTCGGTGGCAGAACCGAAGGCAGTGGCAGTCGGTCCGGGCAGTTCGCTCGACCCGATGCTCGATCAGGAAGTCATCGAAATCGCCCGCGCCGGTTCGGTCAGCGAAGAAACCGCCCGCGGCATGATGGAATGGCACGGTCAGCACGCCATGGATATTGCTCGCATGGCCCTGGTCGGCGCCGATCTCCGTGCCCCGATCTGTCCGCACACCTCTCACATTGTGGCGGAAGTCGTCGAGGCTTACCGGAACGAATATGCCTTCACTCTGGGCGACGTGCTGCTCAGGCGCGTACCAGTTGCGCTGGGTGCGTGCTGGTCCGAATCCTGCAGCCGCGAAGCGGCCCTGCGCATTGGCGCAGTCATGGGATGGAAAGAGCAGGAGTTCGGAGCCAACCTGGAGCAGTTCGAAACCGAACGCGCCGCCTTCCTGCAACGTCCCGCCCGCACCGGATCCTCCCTGGAAGCCGCCGCGGATTAATCGAACTCGACTCTCAATTGGGTTTGAAAAGACGCGGGCTTTAGCACTGAGAAATATCGCTAACCCCATCATCGCCTCCTCATCAAGTTGGAGTCAGTTCACCTAACCCTTCGGCCTGCAACCGGCACTGGCGCAGGTAGAGTCACTTGCCGTGTGAAGGATTGACCGTAGTTGAGGTCTTTTTCGCCGGAGGGCAGGTTTTCGCAGGCCAGAATACACAAATGGCCAAGTAGAATCGCGACTCCACTCATCATGGCCACGCGCCGGCACTTGAGTGAAATCGCCTTGATTGCGACAGTTGATCTCCACCCCGTCGCGGATTTCGCGACAGGGTGGATATTTTTGATTTTCCAGATGAAGCGCGACTATGTCTTGGGCAACACGATCAAGCTCCCCGCGCCAGGAAGATTATGCGGAGATCCTGGCGCTTGCGTCACACTGGTTGGCGTTACTGTGAACACAAACAGCTTGCCAGCTTGCGTGCTGATCGCGTAGAGGTGGTTCGCTTTATCCCAGAACACCTGATTTATATTGTTTTTGGTGAGCAGTCCCGTGTAGTGGGTGATCGGATTTCCGCCGTTGAAATGAAACACTTGCAGTCCTAAGGGTCCCGCCACCGCCAGAAGTTTGCCCGATGGAGACATCCTGTAATCGTTGACGGAGTATGTTCCGCCGCTGGTTTGCACTACAGCAGTTTTGGGCATGTTCTGATAGGTGCTTTTGGTAGTGAGATTTCCTGAAGTGTCCGCTGTGTAGACCGCGAGTTGTGTGGCCCCGTCGTTATTCCCAAAACCGCCCTGCACCGGTGTCATTGCTATGGCAACGTGGTTCAAAGGATCGGCCGCGGCCCCCACATACGGACAAAAGCCTGTCCCCGGAGGCGGCGTGGGAAGCGCTGGATTGATGCTCAGAGGAGATAGTGTCCCGTTGCTACTGCGCTTCGCCGCAGAAATGATCGGCGTGAAGTGATAGCAACTCGACGAGTAGGCGAATTCGTTGTTCGCGATGAAGGTCACTGGGCACCCCTGCCCCGGACCTTGGTTGTAAATGCTCAGATAGGTGAGCGCGCCGTTGGCTTGATCAATGCTGTACGACAGACAGTCGTTATTGGTGGTGTAGTAATTGGCATAAAGGGACGCCCCCGTGTGATCGAGAAGAAGGCTGGTCACTCCGCCGCCCGAATCCTTGACCACAGTCTGATTCCTGAGCGCTAGCGTTCCGTTCGAGGCGATGGAATAAGAATTGATTGTCTGACCGGCGCTCGAACCTGTGGCTTCGACTCCGAACAGCCACGAACCGTTCAGCGCCAATTCTCCTACGTTGTCATGAAACGGCGAGCCTGAGACCGGAGTAAGCGCCCCATTGGCACCCGCTGCGTACGCATTCACCTGATTGTTTCCCGTGCTGCTGACGTAGCTCGACACGTACACGTAGGCAACCGGCGACGAACTGGCTTGAATTGCAGTTGGTGAGGGCGCGGTCTGAGCGGATGCCAGAACTGTGCTGGCGCAGACCCCGGCTGAGACAAGCAAGAACATTCCAATCTTGCGAAACATAGAACTACCTCAAATTCCATTGCGGAAATTGACGATCGGACAAGCGAACCGTTGGATGCCCGACAGGTCTTGCTAGTTGGCCTTTCAATCTGTAAGCATTTTCCTGTAGAGGCGGCTGCCTCTTTGCAATCTGGTGCTAACCAAATCTTCATCACCTTTTGGCTTTGGAGCGGGAAATCACGCGCAATCGATTCGGAAACCCCGATTTCCGTAGTTCGCAAAGGCAATAACGGCGCAGCCCCTTCGCTGGTTACTAAAGATTGGACACGACCGTGAGTCATCTGGGAATCGCCCTACTCCGCCTCTAAACTGTCGCCGACACAGCTGAATTTCTGCGTCTACGGGGGCAGCACGATGTTAATTCCGATCAAGCACGAAAACATGGCGGCCCGCCGCTGGCCAGTGGTCACGCTGGCCCTGATCGCCATCAACACAGTCGTTTTTCTTTTCACCACGATGTCGATGAGCGACGAAGCGCCCCAGTTGGGCGAGGTGAAGTCTGACATCCTGATCCTGGCCGCGGAGCACCCCGAAGTGAAGATGCATCCGGACGAAGAGCGGCTGGTCGAGGGGTTCAAGAAGAGTCATCCGGATCAGTGGAAGCAGGTGCAAAGCCCCTACCGTGACGTCATCAACGCTTACGACGCCAAGATCAAACTGATGGAGGATCCCCAAAAGCTACAGGACGAGATGGATTCTCTGAACGAGCAGTACGTAAAGCTCTCGTCGTCTTCCATCACCGAGCAGTACGCGTTTATTCCAGCGCATCCCAGCGCTCTTAGCTATCTGACCGCCAACTTCCTGCACGGCGGCTGGATGCACCTGATCGGCAATATGTGGTTTCTCTGGCTCGCGGGATTCGTTCTGGAGGATGTCTGGGGCCGTTGGCTGTATCCGGCCTTCTACCTGATCGCGGGCGTGGCGGCGCTGCAATTCCACGCCTGGCTCAACCCGGGCAGCATCACTCCTACCCTCGGCGCGTCGGGAGCCGTGGCCGCGCTGATGGGAGCGTTTCTGGTGCGCTTTCCCAAGATGAAGATCGAAATGGCGTGGATCTGGTGGTTCAGCATGTTACGGCTTCTGCGCACCGGGAATCCGTTCCGCCTGTGGCGCTTCAAGGCCGCTGCTTACTGGCTTCTGCCGCTGTGGCTTGGGATCGAGATCCTCTATGGAACGTTGTTCGGATCGATCAGCAGCGTGGCGCACTGGGCGCACGTCGGCGGTTTTGCCTTCGGAGCGCTGGCGGCGCTAGCGATTCGCTATTCCGGTATCGAGCAGAAAGCTAACAAGGCCATCGAGGAGGATCTCGCGTGGACCAATGATGCCGAACTAGAGCAGGCCAGCTCCATGATGGAGCACGGGCAGCTCCCCGACGCACAGGCACTGCTCACCAGCTACGTCTCCGCTAATCCTAATTCACTCGATGCCTGGGCTCTGCTGCGCCAGATTTACACGCGGCAGAGCGACACGAAATCGTTTCTTGATGCGACCGTCAAGACCTGCGGACTGCACCTGAAAGCACATCAGATCGAAGCGGCGTTTCAGGATTATGCCGAATTCATCGACAATGGCGGCGGCAAAATGCCGGCCACGACCTGGCTTGAACTGTGCAAGGGCGCCGAAGAGATGCAGGAGTTCGAGCGCGCTTTCTCGGAATACCAGGAACTGGCGAAGGCCTATCCGGCCGAGCGGCAATCATTGACTGCACAACTCAGCGCCGCACGCTTGTGCCTGAAGAAATTGAACCGGCCGAAAGATGCTCTGGCCATTTATCAGGCAGCCGCGGCATCGCCCGTTCCGCATCTCGACTGGGAGACATTGATCCAGGCCGGCATTAAAGAAGCCAAGGCCGCTATGGCCTCACCGAATGCGATCGCCGCGGGCGCGCAGTAAGAAAGTCAATCCGCGCTGTGGGACAAGGCAGGGTGGATTTAACGCCCCGGAGAGGCGTCTGAGAATAGCCCAGCTCTTTCAGAGTCTACGAAACTCGAGAGCGTCGAGGAAAGTAGAACGGATTGCCGCTATGAGCCACGAAGTGGGCGAAAGAAGAGTTTCGTAACGACCCTTTCAGCGCCGGGTAACGTGGAACACTGAGCGCGTAGCGGAGGGATACCCTGAAAGTTCTCACGCACACACTCAGCTTCTGTGGGGACCCCTCGAGATGCTACAAAGCAGGCTCGTATCATCCGAGATAATGCCGTCCGCCCCAAGATTCCGGAACCGGACCATCTCTGCCGGATCATTCACCGTCCACACAAAGCTTTTCTTGCCTGCGTCCTTGAGTTCGCGCAGAAGCGCCGCCGTGCCGAGCTTGTGATGCGGCATTACATACTCGACCGGCAGTTCCTTCCACCGAAGAAGCTCACTCCGCGTCTCACAGATCAAGCCGAGCGGGACGCGGGCGTCCTCCGCTCGAATCGCCAGCAGAACTTCCGGCGAAAACGATGACACAACGAATCCGCGCCGGGGCGGATACTTCTGTAGCAACTCGACAGTGATCGTTTCGATTCCCCGAACTTTCAGCTCAATATCAAGGAATGCCCGCTCCTGGTACCGGGAAAGGATATCGTCAAGATGCGGAAGTCGATCGACTTCATCCGCCGACGCGTCTGCAATCTCAACTCCGCCTGACCGCGGATCATGGCAAATTACGGCCTGACCATCCGCCGTGCGCCGCACATCGAATTCAAATCCGTCGCACCCGTCCGCCAGGGCGCGATCGAATGAATCCACTGTGTTCTCAGGAATGGATCGGACGGCGCGCGCTCCGCGATGCCCGAGCAGCAGCGGACGAATGGGTGCGGGCATGAATCAGTCGAGGTCGAAGTCGCGAATCGGCTTGCCGGTGTCGGGAGTTTCTTTTGCCTTCTTGACAGCTTCCTGAAATTTCTTCTCGAGCAGGTCGGAAGCGTGCTTTTGCGCCTCGACCGATTGCTGAAAAATCGACTCCCGCCGGCTGTCCTGCTCGCGCATGGCCTTCGCCGCGGCTTCCATGTCAGCGAAGGTCTTCGGCTTTACCGCAGGCGTATGAGCGATGACGGAGGCGGTCTCGGTGTCGATCTTCAACACCGCACTGCAGCAGGGACATGTCACTTCAAAATTGGACGGTTTCTTGGCCATCTAGGCGAATCATACCGCAAATCGCATTGACGGGGGCGAAGTCGGCGGCAACCGGCCATTGCCGCTTGTCGCTTCGGCTAAACGCAAGTATCGGACCACCCGTCGTTCTTGCTCCAATGTGGCGCGGACGCTCTCGCAAACCGGCACCTCCTTAATTTTGTCATGCCGACCCTGAGCGCAGCGAAGGCGGAGGAATCTGCTTTTTGCCGGTATCGAAAAGCAGATTCCCCCGCACCGAAATCTACCTCTAAAGTATTGATTGGCCAGCATTTAATTATGTTGTACAAATACGTATGTACACACTTATAAGAAAAGTGTTCCGTCAGGAACACTGTGGAAGTCTTTCCCGCCCGGGCTGCTAGGTCCTTCTATCGCTTCAGCTTGATGGGGAAAATGTGGAAGACGTTAAGCATCTCCCAGCCTAGCAGGAATACCGAGACCACGACGACCATCACGGCCAGTAATTCCCCGAATGTCATACGGCGTCGCCCCGGTTCCATGCGTCGCGTGGCCAAGCTCAGAATGTTCAGCGTGGCAAAGCCGAACACCACCGCCCAGAGAATGTTGTAGATGTCCTGCCGCGGTTCGCGTGAAACAAACGCCACCGCCACTCCAGGCAACACAGCGGCGGAGGCGCGCGCCATGGGATACATTGCCAGCACTGCGCGCGTGGTTCGAGCAAACCCTGAGACGAAAGCGATTGCCATCGGATCGAGCGTTAGGAACCTCAGTCAGAATGGTTTGAGTACTCGATATTACATCGTCATCGGGACGCACCGTCAATCTCTCAACCAGCGCGCACGACAGGGCGACGTTGGGTAATATTGATTGATGGCGAAGCACCGTTTCATCTTCTTCGACGTAGGGAACACTCTGCTCTTCCCTAACCGCGCGCGCATACTTGCGCCGATCGCTGCGGAAAGGTATCCCAGCCTCGAGGAGTGGCAGGCGCTGGAGCGTCGTACGAAGCAGGAATTCGATCAAGGCTTGATCAGCCGCAAGATCGATCACGGTTTCTGGTGGACGTTTCACACTCACCTGCTGAATCAATTCAACGCATTCGATGAGAGCGTGCGCGACATGCTGGTCGAGAACACGCAGAACTCTGCCAATTGGGACCAGGTTCTGCCCGGCACACGCGCAGCGCTCGAGCGAATTCGCGAGCGCCACTCGATCGCTGTGATCTCGAATTCAGACGGTCGGATCGACGCCGTCCTTGGTCGCTGCGGCATCTGCGACTGCTTTGCCTGCGTCACCGACTCGGGTAATGTGGGGCACGAGAAACCGCATCCGGAAATCTTCGCGGCTACGCTGCGCGAGATGAATGCGGATCCTGCTGAGAGCCTTTACGTCGGCGATGTGTATTCGGTGGACTACATGGGAGCACGCAACGTGGGCATGGATGCAGTGCTCTTCGACGTTTCTGGAGCATATCGTGGCCGCGAGTTGCCTCGCGTGGAGTCACTCGCGGAACTGGAAAGCTGGCTCGCGAAGTAGCTGGGTATCCTCAACTGAGTGGAGTACTTATGTTCAATGAGACGCGATTCTTTCTTTTTCTGACCGCAGCTGTGTTGCTGGCCGTCGCTCCCGGGCCCGGCATGCTCTATGTTCTCGCACGCAGCCTTGCGGGCGGAAAACGTGAGGGCGTGCTGTCGGCACTGGGAACATTCATGGGCGGCATGGTGCACGTGTTCGCCGCCGCGCTCGGCATCTCAATCATTCTTGCCAGGTCCGCCCTGGCTTTTGCCGCGGTGAAGTATGTGGGCGCAGCGTATCTCTGCTTTCTGGGCGTGCGGATGATTCTTGACGCTCGCAAGAACACGAGCGTCCGCGACGCGATTCCGCAGGACGTGAAGGCAGCCCGCAATCCGCTTTGGCAGGGCGTCGCGACGGAAGTGCTCAATCCGAAGACTGCGCTTTTCTTTCTTTCATTCATTCCGCAATTCGTCGTTCGCGGAAGCGGTCACGTCTTTCTGCAGTTTGTCACTCTGGGAACGATCTCAGTCGTGCTGAACACTACCGCAGACCTGATCGTGATTGCGCTCGCCGGGCCGCTTGGGGAGCGGATTCGGGCTTCGGCGACATTCCGCCGCCGCCAACGAACCGTTACGGGGGCGATCATGATTGGGTTGGGAACTTATCTTGCAACTAGCGAGAGCAAGTAGTTACCGGGTGCTACCCATGCCAAAACAATTCAGGGCCGCTCAACTTTATTGCATGCTCGCTGTCTTCTTTTCGGGATGGGCGTACTCTCAGCAGCCCATGCCTCGCATTGAGGGTGAAAGCTTTTCAGGCCGCAAAGTCGTGCTGCCAGACGATGCGAAGGGAAAGGTCGCAGTGCTGGTGTTCGGATTCACCAAGGCATCGAAAGGGCCCACCAGCGCATGGGGCGAAAAGATCTTCTCAGACTTCGGCAAGCAAGCAGGATTCGAGCTGTATCAACTGCCCGTGCTCGAAGAGGTGCCCCGCTTCGTTCGTGGCATGGTGATCTCAGGGATGAAAAAAGGCATCCAGGAGAATATGCGCGAGCATTTCGTTCCGATACTTCAGGATGAATCGCAATTGAAGAAGCTGGTCAGCTACAAAGAGCCTGATGACGCGTACTTCGTGATGCTTGACCCATCCGGGAAAATCGTTCAACAAATGCACGGGTCGTGCAGTGACCCCTCGTACGAGCAGCTACGAAAAGAAATTCAAAGCCTCTTGCCTCACTGAAGGTTTCGGTTGGAACTACAATTCGACGACCTGGTGGTCGTGACAGCTGGAGTTGATGGTTTCATACAACTGATGGAGTAGATCCTGGCCATACCGCGCCAGGAAGTAAACGCCGCCAATGCTGCGCTCCTGCAGGCCCTTGTTCGGGTAGAGGGCTTGACTGAGGCCTTCGGCGTGGCGGCTTACCAGTTCGCCCTTCAGCGCTTCGGCGCGCACCGCCTGGGCGTATAGCTTCTCTAACTGATGCTGCATTTTTGACCGGCAAGTCTCCGCAGCGTCGACCAGCGTCTTATCCAGCTTCTCCAAGTTTTCTTTGACCGCAACCATGTTGGCATCGAAAGAATTTCTAGCCGCGTCAAAAGCGACCTGGAGATCGCCTGGAAGGTTTCTGGCGGCGATTTGCTGGCGTAGTGCGTCCGGACCATCGAAGACATCCGTAATAGCGACTTCATGCTTCTGGAGCAAGCGTTGAGCTTTCGGTTCCACGATAGTGGCAGAGAAGCGCGGCAGGATCGGGGTAACACGGCCGAGAAGCGCTTCGTACACCACGCCGGCTTGAGCGAAGTAGGCAGCCTCGGCAGCGCCACCGGTGTAGGCGAGCGTGGGCAGGAGAAAATCCTGCATGATGGGTCGCAACAGCACGTTAGGGCTGAATCGCTCCGGATGCGAGCTGATTTCCGCAAGGAGTTGCGCTGGCGAAAGCTTCTCGGCCGCGGCCTCGCCGTCGATCACAAACTCAGTAACGTCTCCATTCATGCGTCGCGAGATGGGCGTGCGGGCGCCGTGCCTGGTGGTGAATAACAGCACCGAAGAGTCGGCGACCTTCACCTGCTGGTGATAGCCTGCGGCCTCGATCTTATGGCCTCGGTCAACGAGCGCGGCAGCAAGTTCGTCCGCACGTTCTATCGCAGCACGATAGATTGGTTCTGCGAGCCGGTCCAATTCAGGATCCGAGGGATCCATCAGAATGACGCCCCATTCGGCGAAGACGCGGGCATAGAAACGTGCGAAAGCACTGCCGAGGGTTTCGCCCGGGCGGTAGAAATCGCGCAAGATCTGGGATGCTTCGCTGTCGCCAAGTAATCCGACGGCCTGTTCGACTACGGAGGTGATCTCACCGTCGAAGCGCACAGAACTGACGGGAGCCCCCGGTACATCCTTGCTTGCAGTCGTGAGGGTTTCCAGCGAGCCATCGGCGCGAGGAAGTGAAACGTGATTCACCTCAGCGAGATCGTGGTCGTAGGTGGCGAGCCAGAAAACCGGGACGGCGTCAACTCCCGCGGCAGTCGCTTCATTCGCCAATTTGACGGCGCTCAGTGCTTTGTACAGGGAAAATGTGGGCCCGCCGAAGAGTCCGACCTGCTGTCCAGTGACGATGGCGGCGGCGCCTTTGCGCAGGCGATCCAAATTAGCGAGCGTTTTCTCCGATGCGTTCCAGGACCGATTCTGCCGCCCGAGAATGTCGGTCACGTGCTGACGGCGCGAGGCCTCATAGGAAATCTGTCCCGCTTCCTCTTTCAGCCACTCATGAAAGTAAGGGGAGCGAGGATAAAAGCTTCGAACTTGGGGGGTATAGGCCAGGAGATCCTGGAAAAGGCGCGTGGTATGCGGGATTTGCGAGAATGGGATACAGTGGGCCTTCACCGACAACGCTCCTGGCAACATGGTTTCGAGGTCTTTGTTTGGACGCGTGAGGTCACGTTTTGAGAGCAGTGGAGATGCATTCGCGCGCTCTTAGCAGGGGCACACCTTTCCGTTCTTGTTTGAGATGCCTGAAATGAGCCCAAGATGCAAGATAATCGAAGCGAGATCATAAACCAGGAAGGGCACGAAGTACCACGAAGGAAAAACCAAATGAGCATGGCCGTCAGCCCGCTGGAGATCATTGTTCCTGTGACCCTGGAAGGGTCGGTCGTCCGGCTCGAACCCATCCGCCGCGAGCATGCAGAATTGTTCTGGAATGTGGCGAAAAATGATTTGGAGGACATTTTTCGATGGATTCCCTATGCGATGAAGACTCGGAAGGACTTCCTGGCGCTGATGGATAAAGCATTCGCCGAGCAGGAGCGTGGGGAATCCGTAGTGTTTGCCACGGTGGAACGCAGCTCCGGACAGACGATTGGCAGCACACGATTTATGAATATCGATCGCGGCAACCGGCGGGTGGAGATTGGATCTACGTGGATTGCACCGGCGTGGCAACGAACCGCGGTGAACAGCGAGGCGAAGTATCTGATGCTGCGGCATGCGTTCGAGGTATGGGGCTGCATGCGGGTGGAACTGAAGACCGATGCGTTGAATCAAAAGTCACGCAATGCGATCCTGCGGATCGGAGCCAAAGAAGAGGGCACGCTGCGGCGGCACACGCTTACGTGGACAGGACGCGTGCGCGACACCGTGTACTTCAGCATTTTGGACAGCGAATGGCCCGAAGTGAAAGAGCGGCTGATGGCGATGTTCATGCGGTAAAGCGACTTCAAGCCACAGCGGCCTCCAAGTCCGCCCCGCAATTACGACTATCAAAGCGTGCGATCGCATACGCTCGCCTTCAATCGAGCTTCATTGTAAGTTTATGCTGACAGTCGTTGAATGCTGTGTGGCTCCTGCACGCGCCGGCGAGACGACGACTGCAGCGAGGTTTACTTCATTAAAGGCGGCATAATCGCTATTGAAATCCGTCGAGTCATCGATCGCTTTGCTGCAGGTGTAGTTGGCCAGCATGTGAAACGGTTGGTGAAGCGCTTCCTCACTTCCAGAATCCCGCCATGATAGACGGCATTCGCCAGAAATGAAGACCAACAGCCCCTTGCGGGCGGGGGAGAACAGCAAAACTGACACAGCTTGCCTGACAAAAATAGTTGCCCTCGGATCCTTTAAGGGATATAGAAATCAAACAGCCTTCGTCCCTTGGAGCGCACAAGCATGTTAAGCATTTGGCACGACCTTCGCTACGGCTTGCGGATGCTGGGGAAGAACACCGACTTTACGATCGTCGCCATTCTGACTTTAGCGCTGGGCATTGGAGCCGCAACGGTGATTGGAAGCGTAGTCGATAGTGTCCTGCTGAACCCTTTCCCTTATAAGAACGCTGATCGGTTGGCAACTCCCTCGATCTCTTTTGATGCTGCTTCCCCTGGCTCGATTACGCGTTTTCCTGTCCCCGTATTCCTGGATTTCAAGGAACAAAACCATACATTCGAAGACATTGCTGCGCTTGCCTACTTCGGCGTCCGCTATAAAGGAAATGGGGTGCCCACTCAACAATTGCTTGGCTGCTGGGTGACCGGAAATACTTTTGAACTACTTGGCATCAAGCCGTTTCTTGGCCGACAGATTACAGCACAGGATGGAAACCCTGATTCACCCCCCGCGTTTGCGATGAGTGATACAACTTGGGCCAACCTTTTCAATCGGGATCCGAAAATACTAGGAGCTTCGCTAAATCTCAACGGAGTACCGAGGACATTGGTGGCCGTAATGCCTCCGCGATTCCGATTCGGCGGTTGTGAAGTCTGGCTTCCAACTGACCTTAAGAGATCAAGTTTCATTAGTGGATTTGGCGTTCAACCTAACGAGTTGTTAACCATCGGACGCCTCAAACAAAACGTCAGCCTGCAAGCTGCCTCCTCGGACCTTAGCGCGATTGCAAAACAGTCGGAAAAGGATTATCCGGCTTGGTTTCGCGCCAATTACAGGATAGTAGTCAATTCCTTGAGGGATGATTCCGTTGGGCAATTCAAAGCAACTGTCCTTGCAATGGTCGCAGCAGTCTTCATACTGCTTCTGATTGCCTGCAGCAACGTCGCGAATCTTCTGCTCGCGCGCGCGACCGTGCGGGAAAAAGAGATAGCAATCCGTGCCTCGATGGGTGCGACACGTTCTCGCTTGATAAGGCAATTGTTGGTTGAGAGCGGCCTCTTGGCAGCTGCAAGTTGTATTGGTGGATGCCTGTTCGCTTTTCTCGGATTGAAGGGAATGATAATCGCGATTCCTCCTGATACGATCCCTCCCGAAGTGGCAATATCACTCCGATCGGGGACGCTGCTGCTTGCGGTGGGAGTCTCGGTTCTTGCCACGTTTGTCTGCGGTCTCGCACCTGCGCTGCATCTGGTAAGGCGCGACTTGCACGTCGGCCTTGCGGGAAGCGCTAAGGGGGCAAGTGGCGGCCTTCAGCACGGGAAATTGCGCTTCATTTTGGTGGTTGAAGTCGCATTATCAATTGTGTTGTTGACAGGTACAGGGCTCATGGTGCGCACACTCCGTGCTCTTGAACGAGTGGACATCGGTTTCAATCCCGCAAGTGTTGCGTATGCGCGTCTATCGCTACCTGAGAGAAGGTACGACACTGCTGACGCGAAGAGAGCGTACTTCGCGAAAGTGCTCGACCGAGTCGCAGCCATTCCAGGAGTCATCGCTTCGACTGAAGCTACCTCTTTCCCGCCTTATTCCTTTGGAGGAAGCGAGATTGTGGTGCCGGGAAAAACTCATTCCGAGCCTTGGAGCACCACATTCGATATGTGCAGTGAAGGCTATTTTCAAACGTTACGTCGACACTTGCTTCGCGGCAGGCTGCTTTCGCGAAGTGACGTAGAGTTAGCGCGGCATCTGACTGTCATCAACCAAACATTCGAACGCAATTATTTCGGCAACGAAGATCCTGTCGGTCAAAGGATAAGGTTCACAACTTTTGAACAATGGGCAACCGATTGGCCGAAAGATGCTTACTTCGAAATAATCGGCGTCATCGAGGATGCGAAGAACACTGGCTTGCAGGATGCGCCAAGACCAGAGGTATATTTCCCCCACACGATCACTGGCACGGGACCGCGCGGGATCATTGTGAGGACAGCAGGAAATGCGAACATGGTTCTCGCGAGTCTAAGTCGCACGATATCCGCTGTCGATTCCGACGTTGCAATCTCCGACCTCGGGACGATGGAAAATGTCCTCAAGACTTCATATTATGCTGGGCCGCGATTCACTTTGATCATTCTCGGAACGTTTGGCATGACCGGGTTATTGCTGGTTGTGATAGGCGTTTTTAGCGTCATGGCCTATACGGTTTCATTACAGACCCACGAGATTGGAATCCGAATGGCCGTGGGAGCGCAGCGGGGGGACGTTCTGGCGATGGTGCTTAAAAGGGGGCTAACGCTGATTCTCGCGGGGACGATTGTCGGATTGGCGGCAAGCAGTGCGGTGATGCGTTTAATGGCTAGCCAGATCTGGGGTGTCTCGACTATGGACCCGTGGACGTTCTCCGTCGTTGCGACGTTAATCGTTGTTGTTGGTCTGATGGCCTCCTTATTCCCAGCTCGCCGAGCCACGCAAGTGGACCCAATCGTATCTCTTCATTATGAATAATC
>DATEHP010000234.1:0-5056 GCA_035279505.1 Candidatus Sulfotelmatobacter sp. | reverse complement strand
AGCTTTTGCATCATCTTTATCAAATGAGCAAGAGATTCTGCTTGCATCTTTTCCACCGCACGGCTGCGCTGAACCTTTACTGTGCTTTCCGCGGTTCCCAGTTCAGCAGCTATTTGCTTGTTGAGCATTCCGGCAACAACCATGGAAACTACTTCCTGCTCGCGAGCGGTCAGCGAGTCAAAGCGCTGCCTAATATCCGCCAGTTCCGACTCCTGTTTGCGCCTCGCGCGATCCCGATCAAGAGCGACGTGCACGGCATCGAGAAGATCCTGATCCCGAAACGGCTTCGTGAGAAATTCGACCGCTCCCGCTTTAATAGCCCGAACACTCATGGGAATATCGCCGTACCCGGTGAGAAAAACTATTGGGATACAAATATGTCGCGCCGCAAGCTCGCGTTGAAAATCGATACCACTCAATCCCGGCAGCCTGATGTCCAGCACAAGGCAGCTGGGAACATCAGGGCGTTGTTTGCGCAGGAAATGGTCGGCGGAATCAGAGGTTTCAACCTGCAAACCGACCGTACTCAAGAGGAACTTGAGCGAGGAACGCACGGATTGATCGTCGTCTATAACAAAGACTAAGGGAGGCGCCGTCATGAATGACTTTCACTAGATGCTGGGAGTGTAAAGGAAAACATCGCGCCTTGAGGCGAGTTGGCTGTGGCCCACAGTCGCCCGCCATGACTTTCAATGAGTGAGCGGCTAATGGGCAACCCCATACCCATGCCATTTCCCTTGGTTGTGAAGAACGGCGTGAATAAACAATCGCTTTCTGAGCCGAGGCCTGTGCCCGAGTCACCTACCGCAACCAACACGTTGCCTGATTCGTCCGTCCGAGACTCCAGAGAGAGTGTGCGAGATTGAGCCCCGGTCATGGCCTCTACACCGTTCATGATCAGGTTCAGCAGGACTTGCTGCAGTTGAACACGGTCGGCCTGTACGTGCGGTAACTTCTCGGTCAAATGGCAGTCCACTGACACTTGATTGTTTTGAAGGTCATGGCCAGCTAGAGCCAGCACCTCCTGGATGACGCTGTTTATATCCAGCTCACACATTTCTGTGGGTGCCTTCTTTATGTAGGCGCGAATCCGACTGATAACAGCACTCGCACGAGTCGCGTCAGCAACGATTTCTTCAAGAACCCGCCGTAGAACTTCAGGATCGAGATTGCCTTTGGCCAGCAGTCTCAGGCATGCGCTGCTATTGTTGGTAACGGCAGTTAATGGCTGATTGACTTCATGAGCAATCGAAGCCGCCAATTCACCCATGGTCGTCAGCCTGGAAACACGCGCAAGTTCTGCCTGAGTCACCTGCAAAGCTTGTTGGGCCTCTTTCCAATCATGCAGGTCCACGACGGTTCCGAACCATTTGAGAATTCGACCGCTTTGATCTCGCAGTGGTAGAGCCCTCGAAATGCACCACCGATACGCGCGGTCTGCTCCTCTGAGGCACCGAAATTCGTGCTGAAACGGCTGGCCGCTTAAAACTGCTTCCGACCATGCCCTTGCCATTTTGGCAATGTCATCGTGATGAACGGTCTTCATCCACCCGGCGCCTTTAACCTGCTCTCCGGATAGCCCTGTGTAATCGAGTACTCGCTGGTTACAATAATCGACCGCGCCGTCCGCTTCAGCGCTCCAGAGCATTTGTGGAATCGTCTCCGTTAATTCACGGAGAGTGCGCTCGCTTGCCCGCAACTTCTCCTCCGCATGCTTTCTCGCACTGATATCGCGGATGAAACCGGTGAATACCTTATGACCATCTCGGGTCAGTTCACCAAATGAGATTTCGACCGGGAACTCCTCCCCATTCTTTCGCATCGCCGTGAGTTCCGTGCCTTGCCAGTTGATGTGCCGCTGTCCCGTCGCCAGATAGCGTCTGAAACCACTGTCATGCAATTTGCGCATGAACTCCGGCATTAATACAGTCAATGGTTTCCCGATTAACTCCGCTGACTCATAACCAAAGATTCTCGTGGTACTGGGATTCGCAGACCGAATTGTCCCAGTCTCGTCCATGGTGACCACGACGTCACTTGCTGTTTCTACTATCAGGCGATGGCTTTCTTCGATATATCGGCGGGCCATCTCTTCCCGCTTACGTTCGGTAATGTCCCTGACAATTCCGCCGATTGCATAGATCTCGCCATCTGGGTTGAATAGAGGAAATTTCTGCACAATGCTCGTATGCTGCCCATCGTTCTGGACTGTGACGTGCTCATACTCTATCGGCACGCCCGCTTCCCGCACCTGTCGATCACTGGCCTGAAAGACCGAAGCCTGTTCGGCTGGAAACAGTTCATTATCCGTCTTACCGTTGATCTGCTGTTCGGTGATGCGTCGGACACGCTTGAACTCCCGGTTGGCATAGAGATATCGACCCTCCCGATCCTTTAAGAAAATCATGCTCGGGCTGTTTTCAAAAAATGTTTGTAGCTGGGTTTCGCTTTGGTGCAGCCTGGCCTCAGCCTGTTTGCGCTCGTCGATGTCCTCGCAAACAATCAGAGTGCGCAACGACGAGTCGTCGCCTTGATTCGGGGGAATCGCTAGAGCTTTTCGAATTAAGAACCAATGATATTGACCGTCAGCGCGCCGCATGCGCGCTTCAGTGGCGAACGGTTTTCCCGTTGACAGGCCAGCGTTCCACTCTTCAGCGAAGCAGCGAACATCGTCAGGATGGATGCCGGTCTGCCAGCCTGAACCCCTCGTTTGTTGCAATGAGCCGCCTGCATATTCTTGCCAAGCGCGGTTCGCAAATTCCACAGAACCATCGGCCAGGGCGCAGATCACCAGAGCGGGAATCGTCTCAATCAACATTTGTAGGTCTAGCGGCTCGCTAGTCCGGGTGGCTGATTGTGTTTCAGCGGTCATGTATTCCACGCGCTTAAGCTGCTATGCTTTTGTTGTCTGTCGTGTAGTACGGGCTGTGCCGCAGAGCGCCACGGCAAACAGCGAGAGGGTGGGTTCCAAATCCGCATCGCAGTTGCACCCAAAACCGGCATCGATTTTCGCAAATGTCTGCGAACCGGAGAATTCGGGACGCAAAATGACGAATCGCCCCTCGTAAAGCATACGAGCCGGGTCATAGCCTCTCGTCGGGAGAATCTCTAAAACACGCTGGTTCGCTTCGTTGTTGCCCAAAAAGAACGCAATACGGGGATTCGCGCGCGATCCCGAGTTCGAGAAAGAGAACTCCGCGCTCGAATTCGTCGTCGGTGTGCCAGAAATGGATAGCATTGCTGCCGAGTGAGACGTTATCGTCGGTAATGCCGAGTGGAATCTTGTCGAGAGAAACTGTCATGAGACTTCACAATGGCCGACGGGGTGGATTCAGCTGAGAACGAAGTTGCTAACGAAGTTGCCGTTGATTTTGCAATTTTCGGCGGGACCACCGTAAGCTTTATCTTAGACCGGAAGACAGCACCGGTCTTCTGCGGTATTTCCTGTAGTTGTCAACATTGTTTCCTGTATTTCCGCACACAAGCATTGCCAGCAGGCCCAGGTGGTCCGGACAAAGCGGGAAATCATCGAGACTGATCAGCGTCCTAGAATTTCAAGAACGTGACTACTCGCTTATCGATTCCTTGCAGGTAAAGGGTCGAGCGCTCAACGATGTTGGCTATAACGTGCGTGAGCCGTCGGGAAATGCGCCGGCACGCATGCGTTCGAACAGATCGAGATTGTTCTGCAACAGAGCGGCTGCGATACGGACTCTCCTTGCCAGGGTGGGTCAGAGTGCCGCGGTATTCACGGATCTCGTCGGCCGAGAGGTCGTGTACATACGCCTTTCCCGGCCTTGATGAGCTGAATGGCCCACTCGTAGAGCTGATCGAAGTAGTCGGAAGCGTAGTACAGGCCATGCCAGTGGTAGCCCAGCCACCTAACTTCTGTCCTCGATGGAGTCGACGTACTCAGTCTCCTCCTTCGTAGGATTGGTATCATCGAAGCGCAGATTGGTGTGCCCCAGGAATTCATCGGCGAGCCCGAAGTCCAGGTAGATGGCCTTGGCGTGGCCAATGTGCAGGTAGCCGTTCGGCTCGGGCGGAAAGCGCGTCTGTACGCGGCCGCTAAATTTATTCGACTCCAGATCGCGGACGATGATCTCGCGGATGAAATTCGATCCGCTCGGCTTCTCCCCGCCGGGAGGGCATTGAGGATTGGGGGCAGCGGCCTTGCGATGAGCATTATTTGCACTTGTCATCGGAAATCTCCCGCTCCCAATCACTTTCCAGCTTCTCGCGATTCATCCGCCAGTGGTTAGCCGTGGCTGGTTCGGAGATCAAATCCGCGCGTAGTTCTTCTTCTGTTGTCTCTAGATATAGTTCCTCCTGGCTGGCGACCTCTTCGAGGCAAGCTTCTTCATCAGGCGGAATGTTCTGTTCATCACCCACATTGATCGACATATTTAATCTCCTAAAGGCGCTGATCTTTATCGAAAGAAATAATGCATATAGGGTTCATCCGGATGCCAATTGCGAAGTGCAGATATCTTTGGCAGCAGATATTCGGGAAAACCAGTGCTGTGTCCGGCCAAATGGTGCTCCCCTTCTACAACATGACGGACCGACTAGACAGCCCCGTCGCCCCGTCTGGCTCGGGCGAGCTGGGCGCCGCGATTTGCAGAGTTCCGTTTCCGTCATAACAGCGCACGGTGAATTTATGCTTGCCTGGCCGGAACGGCCAATCGTGGCGCCACGCCACCCAGGTCAGCTGGGACAGAGGCGTCCGTATCAAAGCCTGCTCCCACGGACCATCGTCCACCTGCACCTCGACCTTCGATATTCCGCGATCGCCAGCATGCGCCATTCCGCCAATCGGAACCAGCTTGCGCTTGTCGGCGCCAATGATGGTCATATCGACCGCCACCGTGTCGATGACAGAGGTCGCGTGCATCTGCGCCAGCTTGTTCCAGCCTCTCACCACCCAGAAGCCAGGCTCCCAATGATCCGTGAACTCAATAGACTCAATCCATTTGGGTTGTTTCATTCCGTGTACGTCTGGAATATAGATACGAAGAGGGAAACCATGCTCACGCCTCAGCGGCACACCATCCCA
>DATEHP010000233.1:0-42812 GCA_035279505.1 Candidatus Sulfotelmatobacter sp. | reverse complement strand
ACTGAGTGCCGTTCGAAAGAATGTCATGGCTGTTGAGCGCCGGATGAAGGAAAAACTTGGGAGTTGTGGCGCAGTCTCCCCCGAGAGCAGCAGAGGGGATTTCAGACACGACGGACGACAGCGGGGCAAACGATCTGGGACCAGTGCTTTGAGCCGGTTCATCACTCGCACCAGATCTTTGCTGACGGTCAGATAGGTGCGCGACAACTCTTTGAGCATGCGCAGGCCATGTTCGCCGTGATAGACCGGCTTGAGATAGTTGCCGCGCAGTAGGTCAGCTAAGTTTCGGGCGTCGATCCGGTCGCTTTTGTTCCCCTCGTTCAACAATGCATTCTTCCGCGGATTGCAGACCACGATTTCGTGACGTGCGCTTGCAGCAAATCGTAAAGCCAGGCTGCCCATGTCCCTTCTTCGAAGGTGACGCGCAGATCACCGCGCAACCCGGCAAAAAACTGCCATGCCGATATACTTCACGCTACTCATCGATTTGGCTCCTTAGGGAAGTTGTCCTCACACTGCAGATTTTCCCCCAAAGGTCAAAGGCTCACTCCTCATCGCCAATCCAGAGATCCCCATTCCTTCTTAGCGGAGAGGTGTGCAGAGCGGCCCGCAGCGGTCAAGGGCGCGTCTTTCGCGGCGAAGCGAACCCTTGACGGTGAGGACCGATCTGCAAGAATTCCGCGGGAAGGAATGGCGAGAGATTCCTCGGCGCCCAAGGAGGGCGGCTTTTCATAATGCGTTAATCGTCGGCGGAATTAAATGCTGCGAGATTGGGCAAGCTTATCAATAACTCATCCCCATTATGTTTTCCTGGTGTGTCGCAGAATGTGCCGTAGCTGGATTCGCTACACTCCAGTTTCACCAACCACCGGTGACACGCCCTAGTCCAGTGCAGCGCGGACGATTTCTAATTCGGGATGCTGATAGTGCATCGCGGTTTTTACATCTCGGTGACCCATCGTTTTCATGACAGCGGCCAGGTTCCCAGTTCGCATGAGAAGCCGTGGCCTTCGTGGTCTGCCAGTCGATTGGGCTGCGCAGCGGAAGCGCGTCCCAGGACTACATCCAGCTTTGGCACGGAGACGCCAATCTCCTGCGCGAGAGTCTGGAAGCCGTTCAGCACACCGCTGCCGTGATCCTCGGGGGCATCGCCCCATAAGCGCTAACTTAAGGAACGGGTTTTAGCGTTCTTGGACCTAGCTTGATGAATGCGTATTGCTGCTGTTAGCCGCAAAGGCGCTCGGAGCCTACCCACAGTTGAGCCAGATCTCTGAGGTTGTGTTTATATGTGCGCGTTACCAAGTATTCCTTCCCCCCTCTTACACGCAGCCTGTGCTCCCCCGTCGGTAAAGGTTGAATCTCCTCCACGGCCGAAATATTCACGACGACCGAGCGGTGAATGCGAATAAAACCGTAGGGCTTGAGCTTTTCCGCCATTGACGAGAGGGACTCGTGAACCAAATAGGGATTAGGTCGGTGTTGCAACGAAACGTAATTGCCTTCGGCTTGCACTGCCAAGATGTCGGCTAAATCCAAGAGTAGGATGCTACCCTTTGCCTTGAACGCGATTCGTGGCGCCTGTCGTTTTGCTATAACCTCCAACTGCCGCAAGAATCGAATGAGGGTTGCAGCATCACCTCGGATTACCGGAAGCAATGAGGTATCTGCAGCCTCACAGAACTCGTCCGCTGTCGATTCAAGAGTGTAACCCCGTCTGCTCTTGGTGGAGCAAATCGTAGCTCCCCGCAGTGGGCTAGCCGAAACGTCCGCATTAGCGTAAGCAGCTTGTTGAACAAACATCTCTCGTGCGATGGTCTTCTGATGTTGAATTTCGCGGGCGCTCATGATGGAACCCCTTTCCCCTCTCGTTTCGACTTCCTGGTACCCGAAGTGAGATTGACGAGTGCACTGCCTCTAAATGAAATGCTCCTACATTACTGGCGCTGCTGTTTCGTCCGACCACACGCCAGCGCCATCACGAAGGCTGCCGGGACCGCACCATCGAAGTATCAGGGCGCAATTTTGGCTTATTTCGGATCAACCCTTGCAAAGAACTTCCGCATATCGTCAAGCAAGAGATCGGGCTGCTCCAGAGCCGCGAAGTGCCCGCCCTTCGGCATCTCAGTTTTTTGTACTACGTTGTACGTCTGAGTAATCCAGCGAAATGGAGGGACAGCTACCTCCCTCGGAAAATCCGCGTACGCCACGGGAATCTCCAAGCGTGGTGTCGGCGACATTTCCTCTCTGGTGAGCCGGTTCTCACGATAAATTCGCATGGAGGAGCCAACCGTGGCAGTCGCCCAATAGAGCGTGACATCGGTCAGAAATGTGTCGCGGTCTACCGCCGTAAGAAAGTCGCCGTTGTTGTCCGTAAGCAGCTGAAATTTACTAATCATCCAGGCCAGCCATCCCACCGGGGAGTCAGTCAGGGAGTAGGCGAGAGTCTGCGGTTCACTGGCCTGGAGGAAAAAAAAGCTGCTCTCTTCTCGGTCAAAGTACGAATACCGCTTTCGCTCCGCATCGCTCATTTTCGCAACTGCTTCAGGGTTCGGCGGTGGCACGAAAAGCAGGTTCAGATGCAGACCGATCACGTGCGCGGGCGCTTGGTAAGCCATGTCTTGGGCTATTGCAGAACCCCAGTCGCCACCCTGGATGCCGTACCTGGAATAGCCCAAACGATCCATCAGAACGACCAGAGCATTCGCCATCCGCTGCGGGCCCCAGCCACGGGTGGTGGTGGGTCCGGAAAATCCAAAGCCCGGAAGCGAAGGAATGATGACGTGGAATGCCGGGCTATTCTTGTCTTTCGGATCGGTGAGTGGCTCGATCAGCGCGAGAAATTCAAGAACCGAACCGGGCCAGCCGTGAATCAACATCAGCGGTATCGCGTCAGGGCGGGGCGAGCGCTGATGGATAAAATAAATTTGCTGTCCATCAATTTCCGTAGTGAACTGGTCAAAGCGGTTGATCTTCGCTTCTTGCGCGCGCCAGTCGTAGTGGTTCTCCCAATAATTCGCCAACTCTTGCACCTTTTTGATGTCGGCGCCGTACTCCCACGTCGTGCCCGGAAGTTGATCGGGCCATTTGGTTTCCGACAAACGGTGTCGAAGATCGATAAGAACCTGGTCGGGAACATGCATTTTAAAGGGACGAATTGTGGCAGGCTGCGGGTGTGCCGGCGCTTGCGTTTCTCCAAGCGCAAGTGATGGGAGCAAAAGCAAGGCGGCTAGCAGAAGCCTCCCGGGCAGCGAGGCTGTCCTTTCTGCTCTCTCGAATCTAGTTTTCATCACGCGCTCATACTCCAGTCTTGACCGGACTAATAAGGAAAAACTGGGGCAGACCCCTTGCGTTTTTCTCCGTGCGATGCCCTACATTGAATCCGTCGTTCCATCCGACCAAAGGCCAGTGGGCATCAAGTACATATATATCGGTTCGGGGTTGCCCTTGTACGTTGGAGCCAATAAGAGCGGAGAGCCCGGGAACAGTTCCGACACATGATTCGAGGAGTCCACCAGATTTGCGCCCCATACCGTACCGAGCGGCGTGTAGAACATAAGGTGCGCCATGTTGTGGTGGCCCAAGTCGGTTAGGTACGCATCCTTGGACATCATGTAGCTCATAGCGCCAGCTTCGAGCTTCGGCAGTTCCTTTTTCTCAATCGCAGCCTTGACACTCTCCTTGATTTCTTCCTTTGATTTTCCAGCCAAAACCGATTTTGTCCTAATCAAAGTGATCGGCAGCACCGTTCGAGCGGCGGCTGGATTTAAGCAAATTGGACTGCGATTCTTGGGATTCCAAAACTCGGGACTGTCGAATGGATTCATCCACGCGCGTTCTACCATGCAGACGAAGCCGTTCTTGCCTTCAAACGCCGTTTCATAGCCGTGGCTTCCGAGGACCATAACTTTCGCATCGCGGGAAATGGATGGGGGAGCCGCGCTCCGGGCCAGTGCAATCTCAGCGTTTCGATCCGCTACCAGGTATTGATCGAGCGGAGCCATGCTGGGGTACGGAGTCTTGGCGTCCTGCGCTCGCGCCCGCCAAGCCGCGCCGAAGGCAAAAATCAGTACGAAACACATAGAAGCAATCGCCTGAAATCTGTTATTCATCGTCTTCTCCTGTGTGGACTGGGTTTGCACCGCAGCTCTTATTCAGGGCAGCTGGACGATCTTCTCCTTGCCAGCGATCCTCCGTTCCGCTTGTCCCGTCGTGGGCATGTACTCGATCCGAACAACGACGCATACAAACCGATTGGTATGCAGCAAGCTTTTTTTCACAACGATGCGATCAGCCTCTCCTGCGGTTACCAAACGCGCGCAGAGACTTCAGCCAGTCCACGATGTTTCTGATCCCCGCTTTCATCACTTTCGGATCCTGAGCATTCTTTGCCAGCGACCCGTAGCCTTCTACCATCGCGATCAATAAGCCAGCGGCGTCAGCGGGCTCCACGTCGCGGCGAACGCTTCCGTGGGCTTGACCCTCTCGCAAAACGGAGGCAACGGCCTCGCGCCAGGCATCGAAGATTATCGCTAGCCGTTTCCGGAATCCCGCGTCAAGAGGAGACATTTCCTGCGCCAGATTGTTCAGCTGACAGCCACCTCGCACATCCACGGGCCGAATGGGTATACGTTGAACGGCGCCGATCAAAGCGTCGATAGGGTCCTTGACGCTCTGTAGAGGCCGCACCCATTGGCCGCGGACGTTGGGGGCGATCACCTCTTCCACGACGGCGTAACCCAAGGCTTCCTTCCCGCTGAAGTGGTAGTACAGCGCGCCCTTAGTGACGCCGCTTGAGGCCAGAATTGTGTCCAGGCTCGCACTCTGGAACCCCGATCTGTAGATCTCGCGGGCTGCCGCTTGTAGCAGGCGCTCCCGCGTCCGCTCAGGATCGCGGAGCCTGGTCGCTCCACGTTTCGGATTCTTGTGTGCTGCCAACATACGAACCAGTATGTATGTTAATCGACCGAAAATCAATCACAAATGGAAAGGCCTGACTTTTGGCTGCTGACACTCTCGAATTTTGTAACGTCTCGCCCACACGTATGAAAAGTGGGAGAAACAGTCGCTCGAGCTGTTTTGGGATCGTCCCAGGAGGTTGTTATTCCGCCACTCGTTTTCGAACTCTGAACTGCTGGGCCTGTTGTCTCGCGTAATCGTTGGGAACGTGGAACACCACATGCTTCCTCAGTTGTCACTCGCCAGTCGTATCGGCACGGCGACTTTCACCGGAGGGAAAGAGGAGACATGAATACGCTAAGACAGTTGCGGAATTTCTGGATACCGTGGATTACAGCGATCGTTCTGGCTTGCTTCAGCGAAGGAGTTGCGCAAAGAAGCTACAAAATTACCGATTTGCACACTAACAACAGTAAAGACAACTTTAGCATGGCCATGGGCCTTAATAATCACGGCTGGGCCGAGAACATGGATGGGTTCGTGAATCCTCCCATTAATAATCTGAATACAACAGTTGCAAGGGGCCGCGCGGTGATCAACGTCGACGGACTCAACATCGACTTGGGCACGCTTGGAAAACCCGACGCCAACAGTTGGATCAACTGGGGCGGGATCAACGACAGCGGGGAAGCTGTCGGTATGTCCGAAACGGCTATTCCAGATCCGGACGGCGAAGACATTTGCGGTTTCGGCACACACCTTACGTGCGTTCCGTTTCTTTGGAAAAAAGGCCACATGAGCGCTCTGCCGACTGTGGGCGGCAATAACGGCCAGGCCAGCGCCATCAATAACCGCGGAGAAGTCGTAGGATATGCGGAAACGGCTGTCGTTGACCCTGGGTGCCCCCCTTTTAAGACTACATCGGCGGTATTGTGGGAAAAAGGCAAAGCCCTAGCGCTTCCTTTGATCGGTACCGATCCAGATGGTTTCGCAAACGGGATCAACAATCAAGGCCAGGCCGTAGGCTACTCGGGAAACTGCGTAGCAGCGCTTCACGCCGTAGTGTGGCGAAACGGCACTGCCTTCCCGCTTCAAGACCTGGGAGTCGCACGTTCCAATATCGCCAACGCCATTAACAGCCTGGGCCAAATTGTTGGGCAAGTCCGCAAAGCTGACGACTCAGCTCGCATCGCCGCTCTTTGGCAGCCGGACGGCACACTCACAGTCCTCAGCAACCAGTTGGGAGATCATCGCTCCTTCGCCACCGGCATCAACAACCGGGGCCAAGTGGTGGGAAGCACCATTGACGACGGCAACAACTGGTCCCACGGCTTCATTTGGCAGAACGGTGTGCTGACCGACCTCAACACGCTCATTTCCGGGGATTCCAACCTCTCCATAATCTCGGCTAGCAATATCAATGAGCGCGGACAAATCTCGGGTATGGCAACGGTGCTCTCCGGGCCCCATGCGGGCGACATCCACGCCTATCTTTTGACCCCTTCCAACGAAGACATAGGCAAGTCGGTTGCAGACGTCGTACGTACACTCCCAAAAATCACTTTGCCCGCGAATGCTGACAAACAGATGTTACACGGATCCGGACACTGCCGACTCGAGCGATAAGGCTATTTTCGGAGCATCCGCATCATGCATTCCGGCCATATGCTACGCGACAACGCAAGGCCGGAGGTTGGGCGGCACATTCTGGGCCACGCCAATATCGAGGTGACCCAGAATGTTCAAGGTAAGAGCTGGTGGGAAGAGCCCTGAAAGAAGCTCACCACACATACCATGGCTTTTGTTCGCCATTGCGTTGAGTGTCCAAAGTGCTTGACTCGATATTTGCCTGGCTTTAGCCCGTACCGTAACGGGTCGTACTTGATGCCGCTGACTGGAGGATTCGCAGATGAATGGACGCTGTACTGTGCCTGCGGGCGGCCACCCATTTCCAGTCGATGGAGTTGGAGAGACCTGAAGCTATATGCGGTCTCGAATCTGGCACACGATCGCGGTTATGGTCCACCCGAGGACATTGTGCCTGTAGACAAGAAGTCGCCGCAGCAGTAGCGTACGCAATAGAATCCCAGGCGACGAAAATCCACGTACCCGCTCGAGTGCGCCCCGATTGCAGCGCCATTTCTTGCCACCGTGGCGGAAGCAATGACGCCATCACGCTCCAATCTTCATTGGCGATAGTCATGGATAGGCATAGATTCTCTACGACAAGGAACGACTCTTACTTCCGCCCCAATCGGTCGCAACGTCGAGTAGAGGCTTAGACAGCCCACGAGAGCACGCTACATCTCTCCTGATTACATGTGAATGGACTTTGACGATGGAGATTTTCCCTGGTCCTCAGAATACCGACGCGCTTAGGACGACATCGGCATTCTTCCACGCTCGATCAAATCTTTCCCGAATCTCCTGAGCATCCGCCCTTCGGTCCTGGGCGCGCACACTCTGCCACAACCCGAACAGGGCCCACCCGTTCTCTTGGAAACCTCGGAGTTCTTCGCGATACACACCTTCCGCCTCTTTGGCGCGTCCAGCCTTAAGCAGGGCTGCTCCCAAGTAGAGACGCTGCGATTGCGGCCAATCAGGAGGCTCATTGAAAATCAGTGCGTCCTGTATTCGCGCAGCCTGTTCGAATGCAAGAACCGCGTCATCCGGCCTTCCCCGAGCCATGGCAATCTCGCCTGAGAGGGTACGACATAGCATCGCCAAAATTGGTCCGGCGGAATTTGCCCTATAGAGCACATCCTTCAGCGCTGGATCACGTGATGTCGCTGTGAGCGCTCCCTGTTCACCTTCCGCCTTGTCAAGCTCCCCGAGCCCTGCAAACGCGCTGCCACGGAAGTAGTGCCATGCGCCATTCAAATACACACGGTCTGTCGGCGGAGCCGGCTCAGCAAGCAGCGCCCGCCATTTGCCAAAGACCTGATGTACAAGCCATACCGCCGGAAGCCGTTGTTGCCGTGGGTTCGCCGCCATCATGGTATGGGAAGCGTCGACTTCGCGCGCTGCTTGGAGTGCCCGCGAATAATTTCCCTGGAGCATCGCTGCAAAGTGCAGTACGTCCCATGCATGCGCTGTATGAGTGCTGGCCGAAAGGTGATACGTGCCCTCCGTTGGAAACGGCCGATCTCCCCATTCCGACAAAAAGAACCGATCTGCTGCCACCGACCGTTCATTGCTGGCGATCGCTTTCTCGTACTGCCCGACGCGCAGATAAATGTGCGAGGGCATATGGACCATATGGCCCTCTTTCGGCATGAGCGACTCGAGCCGATCAGCCTGTGGCAATGCTCTCTCCGGCTCTGCAGAACTCTCGAACAGATGCACATAGAGGTGAACGGCCCCAGGATGATTGGGTTCGAGTGCCATGAGATGTTCAAGCGCCGTGGCGGCCTCGCGCGTGCCGGGGAGCGGCGAACCATCTCGCTGCCAGTAGTTCCAAGCACTGCGGATCATCAGAGCATCCACATACATGAAGCCAGCTTCCAGGTCATCAGGGTATCGGTCGAGAACTGATCGCGTTGCCTCAATATATTTCTCGTCGCGAACAGCCCGAGACGGATATTGGTCAGTGCTGTACTGCACCGACAGACTTTCGATAAGCGCCCGCTCGACTGGTGTCGCGCTAGACAAATGCGCGCGTGCAATCGCAATTGCCTTTCGCCCATCGCCATGCGGGTCATCGGGAAAAGTATTCTTTCGGCTGTTGGGGTTAGGACCCATCGCTAGCGCCAGACCCCAAGCAAGCATAGGGTGATCCGGGTCGTAGTGTTGCGCTTCCTGAAACGATGCGATCGCTTCGGGGAAGTAGTACCCATAAACTAGGCGCAAACCCTGATCGAAAAACTTCTGAGCAACAGGTGACTTCGTTGAGATTTTACGACCGTAGGTGCCGATATCGTCGACAAGCACCGCGTGCTCGCCGGCTGCTGCCGCATAGCCTCTCTCGCTTACAGAGTTCACCCCCAGGACGCCGAGGAGAACGACAGCCACGGACATCTGCGCATAGTAGCTCGATTCCGATAGCCTCATGGTGTTCTGCCGACCGCCTTGGAGTCTAGGTGGAATGCAACTTGCCACAACGCCGTTTCTGAATAACTCCCGTATCGCACGACTTTCCCGGTTCGTCGCAATTGATTTCTCGGCACCGCGATTGTACAAGCGAATGTGAAGATTTTCCGGCTACCTGCCGCTCATCAACTTCGGATGTTGTTTCGGCACAGAGGTCGGAACTAGAATTCCTCGATGGTCTGGACACTCACGTATTTTGATCGCTTGTGTCTGTGGAGCAAAATGAACCGGTTCCTAGTCATCGCCTTGTTATCTGCATACGTTTCCTTCTCGGCCCTTGGCCAGTCGCCAGCTACTAGAATTGAAGACAAGGCGCAGGACGAGGCTGCCATCAGAAAACTAATGGATGATCTGACTCTAGCCTGGAACAAGCACGATGTTGTCTCCTTTTCGATGGTGTTCGCCAAAGACGCCGACTTCACCAACTGGAGGGGTACTCTAAGGATTCACGGACGCGAAGAGATCAAGAATGCCCATGTTGATGGATTCACGGGCATGTTTAGGCAGAGCACGCTGACGGTGACCAGCGCGCAGATCAGGTTCTTTGCCCCTGGAGTTGCCGCAGTCCATTGTGAGTGGGAGCTCGTTGGAACGATTGACTACGATGGCAAAGGGACCATGCCGCCGCGAAAGTATTTCCCGCTTATGGTCGTGACAAAGACAGACGGCAAATGGTTGATCGCTGTTTATCACAATGTCTTGTTCCAGCCGCTGCCTCCCGGGGCAATAATAGGGCCGCCCGAAAAGAAATAATGTCATTGAATGAGTAGCAGCCTTGCCCTCTATTGAGTTACTTGTGATCCCTATATAGGATTGTGGCTGCGCGAGTCTCGCCGGAGGTCTCGATGAGAGCTCCATATGTTGCTGTTCTTACTCTCCTGTCGATGGGCTTGAGTAGTGGAAGTCGAGAAGCGTATCCACAAAAAGCTAGCGCCGTGGCACCCGCAATTCCCAGAACATGGGACGACGCTGCGATTGCCACCCTGGAAGTCCCACTCGCCGACCCTGTGGGATCGCCCAAACATGTCTCCGCCGATTATTACTACCGAATTCCGGTTGCGCCGATCTATAAAAGCTATCCGATCTATACGCCCGGCCACGAACCAGCCCGCTACCTGGATTCGCTAAAGCAACAAGAGCCGGTCATCGTGTGGGACGACGCCGGACATGCGCCGCCGCTTAAGACCGATTCAGATTGGATCATTGCTGGAGAAATCGTGTTCGGCGCGGCGATAGACTTCGATAGATTTATCACGGTTGCGGAATCTAGAGATCCCGCTTGGTACGAAAAAATCGGCTCTCCCGTTGCAAAAGACGGAACGATGCCATTTGCCCGCTATGTGATCAGGGAGAAGGGAACGGTCGAGGTCGGTCAGCTCTCGTGTGCGATGTGTCATACCCGTGTAATGCCTGACAACACCATTCTCAAAGGGGCTCAAGGGAATTTCCCTGTGGTTCGCGCGGTGGCATCCAAACTTCGTGCTTCCGCCGCTCAATCCAAGGATCCTGCTCAACTCCTGACGGCGCTTCGCCTCGGGTACAGAGCGATTTGGTCCATGCCGTGGCTTAGCCCAGACCCCGAAGCACCGGTCAATCAAATGTCGATGGACGAGCTTGTTGCGGCTCAAGATGCGTTTCCACCCGGCGTCGTTGCTCGCCAACGCACCAACCTCTACTATCCAGCTCAAGTTCCTGATTTGATCGGTGTCAAGGATCGTCATTATCTCGATCGCACGGGTCTGCAGCAACAACGCTCGATTGGGGACCTGATGCGTTACGCCGCAATGAATCGTGGACGATTCGACGGCGGTGACGCCCTTGCCAACCACCACGGTTTTATCTCGGCCGATCCGCCCCGCTTCCAGAAACTGCCCGACCCGGCGACTCAGAGCCGTTATAGCGATGAGCAGCTCTATGCTCTGGCACTTTACGTCTATTCTCTGCAACCTCCTCCCAATCCAAACAAGTTCGATGCCGTTGCGGAACGCGGCCAGAAGGTCTTCGAGCGCCAGGGTTGCACAATGTGCCACACGCCGCCGCTCTACACCAACAACATGCTAACGCCGGCCGAAGGTTTCACCGTGCCGGAGGAGCACCGGAAGAAGTACGCCATCGTGTCCATGAGCGTTGGGACAGATTCCAACTTAACTCTTAAGACGCGGCGCGGCACGGGCTACTACAAGGTGCCGTCGCTGAAAGGCGTGTGGTATCGAGGCATGTTTGGCCACAGCGGTTGGTGCGCGACGCTCGAAGATTGGTTTGATCCGCGACGGGTGCGAGACGATTACGTCCCGACTGGGTTCAAACCCCACGGTGCGAAGACTTATGCCGTAAAAGGCCATCTCTTTGGGTTGAGTCTGCCGGATGAGGACCGGAAAGCACTGATCGCTTTTCTTAAGACGCTATGACTGGAGCGACCGGGATAAGAAGCGTTCCCCACCCCATAGCGTTAGCGCCGCCCGTTGCGATTCTGGCGCCGGGAGTTCTTGTTCCTCACGGGTAATCGCTCGCCTTTCCACCGCCTGCCGAGTGCGGTAAGCTTCTCGCTGCGATTGCCGACTCCGCTGGGAGGTCTTTCCATGGCTCGTGAGCGGCAGCCTGTTTTCTACGGTTGGTGGGTGGCCCTGACTGCTGCGCTTGGCCTGTTTCTCGGCGTCGCGCCTATCTTTGTCTTTTCCTTTAGCGTGTTTCTGAAGGCGTTCACGCGAGAATTTCACGCGACTCGCGCAGCCGTTTCGTTGGCTTTTACGCTCCACAATGTTGTGAGCGCTTTTACGGCTCCGCTTGCCGGGCGCCTGATGACCGCTTCGGGTCACGCAGAGTCATTCTCCCAACCACAGTAATTTTCGGCTTGATCTTGCTTCTCACCTTATTTTTCACGCGCACCCTTTGGGAGATCTATCTTTTCTACATGGTTACTGGCTTCTTTGGGTGCATTCGTGAAAATCAGAGATGTGGCCACGTTGTGGCAAACCGTTGGATTATTCTGAGTGGGGAGGCTCTGGCGTTCGAGAACGTGTAATTGAACCTATGCGATCCTTCCGCTAAGATTTGCGCCAGACTCCTCAAGGAGAATTTCAATCGTGAAACCCTGGATAGCCTGCTCAGGCACTCGCTCTGGTTGATGCCATCCCACCACTACAGGGAGAGCGTGGACGTCCGCGCCGCCGTCCTCATTGTTTGTTAGGCGACCGTGGGTATGACGCAGAAGCTATCCGGCAAGGTCTGCGTGCCCGCCACATTGTGCCATTGCTCGCGATGCGCAACACCACACACGGGAGCGGACTGGGCCGCCGGCGGTGGGTTGTCGAACGACCTTCGCTTGGCTAAATCAGTTCCGCCGACTGCGCGTTCCCTATGAGAGGCGTGCCGACATACACGAAGCATTCTTCTCCCTGGGGTGTGCTCTGATCTGCTGGCATCGTTTTCGGTTGCTACCCGGATGAGCGTCGAAGATCATTTCTGTGTCCAGGCACCGACGGAGCGATGCCGACCAAATCGAGCGTCAGTCCGGTTTCCTGTTTCCCTGGACGCGAAGCCATTAATGGCCGGGTTGGTTGAGGTCTGCTTAACCGATGTGGGACGGTCAGGAATCGCAGCGGTTGCGTCGTCATTGCTCTCCTCGCAGCCTATTTCGTCCGAATGTTCGCCGTCACACGGGATGAGCAGGACGGCATGCGTATCGCCATTCGGGAGCACACCTTGGACAGCGATTTCTCCGTCATCATTGATAAGGGTTGCTTCTGTCAAGGTCAGATTGGAACTGGCGGGAACGAAGGAGTTCAGGTCGATCATGGGACCGCTTTCCTCCCACAGAAAGGCATGCAAGAAGTTGTTGCAGTCCGACGAACCGCCTACGATCTGACCCCTCGAATTGATGCTGAGCGCGTTACTGCACGGATCACCGTCCTGGGTCCCGAGATCAGTCATCACGCCGTGCCTCCACAAAAAGGCGTCGTGAGTCTTGGAGCCCGCTAGATCCGCCTTCCCCACTACATCCCCCGCTTCGTTGAGTGCGTTGGCAGTTCCGTTGTCGCCTCCCAGAGTGGCTAAATCTATGAGCCTTTCGCCGTCCCACAAGAAGGGATGACATCCTGCCGTAGGCGGATTGGTGCAGGCCCCTGGGTTCTGTGCCAGACTTGAGGCACCCACTACCTCACCACGGTCATTAAGTGCGTTGGCAAAGCCCTGGGTGCCCCCGAGAGTGCCGAGATCCAACATCTGGCCGCGATCCCAAAGGAACGGATCGATAGTCGGAATACCGGTATCCGGATTTGGCGTCGAACTGGTATAGGAGTATCCAGCTACCTGGCCGCGCTGGTTGATGAGCACAGCGCAGCTATCTGGTCCGCCTAATGTTCCCAAGTCTTTTATTGCTCCGCCCTGCCAAATGAAGGCCCGCACCTGGGTCGGCACATTAAGCTCTATATCGCAGCCGAAGATAGCAAGGGATACTGGGTCGGGAATCGTATTCGACGCAAATCCCGCCACTTGGCCCCGGTCATTGATGGAGTTCGCCTGACCGAACGTTCCCCCGAATGTGCCGAGATCAATGATCTGATCGTTCTTCCACACGATCGGCTCTAGCTCCGGAAAGTTGATCACCGGATCGACAAGACCGTTCTCTGATACGCCGGCGATTTCCCCATGTGCATTCATCCCGCCGACCCCGCTGTTGTTGGCGCCGGGAAGCGCACCCAAATCGGTAAGAAGTCCATGATGCCACTTGAAGGTGTGCCCTACGAAGCAGTCTGGGAATATGCAGAGTGGATTGAAGGGATCGGGAGTGGGTGTTGAGGCGGCCCCAGCGACCACGCCCCGGTTATTCAGGCCTACTCCGAAAGTAAAGTAGCTGTCGGGACCGCCGAAAGTACCTAAGTCGACGAGTTTGTAGCGGTGGTGTTCCCACTCGTGTTCCTGCGCACACAGCCAACCTGGGAGTGCCAGCGAAGCGACTACTGCCGTGACGGTGATCCATGTGATGGTTTTAGAATTCATGTTCTCTCCCCCAAAACTGTCCTGAAGCGTCCTGTGGGTCGTAATACGAATTGGACAAGGCCGTACGGTATCCTCAGCTTCCGAACCGGGCAATGGCCGACTCGCTTGTTCTGTGTTAGTTCTGTGTTAGTGTCCAAGCGCTTGGATACAAGGCCCGTTGCCGCGTCTGACTGAATTATTCGGCTCTATTTGCGCCGCAAAAATGCTAAAATTCGCGGATTGCTGCGTGGGGACAGCTGTCCATGGCATCGCCCCTTCCCGCTTCGCCCAAGATTAAGTTCGGTGCGTTCGAATTGGACGCATCCGCGGCGCGACTCTTCAAGTCCGGAATTCCAATCAAGTTGCAGCCACAACCACTCCGGGTGCTGCTGCTCCTGACCGAGCGCCCCGGACAGGTTGTGACGCGTGAAGAGATTCAACGATGTCTTTGGGGCGACTCCACCTTTGTGGACTTCGAGCGAGGGATCAACTTCTCGATTAACCAGATTCGCGTTGCCCTCAGCGACAACGCCGAAAAGCCGCGCTACATCGAGACTCTCCCACGCGTCGGTTACCGTTTCATCGCTCCCGTAAGCAGTGATGGCGCATCACAGCCTGCACTTGCTTCTGCCGCACCGATTCTTTCTTCAGGGAGGCTCTACGACTGGCCCGCGGAATCAAAGACAGTTGTTGCTGGGGCCCCAGAGGCTTCAGAGATTTCTAGTTCTCGATGGAAGCGCATCTACGCTTTGTCAATCGCAGCAGCAGCGATCATGGCCTTGATGGCGGTTTATGGAGTGCAAAGGTGGTGGCCGCGCAACCGCTCGCTTGACATCCAGAACGTGCAGATTACGAAGTTGACCGACAGCGGCGAGATTAGGGACGTGGCTATCTCACCGGACGGCCGTTATGTCATCTATGCCCAGGGCGGCGGCGAGAAGGAAGGCTTGCGACTCAGACAGATAACCACGCACAGCGATGTGCAGATTCTGCAGCCTCAAGGCGGCAGCTTTCACGGTCTGACATTCTCTCCCGATGGCAATTACGTGTACTTCGTTCGCGCCGATCCAAAGGATCTGTTCTTCAAGTATCTCTACGTCATGCCAACCCTAGGTGGGGCTGCTCGGAAACTGTTTACCGACGTGGACTCACCCGTGAGCTTTTCGCCGGATGGCCGCCAGTTCGCGTACGAACGATGTGTGGCCGCTGACAATCACATCGAGATCAGAATCGCCAACGTTGACGGAAACAGCGATGCATCGGTAGCAACTATTAGGAGCGTCAGTTGTTTCATGTACCAGGCTGGTTTGAGCTGGTCGCCAGATGGGAGGGTCCTTGCGATTCCCTTGAAGCACTTTGGCAAGCCGGAGCGCTGGGTAGTGCACATCCTTTCACTGGCAAACGGAACAGTACGAGACCTGTATGCCAGCCCGAGTAGTTTCGGCCGGCCAGCCTGGCTTCCCGAAGGAAAGACTTTGCTCTTGCCTCACTACGACGAGAACGCGCACCGGAGCCAACTGTGGACAATTTCCTATCCCGACGGAGAGGCTCGGCGACTCACTAACGATCTCAACAACTATGATGTCGCGATGGACATGACGCGGAACGGAGAAACTGTCGTGGCGGTTGCTGGTTCAACCACCTCTAATGTCTGGCTCTACCCGGGTGCAGATTCCGCACGAGGCCGTCAGATCACGTCCGGTAATCTGCCGATGTTCGACGTCGCTCAATCTCCCGATGGGAGAATCTTGTCCACAAGCGGAGATGGCGAGATATGGGTGGCGAACGCCGGAGGCAATCAGCAGCATGCTTTGGTAGGAATCCAGGATGCGGGTTGGCTCACTCCCTGCGGTCAAGTCATTGTTCTGGCCTCCTTTGGACCGGGTGTGGTCACGCTGATGCGTGTCGCTGCTGACGGTTCGAATCCCACGAAGCTAAGCGATGGCAGTTTGTGGTCTCCCGCATGTTCGCCGGATGGCCGGTTCGTTTTCTACGTCAACGTGGACAGTCCACAGAAAGTCTGGCGAGTGCCGGTCGAGGGGGGCAAGCCCGTGGAGATAGCGGTGGTCCTTGGCGATGATATTTCGGGCCGGTTGAGCGTATCGCCGGATGGTCAGTTCCTAGCTTACCCGTACACTCGATATTCCAGTTCAGCCGGACCGGGATGGAATCTGACGATCATTCCCGCTGCTGGCGGATCTGCCGTCAAGAGATTTGATGTGCCGGTTGGGTTCTCGGGAACACGCTGGTCGCCGCAAGGCGAGGGTCTGGTCTATGCACTGACGCAGAATGGCACAAGCAACCTTTGGGAGCAGCCGGTGGCAGGCGGTGCTCCGAAACAAATTACAAGGTTCACTTCCGGCCTGATTTTTGATTTCAATTGGACTGCAGATGGAAAACAGTTGCTGCTGACGCGCGGTAGCGTTAGTAGCGATGTAATCCTCCTGAATAATCTCCACTGACCGCGGGCTACTTCGGTTGCAATCCTTTAGATTGGCGATTCCTCCGGGACAGAGAAGCGTGAACTCGATCTCGCATCTCGCTCGTCGTCAGACTAGTTTGGGCCGTTGTGATTGATGACGCAGAGACGGACGCAAAATCGATGCCGTCCATGCTCGTGGCCGCGTCGGCATCTCTACAACCCTCGTCGCCGAGGGCATCATCATTGACACACGGAATTAACACAAAAATTCGTCCACAGGCAAACTCATCCCCACAACCTGTTGGTACTCCCAAGCCGACAATCTCTCCACGATCGTTGATGTTGTACGCATCCGTCAGTTGCTGCAAAGCAGATCCGGGAGAAAGAAAAATGTTCAGGTCGATCACGCGACCGTTCTCCCACAGGGAGGCGTGTCGATCCGCAGTCATGAACGCGCACGTCTTCGCGGAAACACCCACAACTTTACTCCGTGAATTAATGCCCCGTGCATTGCTGCAGGCTGTCCAGTGTCCCAAGATTGCTCAGCACGCCATCCTCCCACAGAAACGCGAACAACGGCTGATCGCCTTGGTTAGTCGCAAAGCCAACGATCTCTCCCGCTTCGCTAATCCAGTTCGCTTGTCCAAAAGTTCTCCAAGCGTGCCGATGTCCTGTATGCCTCCAGACTTAGTCCAAAGAAACGGGCGGGTCGTCTGGTCCCCCGCCAGGTTAGAGTGGCCGCCGACGTGACCTCGGTTGTTGAGACCGCTAGCGATGCCGAAGGTGCCCGCATCTGCAGACCGAAGGGCGAAAACGGATCGGGGATCGCATTCAGGAACGACCCAGCCACTTGACCTCGATCATTGACAGCAAACGCTGCACTCTCGAATCCCCCTTCTAACCTCCCAAGGTCGATCACCTCCCCATCCTTCCAGAGCACGGCTCTGATATCCGGGACTCCGAGAAGGGGATCGATTAGGCCATTTTCTGAGAATTTCGCGGTCAATCCGTTCGCACTAATCCAATTCGCAACGCTGTTGTTAACGCCGGGGAGTGCACCCAAATCCGTCAGAGCTCCCTCATGCCATCGGAACGGATGGACAACGAGGGAATCTGCAGGACACAGCAGGCAAACGTTGGGGAAATTGGGATTGGGAATGGATGTATCCGCCGCGCTTACGAGCCTTCCACGTCCGTTGACGACTCCCGACGCTGATCCTGTTCCTGTTTGGTCGTTGGTCAGGTAGCTCACAGGACCTCCGAATGTGCTGAGTCCACGAATTTGTATCTGTGGTGCTCCGCGTGGTGGTCCTTCTGTTCTTGCGCGGCGATACGAATCGGGAGCGCTATTCTAACGAGTACGGTCAACGTGATCAGAACTGCCGATGTCTTGGATTTCATACCTGTCCAGGGCGGATGTTCGTGCCCGCATCTTTGTACCTGCCGGAACTTACCTCCGTTGCCAGGCTCCAATGGCGCGATTCTGACCAAATCGGGCGCGCATCCGAGTCGCGATCTCCTTGGGACTCAGACCAGTGTCCATCGCGCGCGGCGGGTTCTGGTCATTGGGTGCCGGATTGCTTTGGACCGCGACGGCTGTGATGTCACCTTCATCCTCGCAACCCTCGTCGGCGATGTGCTCGCCCTCGCACGGGATCAACAGAAAGGCATGGGTGTCGCCGTTGGCAACTACGCCTTGAACGGCAATGTCGCCGCGCTCATTGATGTTGAGCGCGACGGTCAATTGCACCCCAGAACCGGAGCGCACAAAATTATTGAGATTGGTTAAGTGCCCTCGACGCCACAACAGCGCGTTGGCGCTATTTCCGAAACAATCATCGGATGAACCGACGATCTCGCCGCGCGTGCTAATGGCGTAGGCGACGCTGCACTGATCGCCGGGAGCGACTCCCAGATCGGTGAGAAATCCCTGGCTCCAGAGGAACCCATGTCTGATCTGGTCTCCGGAGATGGTCGCCACTCCGACGACGTCGCCGGAGTCGTTGACCCAGAAGGCGTCGCCGAAGTCTCCGCCGAGGGTATGCAAGTCTCTCATTTTGCGGCCGTCCCAGAGAAAGGGATGAAGGGCCTGGTCGCCCTTTGTGGACATTGCACCGACGAGTTGGCCGCCGTCGTTCAGATGATTCACCTGAGAGACAAAAGTGCCTCCAATGGTGCCGAGGTCTTTCATGTGGCCATGCTGCCACATGAACGGGTGCAGTGTCGGGACTCCGGTATTCGGATTCACGATCGAGTTGACATAAGATATTCCGGCTACTTGTCCACTATCGTTAATGAACTGAGCGATCGAGTCGGGGCCGCCGAGCGTGCCAAGATCCTGCATCGACCCGTCCTGCCAAAGAAATGCGTGGCTTTGCTGGACGCCGAAGCAGAAAGAGAAGGGATCACTGACGGCGGTCGCCGCGGCGCCGACCATCTCTCCCATGTCATTCACGGCACCGGCGCAGCTGTTGTTCCCACCGAAGGCGCCGAGGTCAAGCAGGCCCCCATCCTTCCATAGCACCGCCCCGAACTCCGGGGCACCCGTGAGTGGGTCGATGACTCCGTTCTGTGAGAGCCCACTGATCAATCCGTTGTCACTGATCCAGACGGGGCCACTGTTGTTGGTGACCGGAAGAGCGCCCAAGTCAGTAAGTACTCCGTCCCGCCATTCGACCGTGTGCGCGAGGAAACAGTCCAGGAAGCAGTTGGGAGCGTAAGGATCTGTCGGGGGGGTGTCGGCGAGCGACACCAGCACTCCTCGATTGTTGATGTCGCGCTCCCCCTCGAAGCCCAACGAACTTGTGGGACCGCCGAGGGTACCGGTGTCGATCAGTTTGTAGCGATGGTGCTTTTTCGCGGTTTGCCGTTGGGCGGCGAGCGAAACGGGGGTTGCCAGTGCTGCGAGTAGGGTCAGCGCGATCAGGCCTGCCGATGTCTTGGATTTCACAGTTTCCTCCTCAGTTGTCCTAGCGCTCAGCGCAGCATGCGCTTCTTCGCGTTTCGAAGCCGGGAAGTGACGGCGCGAGGTGGCAAGGATTTTGCCTTATTGGCCGGATACCTCAATGCACCAGCGGTGATTTCGCGGTGATTTGCGAGTGACTGACGAAACGGAGATCGGTTACGATGGTTCGGATCGCTCTGCCGCTGGGGTTCCATGCGGGACGCACAAACAATCAACGTCGTTTGTTTCGGGCCATTCAAGCTCGACCTCAAGGCCGCAGAACTCCACAATGATGGACAGAAGATCCGCCTCCAGGAACAACCCTTCCGCATTCTGGAAATGCTCGTGCACAACGCCGATGAGGTGGTCACGCGCGAGGAGATCCGCAAGAAGCTCTGGCCGAATGACACTATCGTGGAGTTCGACCACAGCATCAATGCCGCTATCAAAAAGCTACGCCTAGCTCTCGGCGACTCAGCAGAGGAGCCGCGCTACATCGAGACGGTAGCCAGACGCGGATACCGTTTGCTGGTGCCAGTGAAGTGGATGGATGCACAACTGGTCAACGTGCACGTTGACCAAGTCCCGGCTCAATCTCCAGCGGCCGCAAGCGGGAACCTCATCGGCAGGCGAGTGTCTCACTACCGCGTGCTGGAGGTATTGGGTGGCGGGGGCATGGGAGTGGTCTATAAGGCGGAAGATATCAAGTTGGGCCGCCGTGTAGCGCTGAAGTTTCTGCCGGAAGAGTTAGCTCACGACACTGCGGCAATGGAACGCTTCGAACGGGAGGCCCGCGCCGCCTCCGCCCTCAACCATCCCAATATCTGCACGATTTACGAAGTGGAAGAGCACGAGGGGCAGCCTTTCATCGTCATGGAGTTGCTCGAAGGCCAGACGCTACGCGAGTTGATTGGCGCAGCCGACGATCCCGTGGCGGGAACGAACGATTACCAGGGACCGCTACCGCTTGAGATGCTCCTCGACGTTGCAGTCCAAATCACGGAAGGGTTGGACGCCGCGCACCAAAAGGGCATCATCCATCGCGATATCAAACCGGCGAACATCTTCGTGACAACTGAAGGGCGGGCTAAGATTCTCGACTTCGGTCTGGCCAAGCTGCAAGAGTCCGAGCCCTTGGACGTCGAGCCACGAAGCACGAGTGCGGAACCACGCCAGCAAGAATGGAATCCGAATCTTACCCTCACACGCACGGGAGTGGCGATTGGGACAGCGGGTTACATGTCGCCCGAACAAGTACGAGGCGAAAAGTTGGATGCCCGGACTGATCTGTTTTCCTTTGGCCTGGTCCTTTACGAGATGGCCGCGGGGCAACGCGCCTTCACGGGAGAAACGGCGGCGATACTTCATGCGGCAATCCTGAACGAAGCGCCCACCCGGGTTCGGGACGTGAATTCAGGAATCCCGCCCAAGTTGGACCAGATCATCGAGAGGGCACTGGGGAAGAACCGCGATGTGCGTTATCAGTCCGCGGCCGAAGTGCGTTCCGACTTAAGGTCTGTGGTCGGCGGCTTGTCTGGAAAAACCGACACCAGCAGCGCAAGGCTACCCTTGAACCGTTGGTCGCGTGCTCTTAGTGCCGGAGCCCTCGCTCTTCTCCTGGTCGCCGGTGTCGTCTGGTTCACGAAGCGTCAGACATCAACTCAGCCAGAGCTGAAGCAGCTCCAGCTTACTGCCAATTCCAGCGAGAACGCGGTGATGGGCGGCGCGATCTCACCCGATGGCCAATATCTAGCCTACGCTGATCTGCAGGGAATTCACATCAAACTACTGGAAACCGGCGAGACAGCGAACGTTCCACAACCGGAGAGCCTGAAGGGAAAGCAGGTGAACTGGCAGATCACGCCCACATGGGCTCGCGGCGGGACAAGCTTTATTGCTAACGCAAAACCACATGGGGAGCGGCCCAGCATTTGGATGGTGCCCGTGATCGGCGGACCGCCACGCAAGCTTCGCGATGATGGCTTAGCGTATACAGTTTCGCGCGACGGCTCGCGGGTGGCTTTCGGTGCGAACTTGGGAAGGCTCTTCTATCGCGAACTCTGGCTGATGAGGCCTGATGGAGGCGAAGCGCGGAAGCTGTACGAAGTCGACGAGGACAGTGCTATCGGCGGTGCTGAATGGTCGCCCGATGGCCAGCGTCTGGCTTACCCGCGGTGGCGTCAGCCAATTGGAGAAAAATTCGAGTGGCACTTCGAAAGCCGGGACCTGAAGGGTGGACCTCCCACTACCATCGCATCCGACTTCGATCTGACAGCTATCACGGATTGGTCTTGGGTCCCCGATGGGCGAATCCTCTATACGGTTCCCGATTACAGCGATTCCAGGGAAAACACGTGCAATTTCTGGCAAACACGCATGAACCCACGCACAGGTGAGCCTTTTGAAAAACCTAAGCGCCTCACTAATTGGTCCGGATTCTGCCTTGACTCGCCAAGCACGACAGCGGATGGCAAGAAGCTCACATTTCGAAGAACATCGGTTCAGAGCAGCGTGTACGTTGCTGACCTCCAGGGCAACGGAGCTCGAATCACCGCGCCGCGACGTTTCACCTTGAATGAAGGTCGAGATTTTCCAGCAGCGTGGACCGCGGACAGCAAGGCCATTGTTCTTGTGTCGAATCGCAACGGTCAATGGCAGCTCTTTCGGCAGTCCCTCGACAAAGAGGCCGCCGAACCCATCATCAAAGCTTCGGAGGCTGAGGCCGAGCGGACGGAAGCGGGAGAGTTCAATCCGACGATCCCACGTATAAGTCCGGATGGCGCTTGGATCCTCTATACAGTTTGGAAAAGGGCGGTTGGCTCTTCGGCTTCGGTTGCAATGATGCGTGTCCCAATAACCGGAGGATCACCACAGCTGGTGTTGACGAGTTCGCCCGGCGTCATCCATTCGTTTCGCTGCGCCCGCTCCCCGGCGACCTTGTGTGTAATGGCTGAGCGAGCGACGGATCGTAAGCAACTCGTCTTCACCGCTTTCGACCCGGCGAAGGGCCGCGGCCGCGAACTCAAGCGATTTGCTACCAACCCAAAGCCCGACGCCGAGTACGCTTGGGATCTTTCTCCCGACGGTACCCGCATCGCCATTCTCAGGCGCTCAGAGGCAGCAGTCCATGTTCTCTCCTTAAGCCGCCAGACGTCGGAGGAAGTTATCGGGAAGAAGTTGAGTAGTTTGGAGACTGTCGATTGGGGAGCAGACGGAAACGAACTGTTTGTGTCGAGCGTCACGGAGAGAGGCTCGGCCCTGTTGCGTGTGGACTTAGAAGGCAACGCCCACCTCCTATGGGAGTCCAAAGGAACTGTCGAGCCGGGCATCACGGCGTTTGTCGGCGGACCGTCGGCACCGTGGGCCATACCTTCTCCCGATGGCCGTCATTTGGCAATTTGTGTTTGGAGCCTAAATGCCAACATCTGGATGATGGAGAACTTCTAGGATCACCGGGAGCCAAACTGAATCTCCTGTAAGGTTGCCCAAAAGCCCACGCACCTTTGCGCATCCGTGACTACTTCGGTGGTACCCTGCTGAATCCACGACTCCGGCCGAATCGCGTCCGAATCCGAGCGCCGATTTCCTTGGGGGTCAGGCCACTGTCGATCATTCTTGTCGGCACGTTGGTACGTGCCGGACTGTTTTGAATCGCTGTAGCCGTGCCCTCATCGCCTTCCTGGCAGCCCTCTTCATTGGAATGATCGTCACACAGAATCAGCACGAAAGCGTGTCCGCATTGTGTGTCATCTGTGCAACCGGGCGGTAAGAGGTCGCCCGCGATCTCTCCGCGAGCATTGATTGCTTGCGCCTCTGCCAGTTGTATGCCAGAGCCGGGCGGAACAAAAGCGTGCAAATCGATCATAGAGCCGCTATCCCAGAGGAACACACTGCCGCTCAAAAAATCACAGGAAAGGGACTGGCCCACCACCTGACCTCTATCGTTAATGGCAAAAGCCTCGCTGAAGCAGTCCCCGGGCAGCGTTCCGAGATCTGTGGCTACACCCTTGCGACGAAGGTACGCATGAAAGAACTGATTTGAAAAAAGCGCTTGGCCCACAACCTCCCCGGCATCGTTGATTGCATTTGCATTTACGGGATTCCCCCCGACCGTGTCTGTAAACAAGTCAATAAGCTTTTCTCCGTCCCACAGAAACGGGTCAGCGACTTGGTCACCTGCCAAGTTCGCGATGCCGATAACCTGACCTCGGTTGTTGAGGCCATTTGGGCCAGCAATACCGCCTCCTAGGCTGCCGAGATCCACCATTCTGCCTTGCTCCCAAAGAAATGGATCCGTGGGGGGAAACCCCTGTGTTGGGATTGGGAGTTGAATTTGTGTATGAGAACCCCGCCACCTGACCGCGCTCATTCACAAAAACACCGAAGGCATCGGGGCCACCCAGAGTGCCCAAATCCTCCATATGTTCGTTCTCCCACAGAAAGGCCCGGGTTTGCGTTCCATCAGAGGGAAGTCCAAACAACGTGTCAAACATCGAAAGTGGATCGGGAATCTTGTTCAGTGAGAATCCGACGATCTGCCCGCGGTTGTTAATCGCAGTCGCCTGGCTGAGATTTCCCCCAAAGGTCCCGAGGTCTTTGATTCGGCCATCTTTCCAAAGCACAGCTCGAACCTCTGTTACGCCCAGTACCGGATCGATCACACCGTTTTCAGAGCCACCAGCAATTTCCCCATTCGCGTTGACTCCCAGGGCGTCGCTACAATTGTCCTCCGCAGGCGGAAGAGCGCCTAAGTCAGTCGCGTTACCGTATTCCAATTTGAACGCGTGAAAGACGAATGGGAGGTTGCCATCGAGGCCCGAGCAGAAGAAACCATTGGTGGCCGGATTGGAGGAACTGACCGTGGCTGACGTGCCCACGGCAATCCCACGCCTGCTTATGGTGGCGCCACCGTTTACTGCGGGATTAACGAAGCTCGCGGGACCGCCGAATGTGCCGATGTCAATGAGCTTGTAGCGGCGATGTTCTTTCTTATGTTGCTGCTGGGTTCCTTGCTCTTGTGCGGCCAGTAAGGCCGAGATTGCCAACGCAGTGAATAGGGTCATCGCGGTTATGCGTGTAAATGTCTGGGATTTCATGATTCCACCTAACAGCTTTCGCGTGCTGCAGCATGTTCGTAGTGAGTGAACTATTTCTGCGGAATAGGCCCGAGGCCGCGAAGCCGACCAAATCGGGAGTGCGTGCGGGCCACAATTTCCATTGGCGTCAGGCCACTCTTCGGCGCGGTTACTCCACTCTGGCTAACGGCCTCAGGACTATCGTGTGGCGTAGTTGTGGCTGGCGCCTCTTCCTCGCACTCCTTCTCTTGGGAGTGATCATCGTCGCACGGGATCAGCAGGAAAGCGCGAGAGTCGCCATTAGGTAGCTTGCCCAAAGCGGTGATCTCTCCACGATCATTAATGTCCGGCGCAGAGACCAATTGTACTTTCGAGTTTGAACGAACCCGCGTGTTCAAGTCGATCATGGGCCCGTCGTCCTCCCAAAGAAACGCGTGCACCCACTCTCCGGACGAGTTTGCTGAATTGCCAACAACCTGATCTTTTGAGTTGATGTGAAATGCGCCGCTCCCCGGATCACCGTCCACGGTTCCGAGATCAGTCATCACGCCATTCCTCCATAGAGCGGCGTGGAATATTTGATCCCCTGGAAAAAATGCCGTGCCGACGACATGCCCGGCATCGTTAACGGACTCCGCGTATCCAACACTCCCTCCAAAGGTACCCAAGTCGGTTACCACTCCCCGATCCCAAAGAAAAGGGTGGGACCTCGAGTCTCCTTCCAAGTTAGAAAAGCCGACAACCTGACCGCGGTTGTTGAGATCCATAGGCGCCGCTCGGGTCCCTCCGAGGGTGTAGAGGTCGTGCATTGTGCCGTTCTCCCAGAGGAACGGGTGCTGGGTGGGTAAGCCAGTAGTGGGATTAGGAGTCGAATCCGTGAGGGCCCACCCAGCTACCTGACCACGCTCGTTTACGAAAAGAGCGATAGCTTCCGGTCCGCCCAAGGTGCCCAGATCCTGCATCGCCCCGTCCTGCCACAGAAAGGCGCGCTGACAAAAAGGCTGGGAGTAGGGCTCGCAATGATCAGTCACTGTACTTACGGTGTGTCCGACGACCTGACCACGGTCATTGACAGCGCTCGCCAAACTAAAATTTGTGCCCAACGTTCCAAGGTCTATGATCTTTCCGTCCTTCCAAAGAACAGCATCAGCCTCGGGTATGCCAAACGTGGGATCGAATAAACCGTTTTCTGAAGCCCCCACGATCAACCCGTTCGCACTGACCCAATTGGCAAAGCTGTTGTTGCCACCCGGAAGCGCGCCCAGGTCTGTCAAGACGCCGTTGCGCCACTGGAACGCGTGCGCGATGAAGCCGTCGGAAGGGAAAAAACCGCTGGTGTTTTGGGAGTTGGGATCAGGAATGTCCGTGTCCGCTCCGCTGGCCACCAGTCCCCGGTTGTTCAGAGCTTGGATCGCCTGGGTAGGTTCGGGAAGGAAACCCTGGGGACCGCCGAACGTTCCCATGTCGATGAGTTTGTAGCGACGCTCTTTCTTAGGTTGCAGCCCGGCTCCCTGTTGCTGCCCGGCCAGTTGGCCGGCGATCGCCAACAAGCCGAACAACGTCATAGCGATGACGCAACTCAACGTCCGCGATTTCATACGCTCTTCTCCTAGGCCCTGCCTGTCGCTGCCAAATGGCGAGACGGACTTTAGGTTAGGCAAGCGGGTATTTCAATGTGACCGCCCTTACATATTGCTGACATCTGCATGACAGACTAAGTGTTTGAAAACAACGTCCCTCAATAGAGTGTCCGGAGCGTAAGTCTCTCCGTGATAAACTTCCGCCCCAAGAGTGCTCTCCATGAGCATGGCGCCGCCTACCCGTTTCCTCCGCTTTGGGCCGTTCGAACTGGATCTGCGTGCCGGAGAGCTTCAGAGAAACGGCGCTAGAGTCCGAGTGCCCGATCAATCCATCAAGGTTTTGACTAAGCTGGTCCAGAGCTCCGGTGAAGTCGTTACGCGCAATGAACTGCACCAGGAACTTTGGCCGAACGGCACAATCGTCGAATTTGACAGCGGCATCAACGCGGTCATCAGGCGGCTGCGTGAGGCTCTAGAGGATTCAGCCGAGACTCCGCGGTTCATCGAAACTCTCCCACGGCGTGGCTATAGGTTCCTCGTTCCTGTAGTTCAGGCGGAGTCTGCGGAAGCCGTTCCTACTTCTGAGCCCGAGCCCTGCTCCGACGAACGTCTAGGGCGAGCAATTTCCCACTACCGCATTGTGAGGAAACTAGGCCAGGGGGCCATGGGGGTGGTCTATCAGGCCGAGGACACCAGACTAGGGCGCTCCGTCGCGATCAAGTTCCTGCCCGAAGAACTCTCTGATGATCCCCGTGCGCTGGAGCGATTCGAGCGTGAGGCCCGCGCCGCGTCCGCACTGAATCATCCCAATATCTGCACTGTCTACGAAGTCGACGAGCACGAAGGTGTTCGCTTTATCGCGATGGAATATGTAACCGGCGGATCTCTTGATGACCTGATCACCGCTGAGGGACTGCCTCTAAATGAGGTGCTGACTTACAGCTCCCAGATCGTGGATGCGCTGGCAAAAGCCCACTCGGCCGGGATCGTCCATCGCGACCTTAAGCCTTCGAACATCATGGTCACGCAGGACGGATTGTTGAAGGTGCTGGATTTCGGACTGGCGAAAGTGCGACCGGGACAGGCGGCATTCGATCTCGCTGCGACACCTTCCGAAACGCCGCTGACCAACGAAGGAACCATCCTGGGAACGCTGCAATACATGGCGCCGGAGCAGTTGGAAGGCCGCGAGGCAGACCCGCGGACGGACATTTTTGCGCTCGGCGCCTTAATCTATGAGATGGCTACGGGGCGAAAAGCCTTTGAGGGCAAGAGTCAGGCCAGCCTGATCGCAGCCATTCTGGAGCGCGAGCCGCCACCAATTTCAAGTCTTCGTCCAATCGCTACACCCACACTGGACCGCGTCGTGACGACTTGCCTTGCCAAGAAGCCAGACGACCGATGGCAGTCGGCACGCGATCTATTGCGCGAATTGCAGTGGTTGAAAGAAGGCCGTGAGCCTCGTACTGCGGCCGCTGTCGGAGGTCCGACTTGGCGGTTTTTACCTTGGGCACTATTTGCTGCAGTGTCGCTCGCGCTAGTCACTTTGGTGGTTGTCCACTTTGGCAGACGGCCGAGCGAGGCGACTGTCGTGCGTTTTCAAGTACCGCTCCCGACAACTGGCAGAACATGGGAGGACATTCCCGCCATCTCACCCGACGGCCGCCTCGTAGCTTTTTCACGCCCCACCTCCGACGACAAGCTTGGTCTTTGGATTCACTCGCTTGATTCGATGACCACTCGCTTCGTGCCCGGAACGGCAGTGGGCTCATTCGTCCTGTTCCGCCCCTTCTGGTCACCCGATGGTCGCTTTGTCGCCTTTTTCGAAGGTGAGAACAGCAGGGTCGATGACCGCCCTCACTATTATCTGAAGAAGGTTGACTTGGCCTCTGGGGCTACACAGACAATCTGTGAAACTCAGGACTCGCTTGGCGGCGGCAGCTGGAGCCAGAACGGAGTGATTCTGTTCTCGCAAGCGAAGTTCTCACCGACGAGTGACATACAGATGCTCAGCTTGTACCGCGTTTCCGCTGAAGGAGGAGAAGTTCGACCAGTTCTCCAATTTGACAAGTCGCGAAAGGAGCGATCCCAAATTGATCCGCAGTTCCTTCCAGATGGAAGCCATTTTTTATATCGTTCGGTGGCTGGGAGTGAAGGCGATGAAAAGGAAGCAATCTATGTTGGGTCGCTAGGCACGCAGGCAACCAGGCTGATAACCTTTGTCGACTCTAACGGAACTTTTGTTCCGCCCGGCTTTCTGCTTTTCAGCCGGAAGGAGACGCTGCTCGCTCAAAGGTTCGATCTCAAGAAGCTTCGCGTCAGTGGCGAACCCGCGCCCGTCGGTGCCGAGCATGTGGCGCAAAGGCCCCGCCTTCCAGCGCTCTCACTTTTCTCAGCCTCGCAAAACGGCGCGTTGGTCTACCTTAACGGAATTTCTCGTAACATACAGCTCGCCTGGTACAAACGCGATGGCGCCAGACTGGGAGGGATAGGCGAACCCGGGCCAAACGAGGGTATGCGGATTTCTCCGGATGAGACGCAACTGGTTTTGGATCGTACCGATGAGCAAACCGGACAGAATGACGTTTGGACCGTTCAACTCTCTTCCGGCATTTTTACGCGCGCGACGTTTGGCCCGGGCAGCAACATGGCCGCTGAATGGTCTCCTGACGGGCATGATCTGGCATTCAGCTCAGATCGAAGAATAAGGGGACTGTATGACTTGTACCGCAAGCCCGCCCGGGGAGGAAAGGAAGAGCTGCTGTCAGAGTCGCAGGACCAATCGAGATTCCCGCAACAGTGGATGCGGGATGAATCGATTCTGCTGAATTCGTGGCCTCGCGTCGCCGGGGGCCGGAACATGTTCTATCTCTTGCCCTTGGCGGGCGCCCGCAAGCCTGTGCTCTTGCGTAAAGGCAACAAGGAGTTCTTCACGGACGACGCTCCCCTTGTTTCTTCCGACGGTCATTGCGCCGCATACTATTCCGACCAGTCAGGGCAAATTGAAGTCTACGTCGCTTCATTTCCTGAATTTCGAGACGAGCGTCGTGTCTCGGCCAATGGCGCGGGCGCGCCTATGTGGCGAAAGGATGGCAAGGAGCTCTTCTACATCACTCTGGACGGAAAGTTTATGTCGGTCGATGTGAAATGTGGGACAAGACTAGTGACGGGTGTGCCGAAGTTCTTGTTTCAGGTCCCCTTCCCCGTAGACGTGAGCACAATTGTGTTCTGCGTTGCCGACAATGGAAATAGGTTTATTTTCGCTGAGCCAGTCGAGAGCCAAGGGACGCTTTCGGTCGTACTCAATTGGAACGCAGCGTTAAGGCACTGAGTTTAGAGACACGGTCTATGGATCTCGCCAGATATCTTCATGGCTACAGAACGTAGCCGCTGTCAATCAACCACGCCGAAGAATTCGCTGTCTTAAGGGTGACCCAGTCCGTGCTGGCCAAAAAGGGGGGTTTGTTAGGCGCTCTTAGGTAGGTGTGTCGTCCCTCTGCCGTGACGGCCGATCTCCTCTGTGATAAGTAGATTCTTTTCAATATCAGCAACGAGCGCTTCCGTGCGGGCTTCGTTGGTGGCAAGTTGTTGATTCACCGAGCGTCTTGCACATCAAGCGGACCTCAGGTCGGATAATCCCTTCCAAAGTTTACTCGGGCCTCGGAGCCGACATTGTTTATGGAATCATTACGCTCAATGTATGGTCCGCCGTCGAACTGCAAGAGGTTTGAACTTGGCGAAGCTCAGTCCGCGTAAAGGTATCCGGCCTCTTAGTGGAGAGAATTCCTCTCCGGGCACTCGATGATGATCCGCACGTGCCGGTCCTATTAAATCCCTCGGTCCCTAAGGACGCATTTGAGCGTTCAGGTTTTCCGGCATGCTGTTGGACTTTTCGTCTTCTTCTTTCCTCAGCAGACCTTGGTGGAATGAAATTTAGCCGTCGTCGTGGCGGTGGAAAAGTGGGAAGCGTTTTGTGCTTTCCAGTTTTCCACCGCCATCAAGCGGTCGCGCCGTGTTGCAGGGGCTGATGGCGATAGTCCCGGCCGCTGGACAGCACAGCCCAGGCGATGCGAGCTAGTTTGTTGGCGATTGCAACCACCACTTTGTTGCGTGGAGCTCGCTGATTCAGCCGATGCACCCACTGCCCCAATCCCGCTGTATCGTACTTGATGCGAAACAGCACGGCGCGGGCCCCGTGGATCAGCATGCGACGCAAATAGATATTGCCGCGTTTACTTATGCCGAACAGCTTCTGTTTACCGCCAGTGGAGTACTGCCGTGGCACGACCCCCACCCAGGCGGCAAAATCGCGCCCGCGGCGAAACGCCGCTCCGTTGCCGATCGCCGCCACCATGGCGGTGGAGACCAGTGGCCCAAAACCAGGAATCTGGCGCAGTCGCCGGCAGCGCTCGTCCTCGGTACTAATGCGCTCAATCTCGTCCGTGATGGTCTGGATGTCGATGTCTGTTTGCTTCCATTCTTGCCACAGCCGATTCAGCAGCCAGCGCAGACGTGGGGTTAGGTTCTGCTCGCAATCTTCCACAACCGTGGGGAGATTCCTGCGCAGGTGAATGGGCTGTGCGGGGAAGGTGATGCCGCGCTCCAACAGAAAGCCACGGATCTCGTTAATCAGCGCCGTGCGGCGCTGCACCAGTCGATCCCGAACTCGGTGCATGGCCTGCACATCGAGCTGCTCCTGGGTCTTGATCTGCACAAAGCGCATGTTCTGTTTGGTTACCGCTTCGGCAATCGCTTCCCCATCGATGAAGTCATTCTTGTTCGACTTGCGATAAGGCTTTACGAACTGCGCGGGGATGAGTCGCACGTCATGACCTTGTTCTCGCAGTACAGCACCCATGAAGTGTGCTCCAGCGCAAGCTTCCAGACCGATCAGCGAGCAAGGCAGATTTGCTGTATAGGCCAGGAGTTGCGCACGTGAAAACTTCTTGCGAACGAGAACTTTGTTGCGTTCTCCCAGTGCAACCAGGTGAAAGGTGGTCTTGCCCAGATCGATGCCTTCGTAATAAAACAACACAAAAGTGCGCTTGTTCACTTCAGGCACAATATCAAATTTCGTTTTGAGTCGAGCACTGGCCTCCTCCGTTTCGCTATCCAAAATGATTGGGGAATCGGAGTTCTTTGTATGTGTTTTGAATCACATCTGGTGAACTGTCCTGTGACCGCCTCCGCCAATAAGTTTGGCCTCGTAGACGATCAGCGATACGTGACTTTGGGATGACCATTGCTTCTTAGAGGGCGAAGATTCTCAATAGATCGTCATCAAGGCACCACTGGTGGCTTTTGACGCTTGCTGGTCTGTGGTCGTTACGTATCGCATCGTGGAGCCAATTGATTTATGCCCAAGCTGTTGCCGAATCAGAGCGAGATTGATGTTTGCCGATACTAGGTGGCTAGCGATGGAGTGCTTCAGAGCGTGTGGGTGCTGCTTTTCGGAGGGCAATCCTGCATCAGCGGCAATCAACCTGAACAAGCGAAAGAACTGAGTGCGATCTAACCTCCCGCCCTTCTGTGAGACAAACAAGAAATCTGAGCCGTCGTCCGGGCGATGTCGCAACCAGTCACGAAGGGCTTTGACTTCATTCAGTAGCGGCTTCCCCCGGTGTTCTGTGACAGCCTGTGTCGTCCGCAACGAGCCTTTAAGCCGTCGAAATGTACACACTCAGAGTTGTGGTGATTTTCACGTCAGAACAGCTCTAGATCAGCCTCAGATCAGCTCAGATCAACTCAGCTCAGCTCAGGCGCGTGTCCGACGGGAACCGGGTAGACGCCAATTTCATTGATTCTGACTCTAGGAATGGGCAACGTCAGCTTTATGGCTACAGCATCGCTGCCAAGCGTTACGCTTTATACCAGAAAGAAGGAAAGGACGAAATCACAATCATCGATCCCAAAGCCCATGGCATTGGTTTCCTTTATCCGCCAAAAGACTCGCCGAAGGCTTGGAAACAAGATGTTCCGTTATGGATCTACGAAGCTTGGGACTACATCTTGCGGGATGCCCTCGACTTGAGAAGAACACAGCCAGCTTGGCTGGATTTGCCCCAAATGATGCGTCTCACGATTACGACTTCTAACGTTCTGGAAATGCTCGGGGATTGGGAAATCGCACGTCCTTACAATTTCCTTCTTCTGCCCATGGTCGATCCGTTGTTCGGCTATGCATTTCATAGACAACCGAACGAAAGCGTACTCCTTATTTGCCCATTTTCCTCCAAACAAGAACAATGGTTTGATCTTGAATGCGTGAACGTCCATAGTGGCAAGACGTACAAGATGATGGACTGCAACAAGAAACTTGATAACATTCCTTACAACGTCGTCTTTCCATCTCAGTTTGCACGTCTTCTTCTTCAATACCGAGAACATCCAGAAGCGAAGAGCCTGGCGCCTGGTGGATCACCATGCAAAGCTGACACAAGTGGGCTCTTGAGGCGTTCACATGTCTTCGCAGGAGAATTCCGTTACGTAGGAAAAGAAACAGATCGCAAATGGGAAGAGGGCGAAGACGCCAGTGTTCTTGAGTTCAAAGCGACCGAGTACGGAAGAACGAAAAGGGTTGTCGCAAGTGAAGAAGTGAAGAATGAAATCTTGAAAATCGGGATCAACAAGTGCGCTCGTGAAAGCGGATTTGATCGAAAGAACTTCGTCAGAAAACTAGTTCGCGGTTTTCCAGTTAAGCGCAACTCGTACACCGAATTTGTGCGCTGGCTCGACGCGTACCATTCGCAAACTGCCAGTATTCCCTCAAGCAGCTTTTCCTTGGTTGACAAATGATTCCATTAGAGCCGTGATGGGTTTTGATAGCTTGTCCGGATACGAATGTCCGATGGCACGGAAACCTGCCAATAGAATTCTGTGCATATAGACGATTGTGTTGAAAAGAGCCATGTCACCTAAGTCAGTTTTCTTAACAGGTGGCCTGCTCCCTTGCGAGTAGACGTTGAAAGGTCTATTAGGCATCGGCGAGTGATTGTCGAGGCTGTCAATCGTTACGTGTACGAATTGAGAAGTCCAAAAATAAATCACTTTGTAATCGAATGCCCATGTGAATGGCTTGAATGTCGGCTTGCCGTGTTTGTTGAGCACAGGTTTGCCTGACCTATCCAGCAATGGCTGCTTTTCAAACCTATCCGGCTCCATTGCCATCGTCCAGATTCCCTTCGAGTGTTTCCTGCTAGCTTGCAGCCAACCCTGTTTGGGGAATTTGCGTTCGATGCCTTGAAAAGCCTTGTAACTTGGCATCCCTTTGCGGACAGTACTCACTGGGAATGCGAAGTGCTCTACGGCCTTCCTGCCCCATTCCATTTTGATCTTAGCCACGAAGTGGACGAACCTCCTTGCCCTCACCTCGGGATTGCGCCCATTCGTGATGTAACGCAGATTCAACGCGAGTTCGAGCAATGTTCGCGAGGATGCAAAGGCTTCTTCATCGAAGCCATGCTGAACAAGACAGCAAGTGCTTCTGGCCAATGCAATGCTCTTGGATAGGAACGTCAACACGACGACATCAAGATAGGTTCTCTGGCGCGGATGGAACCACTGCGCATCCAAGTACCCATGAATTTTGTTCAGAACCTTATTGAGTCTGCGCAGGGAGGTCTGCGATTCTTTGGATGGTTTCTGCATGCTGTGAATTCTAGTTCAGAGATGGCTGTCAGAGCGTAGGCAGCGGCGAGAGTCTCCCCGCGCCCGCGTCCCACGCACGCGCGGGCGGGCCCGGCCAGAGTCAGGGGGGAGGGAGCATTTTGCCGTCTCCTTATACCACCCCCCCAGTTGTTTGTCCCTGGTATTCTGCGTCTGTAAGATCAGTCGCGAACAAAGGGCTGAGCGCGATCACCCAGGGCCGATAGCGTTGCACGCTTGATAAGTTCCCATAGTCGCCAGAGTTTCATCCGCACCCCGCGTCGGAGTGCCGTGAAATCATTTCAAGGGAAAGGGCGTAACAGCCGTGAGCGTCGCCGCTTACGCCGTCGACGAACCTCTGCGCACAAGCTCCGAGTTGAAAATCACCTGCATCGCCTTATGTCATGTTCTATCTGCCTTCCCCTTCGCCCCTTCCTGCCTTCTTCAACGTAAAAGCCACAACGGTGCCTGCGTCGGTCTGGAGGAAGTCGATCTCCTTTCCTCCGGCGGAGATCACAACATTGGCGTGCAAGGCGGCACCACCCCCACCGGCCACAACCTCGTCGAGTTCCATCGTGCCGGTACAGTCGGAATTCAAGCTGTAGGTGCCAGTGAAAACTCTCGGGCGGATAGCGCCCTCCTCACTCACGACATCCACCCCGCTCAGGCTTCCGTCCGGGCGGAAGGTCAGGCTTCCACTTGCGGCGCCAGGAGCAAATGCGGAGAGACCAGAAAAGACGTTTGCATGGGCGGTGGATAGCCCGTAGTCGTAGGCGTAGGCATACTTGCCGTCCACAATTGAGTTGCCGCATTCGACGTTCTGCGCTCTGAAGTTTCCCGCGGTGACAAGACCATCATCGGCCCGGATCCAGTCAATTTGCTTCCCGTGATCGAGTATCACGAGTTGCAAGTCGGTTGCGCTCGTGAATGCGTTGAGGATCGCAAAGCCGGTGCAGTCCGAGTGGACCTCGTAGGTACCGGTATAGTTGAGCGGCTTGAGAAAGCCGGCGATGCTGATCGTGTCCGCACCACTGAGTGTTCCGGTTGTCCTGGATCCCGGGTCTGGAGTGAAGGTGAGGGCTCCAATTCTGGCCACGGGAAGGTAGTCGCCTATGTTGGGATCGCCGGGGCCTCCAACTAGCGCAGTGAAAGCTGTCGTATAAGCCCCGCGAATTGTGCTGTTGTCGCATTCCGCCCAAGCCTCCCCGAATCCGGCGAGGACCATCAGACCGAGGGCGCAAACAACTAACATTGTAGTTTTGGTGAAATTGATACTTCGCATTGTCTTACTCCTTTTATTCGTTATCATTGTTCGCTTCCTTCCGCCGTCGTTTGAAGCAAAGTTCCGATCGCGGCGCGACCGTAGATCGGCTCAAGAAATCAAGCCATAGATGGCAGCTTAGTTTTGGCTGAGTTTGGACTTTGCGGCTAACCCCTTCAAAACTTGGGGCTCACAAACGTGCATTTGCAGCGCGTCAATACCCTCGGCCTCGTTCGGTTTCGCTGTTTGGCCCTGAAGGCATCAGAGACATCCGTAATGGACATCTTCGAAAAGCTGAGCAAGCGGTTGAAACCCTGACGGCAGCGTATAATTACCGGCCAGAAGTCGTTCCCTCCCTGCTGGTGGTTCCTTGAGTGAGCGCAGAACCGAAGTGGCGTTACTTAATTTCGGGGTTTATGAGCTAGACCTCAGGTGCGGTGAGCTGCGCAAAGCGGGAACGTTGTTGAACCTCCCACCCCAGCCCTTCAGAATTCTCGTCTTGCTTGCCACCCATCCTGGCCAGCTAGTGACCCGCGAGGAGATCCAGAAACAAATCTGGGGAGGCGATACGTTTGTGGATTTTGAGCAGGGTCTCAACTTCGCGATCAACAAAATCCGCACGACGCTGGGAGATGATGCAGAGACACCGCGTTACATCGAGACTCTACCGCGACGAGGCTATCGGTTCATCGCCGCCGTGGAACAGGTAGGTGTACGGCCCGGCGTGAAGGAAGTCCTGACATCGGAGAATTATTCGGTTCCCCGGAATGCGAATCCAGCAACTGAGGCGCGGCACGTAACGATCCCAAGCAGCTTCAGACTTGGGGCCAACAACTCTTTTCGGAGACCCCTTGCCTTGGCCTTGGTCGTCATGCTCGTGGCTGCAGCGGTTTGGGCCTGGCAGAAGTGGCGAACCCAAACGTCGGTAATCCAAAGCCCTCCCCAGATTGCCGCTCTGGCTGTGCTGCCGCTGGAGAATCTCTCGGGAGATCCTTCTCAGGACTATTTTGCGGATGGCATGACCGACGAACTCATTACGAACCTGGCGTCCATCGCAAGTCTACGTGTCATTTCTCGGACTTCGACCACGCACTATAAAGGTACGCGGAAGACAATCCCCGAAATTGCGCGGGAACTGAATGTGGACGCGGTAGTGGAAGGTTCGGTGGGACTTTCCACGAGCACAGTACGGATTAGAGCGCAGTTGGTCAGGGCGGTGCCCGAGGAGCACCTTTGGGCCGAGAGCTACGAGCGCAGCCTCCCTGACGTGCTGGCCTTGCAGCGCGATGTGGCAAAGGCAATCGCTGGCGAGATCAGAATAAAACTGACGCCGGCGGAGAAAGCTCGACTGGCACAGGCCCACCAGGTCGACCCGGAAGCGTACCACTCCTACCTCAGGGGTCGCTTCTCGTTCGAGAATTGGACACCGGGGGCTGTCGATCTGGCCCGCAAGAGTTTTCAAGAAGCGATTGCCAAGGACCCGAACTACGCGCTTGCCTATGCGGGCCTGGCCGACACATACGTCTTTGGGGAGCCCGAGTTGGACCCAAAGGTAGCTATTCCGCTGGCCCGGGCCGGTGCTATAAAGGCCCTGGAGATGGACGATACCCTGAGCGATGCCCATGCGGCGTTAGCCCAAGTAAAGCTCTTGGGAGAATGGGACTGGGCCGGGGCAGAAAGAGAATTCGGGCGAGCCATCGATTTGAACCCCGGGGACACGCTCGCGCACCACATGTTCTCGCACTTCCTGCTCGACACAGGCCGGAACGAAGAATCCCTAAAGGAGAGCGAACTCTATATCCGGCTAGACCCGCTCTCGGTCGCAGCCAATAATCATCTCGGATACCATTACTTAGCTACCGGTCAATACGACCTTGCAATCGCGCAGGAACATAAGGCTCTGCAGATTGACCCCAACTACCACGACGCCATTTATTTCTTGGGCGAAGCATATCGACACAAGGGAATGCCTCAGGAGGCTTTGGTCCAATATGAGAAGGCCATGACTCTCGCGGGAACCAATCCAGACAGAATCAGAGTGTTGCGGAAGGCCTATGAGGAAAATGGGTGGAGGGGCTACTTTCGCAGGTCCTTGGATTACGAACTAGAACGCTCCAATCGAGAATATGTTTCTCCGTATGACATTGCCGACTACTATTCGGTATTGAGCGATAAAGAGCACGCTTTTCTCTATCTGGAGAAAGCGTTTGCGGTCCACGACAGCTCACTAACTTGGATAAAAGTCGAGCATGACTTTGATAGCCTCCACTCCGATCAGCGCTACGCCGACCTGTTGCGGCGAATGGGCTTGCCGCAGTAACTTTGCTGCTATGACGGAGCATGCCCACGGACTGGGCAAACCGGAGACAATTCCGGGCCAGAAGTCTTAGGGCTGTATCGGAAGCGCCCCCAAGAAGAATCGCAGATTGATCTTGGTGAGTGTGGGGGGCGCTTTCGATACAGCGGCTTGAAGGAAGCCGCTGGTGCGGTGGACGCTATGGGATTTGAATGGCGTTGAGGTGAGATGAGTGGTGTGGCAAACCGATGCCGAGGTGTGAAGAAGCGGCTCGATGGAAGATTGGATCGGGTTTTGTTTGGGGAGCACCCTGGAAACGGCTCACGCTGCGGCTGAAAGCAACGTGGGAAGAGGCGCGAGAGACGCAGAAGTCGGGCGCGTGTCGAAGCACGGGGATGAGTCGAGGTCGGAGCTGTGCTTTCATGCTGCATACTCGCGCTGATAGCTCTACCAGAACCGGCTCTAGATCACTATCAGTTGCGGCCGCTGCCTTCGCACAGAGTTCTCGTATGCGGTCCTCGACTCTCCGTTGAGGGGGCATGAAAATGAAGCTAAGAGTTTATGTGTAACGGTGGTGACTGTGCGATACCCTACAAACGGTAATTCCCCTTCTACAGCGTTGACCTGATGCACAAAGTTTGGTCAAACGAACACCGGGATTGAAGGTGACCCGACATTCAACAGTAACGGGCGCTTACTCTCCTTCCAGGCGGCAGTTGGACGTGTCATGCGCCAACTGGCGCCAAATTCTTCCGCGGTCGTGAGAAGGTTGGCGCAAAACAAGGCCATTCCACTCCCTCGAAAGTCACAGATAACCCATTTGGAATCAGCAGGCGCTACCGGGGCTGGACTTTCATCCCTAGGAGTGGGACGAAGCCCATGCCTAACTCAAAACCCCTGGAGCAATCCAAAAACGTCCCACGCCACTGGGCCCAAACTCGTTGATCTGCGGTATCGGAACTGCTTGGTTCTGAACTTTCCAGAAACACTAGGTTCTGGAATGCCAGAGCGAGCGCAGTTTTCGAATCGCCCGTGACCACTAGCAATCCCTCGAACAATTCCCGGGACGAAGCTCGCCTACTCCTCATTGCAATCCATCCACGACGTATAAGGTTCCGAGAATCCGACGGGTGTTATAGACATAGGTCTTGCTGTGTTCGGCGTAGGTCAACCCCACGTTCAAATTCGATCCTGCTTTGTCAGCCAGTTCCACTTTCTGCAGCAACGTTCGTTTTCCGTTCGCAACTTCTATGCGTTCTAGGTGCGCTTCCCACGGTGTCCCCGAGGAAACCAAAAGCGCTTGTCCGTCTTCAGTCCATTTGTCAAACTGTTCATGAGGTTCAACGCCCGGAATCACACGCACTGACTGTGTCTCCTCAGAAAAGACCACTGCTTCCCCAGCGGCATTCCGCCCGGCGATCCGCCTTCCATCTGTCGCAACTGCTTTGCCAGCAAAATCGGGCGGACCGAGTGGTTGTGGCTTTCCGCCCTCCAGGTCCATCTCATAGGTACGCAGCGGCTGTCCCTCGGTTGATCCCACGAGCATCAAGTGCTTCCCATCCGGAAACCACGAGACATAAATTACATTCACGATTTCTCCTAACGGCAATCTCCTGCTTTCTCCGGTACCGATCGGGTGCAGCGCGACCTGTGGAGGCTGTGAAAGAACCAGAGCCACAGCGATTGTTCCGTCCGGCGAAAACCTCGGCCACGCCCCTGGTCCCAGGGCTACAGGTGCGGTTCCATCGAGCTTGCGATAAGCCACCATGTAGAAGGGCCCTGCCGGCCCCCCAAACTCCACAAACAAAATCGATTTCCCATCCTTGAAGACGTCTACCATCCCCGACGCATTGAACCATTCCAGCGAGCGGCGTTCTTTCCGCGTGGCCGGGTCAATTCCCACAACCTCCCGACGGTATTCTTCATTAGAGAGAAGCACCCGCCCATCCGGTGCTATATCCAGAAGCCTCGTTCGTTGCGGCATCTCGAGAATCGTCCGTTGCTTCCCCGACAGGCTAACTGCGGACAAAGCGAGATCTGCTCCTTGGGCACAGGCCGAGAACCAGACCTCCGCTCCATCTCGCGACCACGCGAGTCCTTGTAAACTGCCTGCAAACTCCTCTGTCAGTCTCTTGTAGTCACCATTGGAGTCCATGAGGGATACCCACCCACGGTCATCGTCATATACGGGATGCTCCAGGAACGCGACCTGCTTCCCGCTCGGTGATACGCGCACATAATCCAAATAACCAGAGGTGGTGTAGATCACATGCCCGGCGGGGTATTCCAATTGCACCTTCCGGTTGGCATGTCGTACCACGGCCATCGTCTTCCCGTCGGGCGCATAATCTGCTGAAATCACGGCCGCCTCGAGCAGCTTGGGCGAACCACCAGCCATTTGCACCTGCGCCATTGTGCCACTCAGAAACCCTGCTCGGTAAGCGGGATCGGTAGCGACGGTTAAGTCTCCACTCGTTGATAGCGCCAGCATGGCTGCATTCGGCAGATCCGCTTTCACGGATTGGGGGAACTCCATCCGAACGGAGTAAATCTGCATCGGCTCGTTATTCCATTGGGCGCTATACACCACCGCATCCCCGCCCTTCGCGAATCTCGCGTTCGATAAAAACCCCCGCTGAAACGTAAGCCTGGTAAAGGTTGGCGATGCTTTTCTGATGGAAGATCGCCCGGCGAACCACCCTGCGACTATCAGAGCGATCGCTGCGATGATTGTTGCAGCGAGTTGCTCCAGTCCTGCTTTCGATTTGGCCACAGATTGCAGGGCTGCACTGCTGGTGTCGCTCAGCGATTCAATCGCAAAAGCCAGATCGCTGGCCGACTGGAATCGACGCTCAACATTCTTTTCCAGGCATCGGCACAGAATTCGCTGCAGTCCCAGCGGACAGTGCCATTCGGCCTCGGTCACTTGGGCTGGCTCCTCCCGCAAAACTGCTGTCATGGTTTCCGCAGAGGTCTCACGCTTGAAAGCCCGTTTCCCAGTCAACATCTCGTACAGCACCGCGCCAAAACTGAAGATGTCAGATCGTGCATCGCTGGATTCACCCCGGACTTGCTCCGGCGACATATAGCCGACGGTTCCCAGCACCATCCCCGGCAAGGTTGCGCTCGGCAACGTCACCGCGGTTTCATTGCGTTCGTCGGGCCGAACCAGTTTCGCCAGTCCGAAGTCCAGAACTTTGACCCGTCCGTCTCGCGTGATAAACAGGTTCTCGGGCTTTAGGTCCCGGTGCACGACTCCCTTCTCGTGCGCTGCAGCTAGTCCCTGAGCAATTCCGAGCGCGTATTCGATGGTGCGCCGAACTGGTAGTGGCCCGGCTTCCAGCTTTTCGCGGAGAGTTGCACCCTCGAGGAATTCGCTGACTATATAAGGTGCCCCTTCGTGCGTCCCGATATCGTGAATTCCCAGAATGTTCGGATGATTCAACGTCGCAATCGTGCGCGCTTCCTGCTGGAAACGCCGCAAGCGGTCTTCGTCCTGTGTGAGTCCTTCCGGCAATACCTTGATGGCGACGTCACGGCCGAGTCGAGTATCGCGGGCGCGATACACTTCGCCCATGCCGCCGGCGCCCAACGGCGAAACGATCTCATACGGCCCAAACTTGATTCCCGGAGTAAGTGCCATGAGTGCGCATGATTATATAGTCTGCCCCGCAAGTTGCAGTCTTTGTATAGATGGTCGATTCGGAAACTGAGCTCTGCTCTGGCATTCCAGAACCAAGTGGTTGTGGAAGGGTTAAGGAACCGTGATACCAGTGCTGAAAATTCAATCGCTTGGGTGTCTGCCTGCGAAGACGTTGTTGGAAATAGCACCAATGCCAGACTCAATTTACGGATTGCTCATCATCTGTCCACAATCGAGGCGTGCGCGCCGCGCGGCCCTAGATCCTAGTGCCGACCACGTTTTGCTCCCGCCGCGAGCTGTTATTTCTTCAGCTCTGCGGTCCAGTTCAGCACTACCGTGACGGATTCGGACGATGTTGTCGCCGTGTCGATAAGGAACCGCTTGCCATCGGGAGCGACGTCCCAACCGAGAACCTGTAAGCCGCCTTCATTGTGGCCGATCTGAGATACGGGTACTTGGAACAAGGTTCTAGGAGTACCTACCTTGAATATCGGACCCTCGGTCACGTCCACAGCCATCAGTTTTCCGTCTGGGGAAGAATAGAACAACTCCTTGCCATCCCGCCGCCATCGGGGCTGGCTGCCACCATCACGAGAGATCGGAGTCTTGCTGCCGCCATTCGAGGGTGCCGGAAAAGGTTGAATATAGATTTCGGATCTTCCGGACTCGTCCGAAGCATAAGCGATCCAGCGTGTGTCGGGAGAGAATCTGCCTTGTTCCTCGCTGAACGCCGTATTTGCAAAAGGTGCGGCAGTGCCAGACGGTGTCCCGTCACCTGCCAGAGGCAAGACCCATAAATCGGCATGTGTTTGAGGATCCTGCTGAGTGTAGAGCAGGAAGCGCCCGTCGCGCGACCAATCGTTCGGCAACTTGGGGTCGCCTGTCACACCGACCAGTGCCTGCTCTTTTCCGGCGCCATTGGTAGTCCGCCAGCGCGGGATGCAGCAAAGGCCACTCGGCTGCCGTCCGGTGACCAGACCGGCGCGGAATCCGGTGCCTGATCAAATGTGAAGCGGGTGCTCACAACCCGAAGCAAATCAAGAAGCCAGATTCCCGTTTCCCCGCCTGCCCTGGGGTCGATTTTCGACGCGGCCAGGCGCCTTCCATCGGGCGACAATGCAAAATCGGTGTATGAATAGGTTCCAGGCTGCTCGGCGTGGCCCAACTGTTTGCCCTGCCGGTCCAACCAGTTGAGTTGCGAAAGCCAACGCGCCGATGGTCCAGCGCTATAGGCTAAGACACCGCTTAGCGACACGGAAAAGAATCCGGAAAGGTGAAAGCTCCCGACCCGTTCGGCCACCGGGATCGGATCGCCCTGCGGTTGTAGGCTCCTCTCATCGAACGCCTGAATGAGTTAACGAAATTCTTAAACCTCGATCAACCGCAAAAAAGCCCTCTATCGTGGGTGGAATCGACGCACTCGGCGAATAACGCCCGAGCTTCATCTCATTGAGTATCATCGATTTGCTACTATGCGACGCGTCGAAGAGCGCAGCCTTTCACCGATTTTGCGCTCTAAGCTTCTAACCACCTTAATAGATAATGATGTATCGGGAAAAGTTAAAGCCAGGGCTTGCGCGATTCTCTTGGACAAATTTGACGCGATGCAGATGTGTTTCGCGTCTGGATCGGCCGAGAAAAAGGAAGTGTTCAGGAACTCTGTTGACGAGAAAATCCGCTCGCCGCTCAGTCGGGTCTCAGCATAACGACGTTTCTTAAACGGAGAGGTGCGTACGGAAACATCGATTTTGGAGCCATCTTTTCAGGCAGGCTTTGGATCTTGTTTTTCGGAGATGGACATGGGCGCCAGCGAGTCCTTCTTGCTGATCAAATTCATTGCAGCTTGATATAACTTGGAACGCAATTGATAGCGCTCGTTAGCGCGCGTGATATACCGCACAGCGATTTCAACGCCGCCGCTTACGGGCTTTACATTGATGGCTGGCGCGGCTGATAGCGCGCGCATACTCCGTGAATGAGCGGCA
>DATEHP010000232.1:0-17847 GCA_035279505.1 Candidatus Sulfotelmatobacter sp. | reverse complement strand
CATCCTGGAGCGCAACGTGCGCGATCAGCGGATGCTTTGGGCCGCGCTGTGGCAGGGGTTCCGCGTTCCGCCCTTTGCCGCCGACGACATCATCAAGCAGGCACGCCGCTATAAAAACCGGCGGGAACTTACGCGTGCGATCCGGCTGGTGGCCAAGGCAGATCTGGCTCTGCGCTCAAATCCAGTGAGCAAACGCATGGTGCTGGAGCGGCTGGTGATCGATCTCACGACCGAGCCGAGATTGGAAAGTCCGGGCTGGATGCAGGAACAGCTGCCGGTCTAGGACGCGCACCACTCAGCTCAGAAGTGAACGGGCAGTTTACATCTGAACGATGGTGACTCAGGGTGACGTCATTTCTTATCTGGAGATGTGCGCCGAATTTGGCGTCAATCTCCAACGGGGGATGAATTTTCGCCTGAGGGGAAACCAAAGTCTCGTTCTGATGAGTCTTCGACTGGGCGCTCGTTATGCAGACCGCTTAGAGGAGAGCGGAAGGGTCCTCATCTATGTGGGACACGATATTGCCAGGACTCAGGGTGGACCCGAACCCAAAGATGTCGACCAGCCAGAGTTCCAGCCTAGCGGGCGACTTACACAAAACGGGCTGTTCCTAGATGCTGTTAGGCGTTACAAATTGGGCCGGGCGGAACCCGAACAGGTCCGGGTATTCGAAAAGATCCGAGATGGTATTTGGGTATACAACGGACTCTTCATCCTAGTCGACGCTTGGCAGGAAACCTCAGATCGACGCCAAGTGTTTAAGTTCAGACTCGAGATCGTGGATCAACCGCAAATCGCCACAACCGGCTGCGCTGCACCTCTAGATCATGATCGAGTCATACCATCCGACGTTAAATTGGCGGTCTGGAAGCGCGACAAAGGCAGCTGTATTAAGTGTGGTAGCAAAAAGAATCTGCATTTCGATCACATCATTCCTTACTCGCAGGGTGGTTCTTCGAAAGACTCCGAGAATATTCAGATCCTTTGTTCCAAACATAACCTGGAGAAACACGACAAGATCGAGTAACGACATCCTGTATGCTGCCTTAACTCTCGTTTCAAGACGATGCAGGAGCAGTTGCTGATATAAGTCCAGTGCGGTGGAACGATTGTTTGAAACGCCCGTCCATGCAAGGATGGACGGGCAGTCACGGATTCACGCCCTCACTGCAGTTCGCATGTCACCGCATTGTTCCAATCCACAAATGCACCTTGCGGATTGTCGCGCCAGGCCCAGACGTGTAATTCAAAAAATGGATCCAGGCCAAACCGGTTGGGAGCGCCGACGAACTGGAAATCCTGGCCATCGAGTGAAGGGGGGGCATTGTTATTTGCGGCAAGCCAGGTAGCGGCGTCGACAATGTATTCCACTCCGACCAGGCGACGCGTGTTCCCGACAGGCTCGTAGATCAGAGCCTCGGGAGACTCCAACTTGATTTGGCCGTCACCAACGAGCGTGCCGTTGACGTAGTGAATGCCCATAGCTCCGTGGTCGGGGCCGCTGACACACCCAAATGCAGGCCCGTATCCTGCCGGACCGGCATTGTTTACATCGAGGAATTGCCGAGTCGCTCTCCGGACATCTCGGACGAGTTTGGCCGGAACTGCATGGTCGGCATGGGAAGACTCTTGGGCGAAGAGTGGAACGACCGTTGCTGCGCTCCACAAAAACGCCAGGTTCAGAAAACTGATGGCCCAGGTGCGAACTACTTTTGTCTGTGTCATAGGTATCTCCTTCGAGTTGATTTGTTCATTCCCCCAGGGATGGCCCTACAAAATTCCTACAGTCGTTCCGCTGTGACCGAAACTGGCACGCCATTGGTGATCGAGTCGAACACCGGCGAGTGCCCAGTTCCCAATTTCACGATCTCCTGCAACTGCTCGTCGGGGACGTTGGCTTTGAGTTTGAAGTTGACGCGGATTCCCTGGTATCCCTTGCGAACCTTCGGATCGAGTCCAAGAAATCCGTGCAGATCGATATCACCTTCGAACGACGACTCGACTTCCTCGATCTGAATGCCTCGGGCCGCCGCGTGATAGACCATTCCAGTGGTCACACAAGCTGCCAGGGCGTGCAGCAGATACTCGACCGGATTCGGCGCCGAGTCCTGTCCAAGCAGGACTGTGGGCTCATCTGCGTGCAGAACGAATGATTTCTGTCTTGAGAATTCCTGCCCGGCCCCATAAAAGCCGTTTACGGCCGAGCGGTTGTGAGCGGCGCCTTCCCATTTGTTCTGAATGCGAAACTTAAACTTCGCGATGGCGGGTGCCGCTTTGATCGCATCGATCGTTGTAAAAAGATTGTCAACATTCACGCCATTGACAAGAGTTGGAATCTGCTGTGCCGTTACCATGTCCCTGTTCCTCATTTCTTAAGTTTGATTTCTCGAGCTATCCATGTTCGACAACCAAAAAGTACTTACAAAAGCAGCTTGCAACAAGATGGCAGACATGCCATTGTAGATAGGCGAATGCGCCACCGACATGAGGAGTTCATGATTGAGGTCACGGTTCTGCTTCTCGATCAAACTTTTTCCTCCACTGCAGTTGGGCCAATGGAGGTGTTCCGCCATGCTGGTTCGCTCTGGAACCATCTCACCGGGAAGCCGGAGAAACCGCGCTTCCAAGTAAGAACAGCTTCGGAGGACGGACGCCCGGTTCTGTGTGACGGTCCGATCCACATACAGCCCATGTGTGCGATCCACGACATCCGGCGGACCGATCTCATTTTCATTCCAACGACGGGCCTCAGTCTCGACGATGTGGTGGAGCGCAACGCGCCAGTAGTGCCGTGGCTGAAGCGATGGCACAAGCGCGGCGCTGCGATCGCCAGCGTGTGTTCGGGCGTTGGCCTGGTTGCAGCCACTGGCATGCTGGACGGCAAACGCGCCACCACACATTGGGCGCTGGCCGATCGATTTCGAGAGAAATATCCGAAGGTGAAGTGGATGCCGGAGTTGATGGTGACCGAGGACCGGGACTTATATTGCGGCGGAGGTGTGCACGCCGCGCTCGATCTAAGTCTGTACCTGGTAGAAAAGTTCTGCGGGCACGACATCGCGATGGAGAGTGCCAAAGCATTACTCATCGATATGCCTCGAGCCTGGCAGGCGGGATTCGCCGTAGTCCCGCTGAAAACCGAGCACAATGATGAAGCTATTTCAACCGCGCAGGATTGGCTGCATCAGAATTTTCACCGCCCGTTTCCGCTTGAAGCTCCTGCCCATCGCGCCGGCATGAGCCTGCGCAATTTTGTCCGCCGCTTCAAACAGGCGACTGGCGACAGCCCCCTGGCCTATCTGCAGAAGTTGCGTATCGCAGCCGCCAAGCGCTTGCTGGAGAGCAACCATCGCACCATGCAGGAGATCAGCGACGCCGTCGGCTACCAGGACGTTGCCTTCTTCCGCTCCCTGTTTCAGCGGCACACCGGCGTTTCGCCCAGCGCGTATCGAGAGAGATTCGGAGCCTAGAAGCATTCCACCAGGGATCGAACTGGCTAAATTGAACGTGGGAGGAATCGTGGATATCAGATCGCTACAGAAACCGTTGAAAGAACAGTATCGCCGCGAGCCGTCAAGTTCTCGAATCACTTTGACCGCCAAGGGAAGCGAGACAGCAACGCCTTTATCTTGCTCGATCGATATCGGTCGAGCGATCTATCAGGCGGAGGCGCACAAGGGAGTCGGTGGAACGGGCACAGCCGCGTGCTCCGGCGATCTGCTCATTGGCGCGCTCGCGGCCTGCGCTCAACTCACCTGTCAATTGGTGGCGACGGCCATGGGGGTGCCAACCCGCAGCATTGAAGTTACTGTGAGCGGCGATATGGATCTGCAAGGGACCCTGGGGCTCTCCAAGAATGTGCCCGTTGGATTCGAAGCCATTCGTCTACAATTTGATCTCGATGCGCCAGATGCCACTCCAGATCAGCTCCGTGCACTGCAGGAGAAAACGGAACAATACTGCGTCGTGATGCAAACGCTATTGAATCCGCCCAAGATTGAATCGCACTGGAGCCCGTCTAATTGATCCGTCTGGTGATCGGGGTACGTCAGGATATAAACCATGGTCGACATCCGTGCGTATCTTGGTCGTATCCATTACTCCGGCCTTACGAAAGTGAACCCTGAGACTTTACGCGCGCTCCACCGAGCGCATCTGCTGGCAGTGCCGTTTGAGAATCTCGATATTCCTCTCGGTCGAAAAATCACTGTCGACGAAGCGGCAATCCTGAACAAAGTCGTCGTCCTTCACCGCGGCGGATTTTGCTATGAACTAAACGGCGCTTTCGCCGCACTGCTGCGCGCTCTCGGGTTCCAGGTGACGCTGCTTTCGGCTCGCGTTGCGCGAGGGGATGGCGGCGAGGGACCGGAGTTTGATCATCTGACGCTCCGCGTCGATCTGGATGATTCATGGCTGGCCGATGTTGGATTCGGCGAGTCTTTTCTGGAGCCGCTTCGGCTAGAGCCGGGGCCAGATCAACTGGACCCGGCCGGAACGTATCGACTCCGGGCGCAAGGCGAACGCCTGCGAATGGAGAAGATCGTGCCAGACGGGAGTTGGAAGCCGCAGTATTCGTTTTCTCTCCAACCGCGGCGTCTTGAAGAGTTCGCTGGGATGTGTCGCTACCACCAAACCTCTCCCGAATCGTCCTTCACGCAGAAACGCATTTGTTCGCGCGCCACACCGGACGGACGGATTACATTGTCAGAGATGAAACTGATCATGACGAGCAAGGGCGAGCGGGAGGAGCGAATCCTGGCCTCAGAAGAAGAGTGGAGTTCCACGCTCTACGAGCAATTCGGGATTCGTCTCTGAAAACGCCAACTCCCCTCAGAGCTCCGTGGCGGGCCAACCCACCTGTGGAAATCCAAATTCAGGCGAGTGAGTCCGGTTTGTCCCCTGGCCAACCACGCCCAGGTATACGCCCAACGGCGCTGCGGCCAACCTCACGGAGAACCAGGTCCAATCAAGTCTTGCCCTAAGATAGTTTTTCGGTGGGGATTACGGACCAACCACTCTTCCGACATATCAGATGCTAAAAGGGGTTCTATTCAACTCCTGGATCACGAGCGAATGAGGAGTGATCGTCAGGCAAACATGGCCGCCATCGGTACAGGGCTGTGCTGCCGTCCGATAACCACGATTCCAGAATCGGTCACATGCCATCCGCGCGCCTTGTCGGCGTCGAGATCGTAACCGACTTCGGTGTTCGCCGGAATTCGGACGTTCTTGTCGAGGATGGCCCGCCGCACCTTGGCGTGGCGTCCGATGTCGCAGTTATCCATAATCACGCAGCCTTCGACCGATGCCCCGGTGTGCACGCGCACGCCGCGCCCCAGAACGGACTTCCGCGCCAGCCCCCCGGAGAGAATGCATCCTCCCGATACGATGCTGTCGAGCGCTTCACCACGACGTCCATTTTCATCGAAAACGAACTTTGCGGGAGGATCGGGATAGCTCGTGCTTCGTACCGGCCACTCGCGGTTGTAAAGATTCAGATCGGGCTTGACGTGATTCAAGTCCATGTTGGCTTCGTAATAGGCGTCGATGGTTCCCACATCGCGCCAATAGGGAACGGAGTCGCCAGCATCGCCGGGAATGCGGTTGGCCTCAAAGTTGTAAGCGTAAATGGGAGCACTCCCGGCGAGTTTGGGCAAAATGTCCTTGCCAAAATCGTGATGACTCTTGGGGTCCTTCGCGTCCTCATTGAGCAGATCCAGCAGAGTGCGCGTCGAGAATATGTAGTTGCCCATCGAGGCATAGACCCGTGTCGAATCGCCTGGCATGGTAGGCGCATTCGGATTCTTCTCGTGGAATCCCATGATGCGTCCTTCGCTGTCGGCCTCGATTACTCCGAACTCCACAGCATGATGTCGCGGAGCCGGGATGGCGGCGACGCTGACCTCTGCCTGCTTTGCCATATGGAAGTCAATCATGCTGGCTACATTCATCCGATAGATATGGTCGCCGCCGAAGATCGCAACCAGGTGCGGGTCAGATTGCTCTACCAGATTGATGTTCTGAAAAATCGCGTCCGCTGTTCCCTGGTACCACGATTCCGTTTCCGACCGCATCTGTGCCGGGACATTGGTGATGAAGTGGCTCTTCAACAATCCGCCGAATTGCCATCCTTCGCTTAAATGTTGCAACAATGATTGACTGCGAAACTGAGTCAACACATAAATCGAGTGGATCCCGGAGTTGACGAAGTTGCTGAGGACGAAATCGATGATCCGGTATTTTCCACCGAAGGGGACTGCTGGTTTCGCGCGCTCGCGCGTGAGCGGATAGAGCCGGGTTCCTTTGCCCCCAGCCAACACGATGCCCAGCACCCGTAAATGCAAACTGCCTTGTACGCCGACAGCAGACTGTGGTTCGTGTCTGTTCTCAGTCAATCGGCCCTCCCAAAACAGCCCGGCAAGATGGTATCAAAGCACCTTGGATGCATCTGGAAAGAACTGAATACACCAAAAAGAATTAGATCCTCAGGAAAATCTTCCTACGATACATCCAAAACAGGCTGATCCAGAAGGCCAGCATGATCCCCAAGCCGTACGCGACTGGCAGAAAGGTTGGCCCGGCAATCCAGGCGAGCACTCCTCCCAAATGCCGTTCCAGGGCCTCGCGGAAGAAGCCCTGCATCGTCCAACTCATGACATAAATCGCAATCGAGTTCATGCCCACCACAATCAGCGGAAACGCCCAGCGCCGCCAACCCTGCCATTCGATCAGCGCGTAGAAGGCGGCGAGCATGAGCACGACCAGACCTCCGCTGTATAGGGTGTAGGATGACGTCCACACCCGTTTCACGATTGGACAAATCCCAACCCATTGACACAGCAAGCCAAGCAGGACTAAGCCAAATCCCCCGATCACGAGCCCGCGCAGCTTCTCTTCCTTCGATTTCTTACTCTTGAGCCATTCTCCGGTGAGGAGGCCGAGGATCATCGTCGCCAGGGTGGGAATAAAACTCAGCGTGGACCAGCCTCCCTCGTTGAAGACAAACGGCTCTTCGCGCGGGAAAAGATTCAGGAACCAAACGTCGAAGGCCCACGACAGATTCGAATTTTTGTTGAAGTGCGACAAAAAGCCGGTGTAGTTGTGCTCCCAGTTTGGCGGAACTCCGACGCGCGCATAGTCGAAGTTCGGGCCCGGCGCCGGATAGAGCGCGAACGCTCCCCAAAAGCAAATCAGGATCAGCAGCATTACGATGACCTGCGTGCGCACTCGCGTGAATCCCAACAGAAACAGGAATACGTAGCCTAGTCCGATTTGCGTCAGGGTGTCTTCAAACGTGAAATAGGTTTGCGAATGGTGAATGGATCGCAAAAAGATACCCAGAGCAATCAGCAAAAACGCCCGCCAAACAGCATGGCCCAGCAACTGCCAGAAGGTCTGTCCTTTCGATCGCCGGCTGGCGATCGAGAACGGCAAAGCAGCGCCCACCAGAAAAGAAAACCCCGGCTGGATCAGGTCATGCAACGAGCATCCCTGCCAGTCGACGTGCTCGGTGTTAAACGCGATTGCGGCCCAGAGGGCGCTGTGTGGAAATGATCGCGCCACCAGCGGCAGGCGAGTGGCCTCGTTGAGCATGAGCAACATGATTGTGCCGCGGAACGCATCCAGCGAGTGTAAGCGGGTGGTGCCCTCCACTTTCGTGACAGGTTCTTGAATCACCACCGCTTCCTGAGGGCTTTCGACCTGCGCGCTCATGAGGGCTCCTCGCAATTTGGGACTTTGACTTAAGCCGCAAATCTCTCCGAATCGGGACGCACCTTCCATTTGTCACGTGTGAAGTCGGGGAATTTCTGCGACGCCCCGTTTTGCGCAACCGAGGTCTCACTCAACGGAGTCGGGGCGCTCCACGCCGCCGCATCGTAGACATCAATGTCAGGAGGCAAACCGCGCTTGAGGCAGTCCATCAGCCGGAAATTCATGATGTAATCCATGCCGCCGTGGCCGCCGGTCTTGCGCGCCATCTCTCCGTTGCTTTTCCAGAGCGGATGTTCGTATTTGTCCTTGAACTCGTCAATCTTCTGCCAATCCTCGTCCTTTTGCCCATCCACAAAAACCCGGGGCGGATAGTCAGCGAACAGGCCCTTCGTTCCCTGAATCATGTTGAGGCGGCTGTAAGGCCGCGGATTCACAACGTCATGTTGCAGAAGAATTGTCCGTCCCTTCACCGTCCTGATGATGGTGGTGTTCATATCACCGCAAATGTACTTCTCGGAGCGCTTCGGATCTCCGTCGGGGAAGGTTGCCTTCACGTATGCACTCAATGACGCCTCGGCCGAGCTCACTGAGACCATGTAGTCGAAGCGGTCGCCGCGATGGATGTCCATGTAATGTGCCACAGGGCCCAGTCCGTGCGTGGGATACAAATTGCCGTTACGCTGCATGTGCGGCACCCGCCGCCACAAGCCCTCTCCCTCATTGGCAGTAACAATGCGCCGCAGATCGTGGAGATAAGCCGCCTCGCCGTGTGTAATCTCTCCGAAAAATCCATCCCGTACCATCCCCAGTACCATCATCTCTGACGATCCGTAGCAGCAATTTTCGAGAATCACGCAGTGCTTGCGCGTAGCCTCGGAAGTATTCACCATGTCCCAGCATTCCTGCAAGGTTGTGGCGGCCGGAACTTCCACGGCCGCATGCTTCCCGTTCTTCATCGTGTCGACGGCCATCGGAACATGCCAGTTCCACGGAGTTGCGATGTATACGATGTCGAGGTCGAGCTGATTCAGATTCTTGAAATCATGGTCACCCTTGCTGAAACCGGCGGGCTTAGGCTGGCCAGCATCAGTCACCGCCTTTTGCGCGTGTTCTACCTTTTCGGGCACCAGGTCGCAGATGGCTTTTACTTCCACGCCCTCAACCGCCAGCAAGTCCCGCAATAAACTCGTTCCCCGCCCACCGACCCCGATGATCCCGAGCCGGACGCGTTCGTGCACTTCAAACGGGACTCCAATCATCGTGGCGCTCGCGGTTTTCGGTGTCGCCGCTTGAAGGTTCTCGCTCAGAATCTCATTCGCAATGACTAGCCCGGCTCCACCCATCGCGGTACGCACCATGAAATTCCGCCGCGAGATGTTCTTCGGTTCCTGGTCCTGTGCCATGTTCTGTAAACCTCCCGCCCGAATTCTAGTCCTACGGGTCTGCTTCTCAGCTCGAAATGCGATGGATAATCGCGGAGCCCATCACCCTAAAAGAATGCAACTGCCGAAGCAAGACGGTGCGGAGAGGCCGGATGCTGCCTCAGTTCAGCGCCCCCTTGTTCCGAAGGCTGCTTTCCAAAGTCTATGACGGGTTGTTTCGGGAAGGATCCTTAGGTGCCCTTGGGATGGGTTCTGGGAAGGAAGCTGATGCTGCGCAGGAAGACCCCGTGTTCCCGGTCTATAGCGTTCAGCGCGACATAAGAGCTGTTGGAAAGCGCGTTTGACAACTCAGTTGCCACTACCCGTCCGTCCAGGGTCAGACGCAGTGTGTTTCCCGCCGAGCAGGCCTCACATAGCCAGAAATATTCGGTCTCCCTGGAGTTGGGCGACGGGAAACGTGGCTCTGTTTCCAAGCGAAACAGTCTTCCGTCCGCAAGATGACAAAACGAGGACGAGCACGAAGGATTCGCGCACTTGCTAAGCACTGCTAACCATCCTCAGCGCGGACACTAGGCGCTAACCTGTACGGAGACCAGCTCCGGGCTGCAGCGGGAGTTCTCGAGAGATTTGATGGCGTCTTCGGCAGTGAATCTGCCCATGAGCAAGGCCAGCTTTCGGTTGGTTGTCATCTGGAGGGGAGTGCGATCGATGCGCTGCACATAAGCGGGGCCGCGTGCGCCCCCTCGGTTCACTTTCACAACGAACTTGATATTTTTCATTTATGTCCTTTAGGGGTCATTTGTGTGAAACCGGCTACTTCACCGTCGTAAAGGTCTGGCCACACTCCTGGCAACGAGAATTGAGCCGGGATGTGATTAATCCACACGAAGGACACATCCTTTGTGATCGAAACTCGCTGAGTTGTAGTCTCGGCATGCGAATCCGCCGGAGCAGCAGGATTGTCAAAAGCACGATAAACAGACCGAAGGAAATATCAATTGCGTTCATAGAGACGCTCCTTCTCTGCGAGTTCCGGGTCCAACCGGGACGAAAAGCTTCCGGCGTACACGAGTCGGGCTCGAAGCACCCGCTTAAAGTCTAAGGTGTGTGGAGGAACTTCAGATAGACTGGCTTAGTTCAGAAGACCTGAAAGAGGAGAAGGTCGTATCCGCCCCTACGGACAATTATAAGCCTTCCCGCCTGGTTGTGCAGAACTTTCGGGCGCGTAACCACGCTAGCGGAGAAATCTGCTGCTTCATCGGGAGCAAAATAAAAGACAGAAACCGTGAAGGCTTCTGCCTGATCTTGCTGATGGTTACCGGCTGAGAGCCTCCGCCTACTTCAACGCCGTGACGTGCCTGCCAAGCCGGGATTTGTAGCGCGACGCGGTGTTCTCGTGCAGCGTGCCCTTCTGGATGGCCTTATCGAGTGCAGATACAGTCTTGCGATAAATCTGCTCGGCGGCTGCTTTGTCGCCCTTGGCGATGGCCTCGCGCATTTCCCGCAACTGGGTACGCAGGCTGGAGGTGTTGGCGCGGTTGCGCGATGTACGACTGTCGGTTTGGCGCGCGCGTTTCAGCGCCGAAAGATGATTTGCCATGTGCGGTTCGTTACCTTCGTGTCTTCTGAGAGATATTCGGGTAGGTCCGAATTTCTTATTATAGGGGAGCAACTCGCAGCCGGTCAATCGAATGGCCGAACTTCAGAAAAAAGACGCGCTTCAGCGGCTCAAGGTGCTGATCGATTCTTCGACGCCCATCGTCGTCATAGAAACGGTCGAGGAAGTCCGTGCGGTCCGCATGGTGCGTGCCGCCTGCTCCGCCCTGACCCTGGCTGCGTTCGAGTGGAGCGTGGCCACCGGGCTTCTACGCTGCGGCAGCAATGTGGGAGAAGTAATCACGGGCGGCAGCTATGACTTTGCTCCTCATGGCGGTCAGGATTCCCTGGAACAGAACGCCAAGGCCCTCTACAACAGCCGCGAGCCGGCGGCGATGTTGGCCAATTTGGAGGGTATCTCGATCGAAGCCGCCTTCATCCTAAAGGATCTGCACCGGCACATGGATGATGCGGTGGTGATTCGGCGATTGCGCGATGTCGGGCAACGATTCGCGACCAATCGAAAGACCATTGTTCTCACCGCGCCCAAAATCGAAATTCCGCCGGAGCTACGCAGCCTGGTGGAGTTTTTCGAACTACCTTTGCCGGACCGGAGGAGGTTGCGGCAGATCATCGACGAGACCCTGGTTCGAGTCGCGAAAACGCATACCTTGCAGCGGAAGCTGGATAATCAAGGACTCGATATTGTGGCCGAGAATTTGCGCGGCCTCACGGAGGAAGAAGCCGATCGAGCGATTTCACAAGCCCTGGTGACACGCTATGCATTGTGCCCCGAGATCATCACCGATGTTCTGGAAGCTAAAAAAGCCCTCTTGAAGCGTTCGGAGATGGTGGAGTTCGTGGAGGCCTCTGACAGCATGGCGAACGTCGGCGGGCTCGAAAACCTCAAGCGCTGGCTGGCGCAGCGCCGCGGAGCTTGGGAGGAATCTGCCCGAGAATTTGGGCTGGAGCCACCGCACGGAGTGATCATCCTCGGGGTGCAGGGCTGCGGAAAGTCGCTCTGCGCACGGGCTGTTGCGGGCGAGTGGAAACTACCACTGGTGAAGTTCGACACATCGGCTGTCTACGACAAGTACATCGGCGAGACGGAGAAGCGTATTCGGAAGGTCTTTCAGGTCGCGGAAGGTCTCGCTCCCTGCGTGCTCTGGATTGATGAGTTGGAGAAGGTCTTTGCCGGGAGTGGGCCAGGTTCAGCATCGGCCGACGCCGGAGTGTCATCAAGACTGCTCGCTTCTTTCCTCTCCTGGATGCAGGACCGCAAAGCGCCGGTTTTTGTCGCCGCGACCTGCAATAACGTCACGGTCCTGCCTCCGGAACTGATTCGCAAGGGGCGTTTCGATGAATTGTTCTTCGTCGATCTGCCGAATCAGACGGAGCGCCAGGAGATTTTCTCCATCCAACTGGCCAAGCGCAAAAGGAATCCCGAGGAGTTTGACCTTGAGAGGATTGCCACCGCCGCTAATGGTTATTCGGGGGCGGAGATCGATGCCGCCGTCCAAGGCGCGCTCTACGCGGCTTATTCCGAGAAGAAGCAGGTCACTACGCAGTCTGTGATCGATGCTTTGGCGCAGACCGTGCCCCTTTCGATAACCCGAGCCGAGGAGGTCACTGCCCTCCGCGAGTGGGCCCGGACTCGGGCGGTACCGGCTTCTGCACGAGATGTCGCCTCGGCCACTGCTTAAGGTTTGTCCCCATTGACTCGCTCGGATTCCCGGGGTACGCTTTTACTTAATGGTAGTGACCTGCCCACTGGGCATGCGCAGTTCGACTGATCCCGTCTCCAAGCAAAACCTTGCTTTGTTAATGAGCAAGTATTGGTGTGTTCCGCTTTCGCCGGATTCCGAATTCGGCTCGAATCCCGCGTTCCAGCCCGTGGGCGCTCACCAACGTAAAGCACAAGCATGAAGAAAAGCATCGGGGTTAGTCCCAACATCGAGACACTGTTCGGCACCCGGGACGAGAATGTGCGACTCCTGGAAGACGGCCTGAATGTCACCATCAATCTTCGCGCGAACTCGATTGAAATCGAAGGCGCGGCGCGCGATGTAGCCCGCGTCGAACAGGTATTCACTGATTACGAGAGCCTGCAGCGCTCCGGCTACACGTTCAACAACGGCGATCTGAACAGCATGCTGCGCGTGCTGACGTCCGATCCCAATTCGACCCTGCGTGGCCTGGCTGACGCGGGGAAGCAACGGTCCTTCGGACGTCGCACGGTTCAGCCGAAGAGTAGTAACCAGCGCCGCTACCTGGAAGCCATCGAGAAGCACGACATGGTGTTTGGCATCGGTCCGGCGGGAACGGGGAAAACCTATCTTGCTGTGGCGATGGCAATCTCAGCGTTGCTGGCCAAGCGAGTGAACCGGATCATCCTGGCGCGTCCGGCGGTGGAAGCGGGCGAGCGTCTCGGATTCCTGCCCGGCACGCTGCAGGACAAGATCGATCCGTACCTACGCCCCCTGTATGACGCGTTGTATGACATGCTCGATCCGGAGAAAGTCGATCGCTACCTGGAGAAGAGTGTCATTGAGATCGCGCCGATTGCCTTCATGCGCGGGCGCACACTGAACGATTCGTTTGTCATTCTCGATGAGGCGCAGAACACGACCTCTGAGCAGATGAAGATGTTCGTGACGCGGCTTGGATTCAACTCAAAGGCGGTGATCACCGGCGACGTGACGCAAATTGACCTGCCCAACGCCCGCCGGAGCGGATTGCTCGAAGCGGTCGAGGTGCTTAAGAACGTGAACGGCCTGGCATTCGTGCACTTCGACGAAGGCGATGTGGTGCGTCATCACCTGGTGCAGCGTATCGTCCGAGCCTACGACGAACACAAGACGCGGGTCGCCGAACAGATGCTGCTGCTTGGGGAAACCAAGACTGCCGAGGCGAATGTCCCGGAAAGGGCTGCCAATCCTCCGGAGCAGGAGAAAATTTCGTCGTCTGAAACAAGGCAGTAGCGCAGTCAGTAGCGGGAGGGCAGCGGCATTGGCCCTCCTGTTTTGTTTTTGGGCAACGGTAAAGAGGTTGCCGCTTTGATCATTCTGGAAAAGAAAGTCGCGGGATTGAGCGCAAAGTCGCTCGAGCGTTTCACGCTGCGTGCACGGCGGGCGGTCGGGCTTTCAGGAAGAGTAAATATCCTGCTTACTGGCAGTGAAGCGATGCGCGCCTTGAACTTTCGCTTTCGACAGAAGAACAAGACCACCGATGTCTTGTCGTTTCCCTCCCAGGCACACGTCAACGGGAGGGATCAACGCGCGTTCGCCGGGGAGATCGCGATCTCAGCCGACATCGCCCGGGCAAACGCCGGGGGGTTTGGGCACTCGGCAGCTCTCGAAGTGAAGGTGCTGGCACTACATGGGATGCTGCATTTGGCGGGCTTCGACCACGAGCGCGATAATGGAGAAATGGCGCGCAAGGAAGCAAGCTTACGCCGGAAGCTCGGTCTTCCCTCATCGCTGACCGAACGCCGCGAGCCAGCGAAATCCTATAGCCGATCGCCCTTGAGGAGCCTGCGGAGGAAGGCATGATCCTTTCTGTTGTGTTCGTTCTGGTCCTCCTTGTGGGACTCCTTACGCTGGTTTCGTACGTGGACCGTGTGTATCAGGAAGCCGGCAAATTCCTGTCGCGCGATTTTCAGGACAACATCGACGTCTTTGAACAGAAAATTGAGCCGAGATTGGGATTCTCTCGTGCACGTGCGGCTCTATCCATGGCGGTCCTGGAACAACTGATCACTGCAGGGATCGCGGTTCTGGTCAGCTACATGGTGTTTCGATATTCGGACTGGAGCATCTATGAGGTCCTGCAAGCGGCATTTGGTCTGTTGTTGATTGTGGTGGTTTGCAATCGTTTCCTACCGTTTGTTTTTTTCTCTCGCACGAAGGGTGAGTGGTTGAAGCGATGGACGCTGGTATTGATTGGACTTATCTATGTTGTAATGCCGGTCACGATCGTGCTGGGGTTTCTGCAGTCGGTAGCTACTCTGACCCGTCAAAACACAACCGAGGAGCCGGAAACGGCCGCGGAAGCCGTGGACGCGCTGATCGAAGCTGGCCAGGAAGAGGGCATCATTCAGGAAGGGGATCGGGACCTCATCCAGTCGGTTGTCGAATTCAGCGGAAAGACGGTACGGGAGGCGATGAAGCCGCGCCCGGCGATTTTTGCGGTTCCGACCGACTTGACAGTGGAGCGCTTTATCGAAATGTTGCGCGCCAAGCATTATTCGCGAGTGCCGGTGTACGAGAGCACCATCCACAACATCAAAGGCATTGTTTACACGCAGGACGTGCTTCAGGTTCCCGACAGCGAGGCGCACGTGCGCAAGCTCGACAGCATCATGCGCCGCGACGTTTACTTTGTGCCGGAGAGCAAGCTGGGAAGCGACTTGCTGCGCGAGATGCAGAAGCAGAATATCCGCATGGCGATCGTTGTCGATGAATACGGTGGTGTCGCAGGTCTGGTTACCATTGAGGATCTGGTGGAGGAGATCGTAGGGGAGATCCGTGACGAGCGCGACAAGCCTGAGATCTTGCGCGACGGCGACCGCGCCTTCATTGTTTCGGGAGGCATGGACCTGGACCGTCTCAACGAATTGTTTGGCACCAAGCCGGAAGGAAAAGACTCCGCGACGATTGCGGGCTTGGTCAGCGAGCTTGCCGGAAGGATTCCACGCAAGGGCGAGTTTGTGGAGGAAGACGGCCTTCGGTTTGAGGTGTTGGAGTCAACCGACCGCAAAGTTGAGCGCGTGCGAGTTACGGCGGTACAACCGCGGCAGTTGAAATTGATGTGAGCGGTGAGCTTTGAGCAGGCAAATTACAGGTCGTCGGCATTAATGACCAGTACAGACAATCAACGCCTCATCATGCGAAACCGGGTAAGCTAAGAGGTCGCAGCTCACTACTCATCACTCATCACTCATAGCTCATAGCTCTATGCCATTTCGCTCCGGATTCGTCTGCATTCTTGGCCGGCCCAACGCCGGCAAGTCCACTCTGTTGAACGCTCTTGTGGGCGAGAAACTCGCCATCATTTCGCCCAAGCCGCAGACTACGCGCAACCGCATTCAGGGTGTCGTCCACGTTCCCAAGCGCAAAGGCAAAGACGGCGGACAGATTGTGCTCATCGACACGCCCGGCGTGCACAAACCCGACAGCTCTTTGGGGCGCAAGATGATGGTCGAAGTGCGGGAAGGGCTCGAAGGCTGCGATCTCGTGCTCGTTATCGTGGATGTTGCGCACAAGCTCGATCCGCGCGATCAGTTCGCACTCGATCTTGTGAAACAGTCGAAAGCGAAAGCCTTTCTCATCCTGAACAAGGTCGATCTGATCCCGGAGAAATCAAAGCTTCTGCCCCTGATCGAGCAATACGGCAAGCTCTACGATTTTGCGGAGGTGGTTCCGATTTCCGCGCTGAAGCGCAAGGGCCTCGACGATCTGATGAAGACGATCCTTGCGGCGCTTCCTGCAGGCCCGGCATATTTTCCGGAGGACGAGATCACTGATCAGCCCGCGCGATTCATGGCCGCGGAAATCATCCGCGAGCAGCTGCTGCTGAACACCAGCGAGGAGATTCCTTACGCGACTACGGTGATCGTCGATAACTTTGAAGAGGGGAAGCGGCTCACGCGCATCGGTGCAACGATTTATTGCGAGCGCGACGGACAAAAGGGGATTCTGGTGGGCAAGGGTGGCCGGATGCTGAAGAAGATCGGCACGTCTGCGCGGATACAGATCGAGCACATGCTGGGGACGAAAGTCTTTCTCGAAGTGTACGTCAAAGCAGAGCCAGGCTGGCGCGACTCGCGAAATTTCGTGGAAGAACTCGATTGGCGCCGACAACTGGAGCATCGGATGTTCGAGCGGCGGGCAGAACAACACTCAGAGACAATTCCACGCGGTGAGCCTCACAGTAACGATTAGGCTGTGTTATGGCATTGAATCTCATTCCGCGGCTTATTGCCGACTGTGGCTGATTCCCGCTAGAATCAAGGAGCCACACGCATAAGGCAGTAGGGCCGAAAGAGCCGATAAAGATGCCAACTGGGGAATCTCCCGACGAACAGCTCCCTGAGTACGATTTCGATCCAGAGAAGTTGAACCTGCGCGTGCGCGTTACGCTCGCTGCCGACCGCAAGGCCGTAGACCAGGTCGTAGAGCAAGTGATGGCAGCCGTGCGCGAAATGAAGTGCGTGAACGGCAAGGAAGATGCCATCGAACTGTCTCTGCAAGAGGCGCTTGCCAATGCAGTCGTCCACGGAGCAAAGGAAGATCCCAGCAAGGTGATTGAATGCCTCGTTGCCTGCGACGAACAGCGCGGCATTCTCATCATTGTGCGCGATCCCGGTCCGGGATTCGATCCGAGCGCGATTCCCAGTTGCACCGTGGGCGAGAACCTCTACTCGAACCACGGCCGCGGAATTTTCCTGATCAACCAGCTGATGGATGAAGTGAAGTTCCGCAAGAACGGGACCGAGATTCACATGGTGAAGCGGTAAAGAAAGTTAGGACTGCTCGGAGTTGTTAGTGCCGGATCCTTTCCATGGGAACCGACGGTCGAGCGCTTCAAATCTCTCCTGCTTTCCGATATCAACTCCAAGATGACCGATTAAGCGACGCAGAGTTCCCTCGCCGTTCGGATGCTGTACCACAAGCTCTTCAGCTGCGATATTGCCGTCGACGATGAATTGACCCCAGTTTCCACAGACACCTCCCCAACACTCAGTTCTTAACAGTATGAACCGCACCGTGGGGTTCTGTCGGGATATGTCCTGTACTGCGAGACTGACTGGCTCAGGCAAGTCCTCGTCTTCCGGCGTGTACACGGATTCTTGAAATCGGACTCCAAGTCCGCGAAAAGGTGTCTCCATTTTGACGATATCCACGTCAGGCCAGCGGCGGGCAAACTCTTCGGCAATGTTAGGTGCCCGATCAGCGAACGCTCCAAAGAAAGAAAACAAGTTCGCGCTCCTCTTGGAACTTCCCTTTACTCTTTCGCCGCGATCCCCAAAGCTTTCATCTTCCGGTAGAGATGGCTGCGCTCCAGCCCCAGCACCTCGGCAGCACGCGTTACATTGCCGTGAGTTTCGTCTAGTTTCTTGAGGATGTAATCGCGCTCGTAGGCATCGCGGGCCTG
>DATEHP010000231.1:0-6181 GCA_035279505.1 Candidatus Sulfotelmatobacter sp. | reverse complement strand
GCAACCCAGAATGGCCGTTCAAATCCGGTTCGGATCTCGTGGAAACGTTCGGAAAAGGTCAAGCCTGGTCCTCACTTCCTCAGCGGACAAGCCCGCAACGCGAATCACTTTATTCCGGCTCGTCTGGCCGGACGCAATGGTAACGGAAGATCGCGGCACCTTCAAAAGATTCGCGAAGAACTCGATACAGGCTTCGTTCGCACGTCCCTCAACTGGAGGTGTAGTCAACGACACTTTCAGCGCGTCCCCGAACTCACCGGTGATTGCGTTCTTCCTCGCGCGCGGATGTACCTTCACCGCAAACGAGACTCCCTCACTTCCATTCTGTACCTTAATCACTGTTCGACCCTTGCCCCCAAGACTCCTCAACTCTTCACTTCCGGTCCGCAACCTGCCTTTACATTTGACCTTAGGCGCAGAACTAACAGCCCTATTCCTCTGGCGCTTCCCCTTTTTCCCAACGGCAACCTCTTATCCCTGAAGGCATCCAAGTTAGCGGCAGAACTGCAGCACCCTCCCTCCAGCCTCACTGAGCGGAGAGGGGTTGGAGGGAAGGGTCGCCGCGGTGTCTGCCCACTTAGGCAACGTATCGAGTCCCCACCGAATCACACAAGAGAGTCGCCGTTGGCGCCCGACTGCCGCCGCGATTCGATACACTAGAGCTATGAAGGTCATCATTCGTCTCTTCTTCTGCCTCACTCTGCTCACCGGAGGACTGGCGGTCATCCCTGCCTCCGCTCAGGAGGGCCCGCTCGATAACACTCCTCCGACGGGCACCACGCCGGACGAGATTATCAAGCATTTCGCTGCGAAGGAGACGGAATTCGCCAAAGCCCGCGACCAGTACACCTACCGCCAGGACGTGAAGGTCCAAACCGTCGACGGCGAAACGGTCGACGGTGAATATCGCGAAGTGTTCGATGTCATCTTCGATGACAAAGGCAAGCGAATTGAAAACGTGGTTTTCGCGCCCCAGTCGAGCTTACAGAAGATTTACATGTCGCAAGAAGATTTCGCCGACATTCGCCACCGCCTGCCATTTGTTCTGACCACCGAAGAACTCCCCGACTACAACATCCTCTATGTTGGCCAGCAGCAGGAAGACGAACTGCATTGCTTCGTCTTCGATATCGCGCCGAAAAAGATTGAGGGCAAGAAGCGTTATTTCCAGGGACGTGTGTGGGTCGACGATCACGACTATCAGATCGTTAAGACCTACGGCAAGACCGTTCCCGACATTTGCAATGGGCGCCCCTGCAATGAAGTTAAGAAACGCGGCGACCAGGAGAATCTCTTTCCCAAGTTCACCACTTGGCGCCAACAGATCGACGGCCTTTACTGGTTCCCCGTCTACACCAAAGCCGACGACGAACTCCACTTCAACACCGGAGACGTCCGCATCCGCGAGATCGTCAAGTACGAAGACTACAAGCGATTCGGCTCCAACGTGAAGATTCTGTACGAGGGCAAAGAGATTCCAAAGTCCGATCAGAAGCCGGACGATAAGAAACCGCCCGACCAAAAACCGCCACAGAAGTAGCCGCTCCACGCAAGCGCCATCCACGTGGAAACTGGTGCTGTTTCTTTCGTTGCACTGGTATGAGTGGCTGCCACCAACGACTGTGAAACGCTTCTCTCCGCGTGGAGTGCGCTGCGACAGTACGGCCGCAGTCATGGCCGTAGGAGGTAGGATCAGGCAGTCCATCCGCCGAAGTAAGCGTTGTCATCCTGAGCGGCGTTTTTTGTCGCGAAGGATCTCTGCAATCGCTCTGAGCATATCGACTGTTCGCGAGACAAGAATAGCCTCAGCTGACCACGACAAATTTTACGGAGTGTGAGACCTCAATAAAACAGATACTTCCGCCACTTATCGTCCGACCTACCCATCAGCCGCATGATATGCCGGCTAGTGTGCAGATTGAACGCGCGCGGCTCTCGCATCAGCTTCATGCCCGCCTCGGCAGGGAACTGATTCCCCTTGCGCCGGTTGCACGGATGGCAGCAGGCAACCAGATTTTCCCAAGTAGACGAACCACGGCGCGACCGTGGAATGACATGGTCAAGCGTCAATTCGCTCGAAGGCAACACAGTCCCGCAGTACTGGCAAGTATTCCGATCACGCAGCAGGATATTCTTGCGCGACAACGCGCGGCTCTGGTGCGGAATCCGCCGGTACTCCAGTAACCGGATCACCGAGGGCAAACGCATTGCGACCCGCGCCGAATGCAGAAAGTGCCCGTTCTCCTCTTCCGTCATGGCCACGCCCTTCAGCACGAGCACCAGAGCACGCCGCGCGGCGCAAACGTTAATCGGCTCGTAGGAGGCGTTCAGGACAAGAACAGGAGAAAGCAGTGCATGCCCGTCTCCGTGGCGGTGCGGGGCCGCCGGCGGGTACATGCCGGCGGCATGCCGGGATCCTGGGTCGTGTTCCATCCGCAAAGACATAAATTTCAATTCAGGGTTTCACAGTTTCAAGGCATTCGATCTCGTCAGTCTCCGCTGCTTCGTCACCTTGAAACTCTGGTACGTTCAAATCCTCGTACTTAGATGCCAGTTTCAGCGTCCGCGCCACCGTCGCCACCCACACCTTGGCGGCTCCTGCCTTGCGCAGCACCCGGGCACACTCCGTCGCCGTAGTGCCCGTAGTGTAGACATCATCTACGAGTATGATTCCGCGACCAGTAACTTCCGCGGCAAGCGCAACCGCGAAAGCCCCGCGCATGTTCTCCCGCCGCTGATGACTGGTCAGTCCGATCTGCGACTGTGTAGCCCGCGTCCGAAGCAATGCATCTGTCGCAAGCAGCAATCGCTCACCCGCAGCAAAAGCCTTCAACGCCGCGCGCGCGATTAACTCCGCCTGATTGAATCCCCGTTGCCGCCGCTTGCCCTTGTACAACGGCACCGGAATGACAAGTATCTTGTTGGCTCCAAACTCCGGCTCCAGGCCCGCGATGGCCTCCGCCAGCATGCGTCCCAACACACCGGCCGCAGGTCGCACTCCGTTGTATTTCAGCAAATGAATCAGCTCGCGCAACCCGCCCTCATAACTTCCATACGCCACGGCACGCAGAAATGGACGCTCCACGCGCCGGCAAACCGGGCACCGCATCATTCCGTCGGGATCACACTCGGCATAAGAAGACAGAACTCTCTCCCCGCAGATCGAGCACACTTTGCCGCGTATCGCATGAATCCCCGCTAGGCACTCGGGACACACCGGTAGACGTGAGATATTCAGCAGAGGCAAGCCGCAGAGGCGGCATTCAGAAGGGAACAAAACAGAGAAGACACCCGCGGCCGCACCGTGAAACCAACTGCGCGGAAAACTCGACCAACTTCGCCCGGAGACAATGGAACGCCCAGCTACTGCTGTGGTGGCCTGAGCAGCCCGGATTCGGTCCTCACTACTGCTGAAGACAGCCTCCTTGCACCTCCGCGGCTGAAAGCTCGATCCGCGGCCGATCTTCTCACACCAGCAGTATAGCGGCCATTCGCATGCCTAGGCAACGTTGCGATTGGGCGTGACCGTACGGTTCTTCGGCATCATCCGCGGGGTGTCCGACAAACGGTCACGAACCCGCGTGAAGATCAGCCGGTAATCCCGGCGGAAGCACTCACCACACCGTACGGGCTGCAACAGAAAGAGCGGCAGCAGATATCGCTCGGTCATAGTCCGACGCCGGGACCGGAATCCCACTTCACTTCCACAATCATGGCATCGATAAGATGGGGCAAATGGCGAATCGGGGGAAGGACTCATACACTGCACCTCGAAAACTTGAAAATACGAAAGAATGGACGGATTAACCTCATTCTACACCTCCGCCTTCGATTAGAACCACCTCAATCCCCAGTCGTATTTTGGCCCAGGCCCAAGCAGCAGTCACCCTGGAAACCGGGGTGGAGATCTCGACTTTCCTTCCGTGACCCCAACTCCGCCATCCCACGCGGCCCCGCACTTGTCACATCCCCTCGCCACGTGCTAACGTGCGCCGTTGCGTCGAATCCGCCTCATAAGGCAACACAGACGAACGTGCTCCCATCCCACGCCCTAAAAGGATTCCGTCCATGAGCAGCCCAATCACCGAGCTCCCCCTCAAAAAGAAACACGCACCCTACGTCCCTGAAACCATGGACATGAAGGAGTTCACCCTCCGCGCTGTGCTCATCGGCCTGGTGATGACCGCGATCCTGGGCTCGGCCAACGCCTATCTCGGTCTGAAGGCGGGGATGACCATCGCCGCCACCTATCCCGCGGCTGTCATTGGCATGGCCTTGCTTCGGCTGATGAAGGGCTCGCTCCTCGAAGAAAATATCGCTCGAACTGTGGGCTCGATCGGCGAATCGGTCGCCGCCGGCGCGGTCTTTACCATCCCGGCGTTCGTCATGGCGGGCCTCTGGCCCGGCTTAACCGGCGACCAATACTGGAAAGCGGTCGCGCTGATGATGATCGGCGGAACTCTCGGCATCCTCTTTGTCACCCTTCTCCGCCGCGTCATGGTGGAAGATCCCGAGCTCCCTTATCCCGAGTCCGTGGCCGCCTCCGAAATTCACAAAGCCGGACAGCAAGGCGCCAAGGCAGCCAAGATCCTCTTTGCCAACATGGGATTCGGCGCTTTCATGTTCCTGCTTGGCGCTCTGAATGTCTTTTCGCCGAGCAACACCTTCGCCGTGAAGATCAGCGATCTCGGCAAGCGCCTTCTGCTGCGTACCAGCACGAACCCAAACGTTGCGACCACGGTCACTGGAGGGGCGTCTTTATTCACCGCGCCTGACATCAGCCCCGCGTATCTCGGCGTCGGTTACATCATCGGGCCTCGCTTGGCCGCATTGAATTTCGCCGGTGGAGTGCTCGCATGGGGACTGCTGGTGCCTCTCCTTACCTTCACCATTGGTCCTTATATTCAGGCCGCACAACCTGCCGGACAGAGTCTGGCTTGGACGACCCTCGCCGGAGCCATCTATTACTCCATCGTGCGCCCCATTGCAGTCGGCGGCATGCTCGTCGGCGCAACCTATACGCTGTTCAAGATGCGTAAACAACTCGCGGTCGGAATGGGACGCGCGATTTCCGATCTAAAGAAGTCTGCCGCCGTCCACGCCGCCACGAATCGCACGGAACGCGACCTGCCCGCCAAAGTCATCTTTGCGGGAATCGCCGTCGTTTTCGCCGCCATGCTTGTCCTCTACTACTACTTCATCAGCGGCGCCGGCAATCTCTCCAGTTCCAAGATCATTGCCGGATCCCTGGTAGCCGCGGGCGTCATGGTGATCATCGGATTCTTTTTCGCCGCCGTCTCCGGAAACCTCGTCGGCATGATCGGCTCTTCCAACAATCCGGTCTCAGGACTCACGCTTTGCACGCTGGTCATCGCCGCTCTGTTAATGGTCGCACTCGGAGTCTCCGGTACCGGCGGCGTAGCAGCCGTGTTAGGAGTGGCCGCCGTGATCTGCGTATCGTCCGCGGTCGCCGGTGAGATGCTGCAAGACCTGAAAGTCGGACACATCCTGGGCGGCACGCCCTCTAAAATGCAGATTGGCGACCTGCTCGGGATCATAGTTGCATCCCTCGTGCTCTTCTTTCCGCTCGCGGTTCTCGATAAGGCTTACCACTTCGGCAGTCCCGCTTTGTCAGCCCCGCAGGCCGGGCTCATGGCAATGCTTTCGAAGGGTATCGTCGGCGGCGATATGGCCTGGCCGCTCGTGGTAGTTGGAATCCTGCTCGGCATCGCCATGATCATGATCGAAGTCAAAAGCGTCATGCTGTTCTCCGTGGGAATGTACCTGCCCCTCGGAACAACGTTCGCAATCTTCGTTGGCGGCATCATCCGCTGGATCACCGATAGCCTCCGCAATCGCCGCAATCTCAACGATGCGCAGAAAGCCCGCGTGGATAACGCCGGAGTCCTGACCGCCTCCGGCTTGATTGCCGGCGAAGCGCTCTGCGGCATCGTGGTTGCGGGCATTATCGCCCGGAAACTTGCGAGTAATTCCAACGCGGAAGCGAAGCTGTATCAGTTCGCTATCGGGGATCATCCCATCACGACCGTGATCGCCCTGGCCGTGCTGGTAGCAGTCATGATCTGGGTGCCGCTCGCCAACGCAGGCCGCCCCGAAGATCCGGCCCCGCCGACGGCGATCATGTAATCTCGTTCACAAACGACGAAAGGGTTCATAGAGG
>DATEHP010000230.1:0-9492 GCA_035279505.1 Candidatus Sulfotelmatobacter sp. | reverse complement strand
GGCTCAAGATTAATGTAGAGCGTTCCGCCGCGAGCCTTCGCCCCCGCCTGTTCCAGCGCGAGGACCTCTGCGTGCTTGACGCCGTCGTAGGTATAGCTCCCGCTTCCGACAACGTTTCCCTGGGCATCAACAATCACCGCGCCAACATACGGATTCGGCGACACAAGCCCCAATCCGGCCTGGGCCAGTTCGAGCGCGCGCTGCAGATGCTCTTGGTCAGACGAGTGCGCGGACATTCAGAGATGAATCTAACAGGAAGACTCGAAAATATGGAATCACAAGAGGTTTGTCATTCTGAGCGCGCCGCTTTTGCGCGCGAAGGACCTGTGCAAGTTGAGCGGAGTGCATATGTCCTTCGCGGCAAAGTACGCCCCTCAGGATGACAAAAGATTAGATTCACCGCGGTGGATAACTCCGAAACGAATCCTCTTCAATCTCCGCCACCGCCGCGCCACTCCGCCCCTTCGGCCCACGCCGCACCGGAGCCATTACATAACCGTAAGGATCTCCCGGCGCCGCGGGCTTCCTGCCGAAAAGCCGCTTCAAGAAATCGACAACGACGCGAAATCCTGATCGTCTTTCCCCAGCATCATTCATAATCACTCCTCGCACCCCACGATTTTTCCTTCGTGTACCTTCGTGTCCTTCGTGGTTCAGGCTTTTGTTTCCCTACTCGAACAACGAATCCACAAACTCTTTCGGATCAAACGGCAGCAAATCCCCAGCCTTCTCTCCCACGCCGACATACCGCACTGGCAAGCCGAGCTCTCGGCAGATTGCCACCACCACTCCCCCTTTGGCCGTGCCATCGAGCTTGGTCAGAACAATCCCCGTGACCCCCGCCGCTTCGGTAAACAGCCGCGCCTGCTGCAGCCCATTCTGCCCGGTGGTCGCGTCCATCACCAGCAGAGTTTCATGCGGCGCGCCCGGAATGATCCGCTGCGCCGTCCGCCGCATCTTTTCCAGTTCCGCCATCAGACTGGTTTTGGTGTGCAATCGCCCCGCCGTATCGACCACGACGTAATCCGTCTTCCGCGCGACCGCCGCCTGCAGCGCATCGAACAACACTGCCGCAGGATCCCCTCCCGCTTTGGTCCTGATCACTTCCGTCCCGGTACGCTGTCCCCAGATCTCAAGCTGCTCGATCGCCGCCGCCCGAAAAGTATCCGCCGCGCAAAGCAGCACATTCTTCCCCTGTGCTCGAAAGACCTGCGACAGTTTGCCGATCGTCGTGGTCTTGCCCGTCCCATTGACGCCGACCACGAGAATCACCTCCGGCGTCCCTTCCACTTTACTCACCGGACGCGAATTGACAGTGCTCAGAATGGCGAGGAGTTCTTCCTTCAATAACCGCTTTAACTCCTCGACATTCTTGATCTGCTTCCGGTCGGCCTTCTCCCGCAGCTTTCCCAGGACTTCCTGCGTGGTGGTCGAACCCAGATCAGCGCCGATCAGCGTGGCCTCAAGATCGTCCAGCGTGTTGCGATCGATCTCTTTGCCGATCGAAACGATGTCGTCGATCCGCTCAGCGAGATTCTCCCGCGTGCGCGTGACCGCCTGCTTCATGCGGTCTAAGAAATTCGGTTTTTTCTCTTCCTCAAGACTGCCGAATAAAGTCTGGATCATAAAGGCCTAGGATCTGATTATACGGGGAGCCTTCGCGGCCTGGCGTCCAAGCCTTGCTCTGGGATCAGCAGTGGGACCTATCGGATTCTAAAATCAAAAGCGCTGGAGGATATCCTCCAGCGCTTCGCCATGCGGAATTACCCGGGTCTCGATGCTTACTTCACCATGATCTTGTTCGTGCTCGCGTCCAGGGTGCCCTGAACACGAACGCGCTTGCCTTCGAACTTTTTCACTTCGTCCTGATGATCGATGTCATAGGTCTTACCCGTATCGTCCTTCAGAACGTACTTGTCTCCCGACTTCACGACCGTACCGGAGAAGGTCTGAGTTCCAGCAGCAGCTCCGCTATCGGCCGCAGATCCCTGAGCACCCGACTCCGGAGTCCGGCTGCTCGGCGGAGGAGTGGTCGTGTCCGGTGTTTGCGACGACGGAGACTGGCTTGATGGAGCCTGCGTGTCCGGCGTCGATTGCGGAGGTGTCGTGTCCGGCGACGAAGAAGGTTGCTGCGCCTGCCGATCCGGCGACGTCGATGGCGCGTTCTGTGCGTTCAGCGTGCTACCCCAGCAAATCATGGCAAATACCAAGGCGGCAATAAACGAAAGAGACTGAATCCGTGTTTTCACAAATATCCTCCAGTAGCCAGTCGGCTCTTAGGCGGAGGTTGTTGCAAACGCTCTGCCACGAATGCGCGATGAAGACTCGGGTCGCGGAGTGTGTGTTGCATCTGCGAGAGTTAGCCATGCGGCTCAAGGAGATTCGCAGGCGGTGTGGGCGAACTTCCAGCGCCCGCTACATGGAATGCCGTAGACGAAAAATGTTATCTGTCGCCGCCGGCGAGGATGCCCCGAGCATTTCCTGCTCACCTACGCAAATTCTTCCCAAATGAAAAGAGCCGCGACCTAAGTCGCAGCTCCCCCATCTCCGGGTGCCCCACTTCTGTCCGATCTTGCCAGAAATGGGGCTTTTTCACTTTCGGTAAATTCCCATCGGAGGCTTAATGCCTTCCGCCGCCGCCGTGCCCACCATGCCCGCCGCCGTGACGACCTCCTCCGCCGCCGCCGCGGCCGCCGCGCCCACGACGACCACCACCACCTCCGCCGCCCGGACGTCCTCCCCGGCCTCCGCGGTCTCCACGATCCCCACCATGCGGACGATCTCCACCGCCGACATGCGGCGCACCCTCGCGATTGAAGTTCGGCTCCTCCGGATCATCCGGAAAATCGCCGCCCCCTTCAATCACCAGCGTGCCACCCTGCACCGGCTCGCTCTCGGCCACAGGCGCCGCTCCAGCCGCTTCCCCGCCCCCAGACGCCGCCATCTTCGCGCGCTGCTCTTTCAGAATCGCCTTGCGCGACAGCCGGATCCGGTTGCCTTCCACCGCCAGCACCTTCACCAGCACCTGGTCGCCTTCCTTCAGTTCGTCGCGAACATCGGCGATCCGGTGCTCGGCCACTTCACTGATGTGCAGCAAGCCTTCAGTGCCCGGAATGATTTCGACGAAGGCTCCGAAATCAGCCAGCCGCGTGACTTTCCCGAGGTAGGTCTTCCCTACTTCGGCCGTCGCCGTGATGTCGCCGATAATCTGCAGCGCCTTGGCCGCCGATGCCTGATCGCTCGACGCCACTTTCACCAGCCCGGAATCTTCCACGTCGATCTTGACTCCGGTCTGCTCAACGATCGACCGGATCATCTTCCCGCCCGGCCCGATCAGGTCGCGAATCTTGTCCGTCGGAATCTGCACGGTGTAGAAGCGCGGCGCGTAGTCTGAAATCTTCTCGCGTCCGCTGGAAATCACTTCCTCCATCTTGCCGAGAATGTGCATCCTTCCCCGCTGTGCCTGGGCCAGCGCCTCGCGCATAATCTGCGAGGTGATGCCCGAGACTTTGATATCCATCTGCAGCGCCGTGATCCCGTCTTTCGTACCGGCAACTTTGAAGTCCATGTCGCCGTAGTGATCTTCCGCGCCCGCGATGTCGGTCAGGATGGCGTACTCCTCGCCTTCCTTCACCAGCCCCATCGCAACGCCGGCGACCGGAGCCTTCAACGGAACGCCCGCATCCATCAGCGAAAGCGAAGCCCCGCAGACGGTAGCCATCGACGACGACCCGTTCGACTCCAGAATGTCCGACACCACACGCATCGCATAAGGCCACTTCTCTTCCGTAGGAAGCACCGCCGAAACCGACCGCTCCGCCAGCGCCCCATGCCCAATTTCTCTGCGTCCGGCGCCACGCAGAAATGCGACTTCTCCCACCGAAAACGGAGGAAAATTGTAGTGCAGCATGAAGCGCTTTTTGGCTTCGCCTTCGAAGCCTTCCAGGCGCTGCATGTCGTCGCTCGTGCCCAGCGTTGTGGTGACGAGGGCTTGCGTTTCGCCGCGGGTGAAGATCGCGCTGCCGTGAGTTCTTGGCAAGACTCCGGCTTCAATCCAGATTTCGCGGATCTCGTCGAAGGCACGCCCATCGGGACGCCGTTTCTGATGCGTCACTTGATCGCGGAAGATGCGCTCGCGCAGCGTCTCATAATAATGTCCAAGCTTCTTCTTCGCGTCTTCGTCATCTTCGGGGAGCTCGGCCTCGAGTTTCTTCTTCAGCTCTTTGACCAGCGTGTAACTTTCTGCCTTCGGATGCTTCTTGGTGTCGAGCCCGTCAGCAAGTTCCGCGCCGATCCGTTTCTTCAGGTCGTTGTAATACGCATCGTCAAAGGCCGGCGGCTCAACCTTCCGCTTGGACTTGCCGACCTTGTCGCGCAGTTCGTTGATCGCCTTGCAAATCTTCTTGATCTCGGTGTGCCCGAAGTCGATCGCGTCAACGACGGTTTCTTCCTTCACTTCCTTGGCGCCGGACTCGATCATCACAATGCCTTCGGATGTGCCGACGACCATGATGTTCAGCAGGCTCTCACGCATCTCGTCGTAAGTCGGATTGACGATGAACTGTCCGTTGATCAGGCCCACCCGTACGGCGCCGATTGGACCGAGGAATGGAATGTCGGAGACATGCAACGCAGCCGACGCGCCGTTGATGCCGCACACATCAGGATCATTCTCGCTGTCGGCGGAGAGCACAAACGCAATGACCTGCGTCTCGCACTTGAATCCCTCGGCGAACATGGGGCGGATCGGCCGATCGATCTGCCGGCTCGTGAGCACTTCTTTCTCACTCATACGACCTTCGCGCTTGATGAAGCCGCCGGGAAAACGTCCACCGGCGTAGGTGTATTCGCGGTAGTCAACGGTGAGCGGGAAAAAGTCAATCCCTTCGCGCGGATCGGCATTGGCCGTGGCCGTGGCCAGCACGACGTTTTCGCCGAGCCGGACGACGACGGATCCGTGGGCCTGCTTGGCCAATTTTCCTGATTCAAATGAGATGGTCTTGCCGCCGGCGAGGGTAACTGTAACTGTCGTTGGTTCTGATTTCATTGATTGTCCTTCGGAGTGCGGGAGCAGTGAGCGGTGAACAGTGAGCAATGGGTTGGTTGCCCCATCCTTGTCGCGTTCGTTGCGACAGGGTGGGGATATTGACTTCGAGTCCTGCGAACACAAAAGTCAACTGCCCCATCCTCTTTCGAAAAAAACGCGAAAGAAGAACGGCGCACCCCCGGTTGGGTGCTATCGGAGTAGTTCGCTGCGCTTGATAAACGCACGTGTGGAGAGTTCCTCGATGCTGGCCGTCTCACCAAAGACGGTGCTCAGAAATACCAGGGGTGGAATGGGTGCCCCATCCGTGTCGGTTTTGCGCGACAGGGTCGGGATTTTGACTTCCATGATCCAGCGAAGATTCCTTGCTGGAAGGACCCCAGGTCAAGCCTTACTTGCGGATGCCGAGCTTGCCGATCACGGTCTTATAGCGCTCGGAATCGTATTTCTTGAGGTAGTCGAGCAAGCTACGGCGCTTGCTGACCAGCATGAGAAGTCCGCGGCGCGAGCCGTGGTCTTTCTGGTGCGTCTTGAAGTGCTCCGTCAACTGGCCAATCCGTTCGCTAAGCAGAGCGATCTGAACTTCCGGGCTTCCGGTATCGCTTGCATGGGTTCCGTACTGGTCAATGAGGGATTTCTTTTGCTCTCTGGCTAACACTAAACTGGTGCACTCCTGTCTTTAATCGATTGTCTATGTGACGTTTATGAGGATATCACGGGCGAATGCGGAGCGTAAAGGCTGACGTCCGCCTCTACTGCTCTCAAACAGCGCCGACGACGGACGTCTTCGGAGGCAGCCAGCAGAGTCCGAAGCGGCGCTGCAATACGGCAATTTTGAAAATTTTTGTCGTCTTTTGTTCTCAGTCTCCGCTTATACAAGTAGAGGTAAACATGCCGTTCGAATCGCAGTTCGGAATCTGGATCGATTCTAGCTCTCTTCTCGACTCCAAAACCCCGCCGATATCCCCGGAAGCCTACGAGAACGGGGTCCGCTCGATCCTGATGAAAATCAGCCACTCCAAAGTGGGCCGGGCGGTGCTCAATACCATCCGTTGGCACCACCGTGTCGTGCGTATCGTGCCCAACGTCATCGACCCTGCTCAATGCGCCCCCGCGGACACCGACGAAGTGGATCTCAAGCAGTATCAATGGAACAAGGCGATCAACACGGTTAACGCCCTCGCCGGCACTCACCTCCACTTCCTAAGGGGGAAAATCAACTTTACTCCGGGCATGTACGCCAAGGGAGGCGCCTGCCAGAAGTACTACGAACCTCGTTCTGAGTACACTCCATCAGAAGACGAGGTTCTGCTGCACGAATTGGTGCACGGGGCGCGCATAGCTTCCTTGAAGCTCAAGCTAGGGCACGCTGCCGTGAACGGGCTCACCATGTACGACAACGACGAGGAATTCTTCGCCGTTCTTGTCGAGAACATCTACAACTCGGAGCTTAAGAAAGGACTCCTCCGCTCCTCGCACACAGGTTTTATGGAAATGGACAAAAATCTGCAAGACTCTCTGGCCTTCTTTCAAGTCAGCGGAAGCGCCTTTGAAAAGATCGAGAAATTCGCCACCGAAAATCCCGGCCTTGCCAAGGCCCTGGCTAACATCGAGGTGCCGTTCAATCCGCTGACGGCATTCTTCTGCCACACTGCGAAGGCCCGAGAGATGTCGAAGTCTTCGTACGCCAAGATCCGAGATATCGGCCCAATTGGCATGATCTTCGCCCCGCTGCTCAAGTAGTAGGACTTCGCCTCAGTGGCATGCCCCCGAAAAATGGGCCCATTTGTTTCCGATCTCTCACTATGACCTCGGCACAATAGGGCCAAATCGATACTGGCCGGGTCGCCCGTCCTTGCGTTGTTTGCAAGGGCGGGTAAGAAGCTGCCCTGGAAAGCGACTTCTCCCGGCCGTTTCCTCCATGGAATAAGAATTCCTTCCGGTTGCTCGTCATCCGCTCCTGACTACGACAATCGAACTTCTTGGGTCGGTTCTGCGTAGCTATAGTCGTGGAACTTGAGACATTGACAGCCAGATCCGCCAGCAACCACGAAGCGATTATCAAGCGTCGCCCCGTTGTCACTTACTTTGCGCTGACATTCACCATCTCTTGGATCGGTGCTCTTGTTGTGGCTGCGCCGCAGCTCATCCGCCACCAGCCGCTATCGAAGATGACCGGCATTCTGATGTTTCCGGTCATGCTTCTAGGCCCGAGCTTTGCTGGCATAGTGTTAACGAGATTCGTAGATGGGAAAAGTGGTCTGCGGAGCCTGTTCTCTCGAATGTCTCTAGCGGTTCCCGCAGTTTGGTATGCGGCACTACTCATTCCCCCGGTCCTGATCCTTACCGTTCTCCTCTTTCTGGAAAGGTTTGTCTCTCCGATTTATGCGCCCAACCACTTCTTGGTGGGCATGCTATTTGGTGTTCCGGCTGGGTTCTTGGAAGAAATCGGCTGGATGGGCTATGCATTCCCGAAAATGCGTTCCGAGAGCAATGGGCTGGCGCCAGGCATCTTACTTGGGCTGTTGTGGGCCGTATGGCATTTACCCGTGATCAACTATCTTGGGACCGCTACTCCACACGGCGCCTATTGGTTGCCGTTTTTTCTCGCGTTTACCTTGGCCATGGTGGCTATGCGGGTGCTGATCGTATGGATTTACACGAACACGAAAAGCGTGTTGTTGACGCAGCTCATGCATGTAAGTTCGACAGGCTCTCTTGTTATCTTCAGCGCACCGCGTGTGACAGCACTGCAAGAAGTGTTGTGGTATGCGCTCTACGGAACCGTGCTATGGGTTGCCGTAGCAATTGTTGTCAAGATTTTTGGCCGGCAGTTAGGGCAACAACGTGGCTAACAGCACAATCGGATCTATTTTCGCTGATCCAACGGAATTCGAGCGGCTCTTAAACTACGCCCTTGATAGAGCCCTCGCTCGTATCCACGGCCACCCGGCACTCGTCTTACTCAAACCGCAACGCTGAAATCGGATCGACCCGGGTCGCTTTTCTCGCCGGCACCCAGACAGCTACGAATGCCACCGCGCATAAGAAGATGGGTGTCAGAATAAATGCTGTCGGATCCCACGTCTTTACTCCAAACAAGAATCCCGTCAAAAACTTCGTCAGCCAGAATGCTCCCCCAATCCCGATAACAAGACCAATCCCCGCCAGAAGCATTCCCTGGCGAATCACCATGTTGCGGATGTTTGAAGCCTGCGCTCCCAGCGCCATTCTTACCCCGAGTTCCTGTGTGCGCTGTTGCACCGAATAAGCCATCAGCCCATAAATGCCGATGGCCGCCATCAGCAAAGCCGAAGCTCCGAAGATGGTGAGCAGCAGCATGTTGAAGCGTTGGCGCGAGGTCGTCAGCACGACGATCTCGTCCATGCTGCGAATATGCGCCACCGGCAGCCCGCCCGTGGCTTCGTGGACAGCGTTGGTCACGGCGGCTGTTAGCGTGTGGGGCTCCATCCGCGTGCGCACGATCCACCACAGCGGCGCGATCCGCGAGTTCAGTTCTGTGACTTTGTCGGCCATCTGCGCAACCGGAGTGTACATGATGGGCCCCGGATCCTGATCGAGTCCGCCGTCCCGCATATCGCCCACGACGCCAATGATTTGCCTGGTTGGTTCGGCAAAGACCGATCCCATGCCCGCTCCGACCTCCAGTCGGTCGTTCAGTGGATCGCTGTTGGGCCAGAACTGTCGTGCCATCGCCTGGTTGATGATGACAACGCCCGGCGCGGCTCCCTTGTCGTTCTCGGTGAAGTTCCGGCCGCGCAACACAGGCACCTTGAATACTTCAAAATACCTCCACGAGACCCAGATGATCTCCGCTCCGCCTGTGGTCGGATTGTTGCCGTTTGAGCGCCCGACAATATTGAAAGGCAGTCCAAAGCCCCCCTGTAGCGGCAGGCAGCACGCGGCGGCAGCGGCCGTAACGCCGGGAACCGCGCTAATGCGCTCGGTGCCGTCGTGAATGACTTGCTCGACGCCGCTGGTCTTCAGAAAGCGGTCGCCGCTGATCGACATAGCCATGGTGAGCACGTTGTGCGTGTCGAAGCCAGGATCGACCGACTGCAGCTTCATAAACGTGCGAATGAGGAGCGCTGATCCGATGACCAGCACGAGTGCGAGAGCCATCTCGCTCACCACTAGAACAGAACGCACCTTGCCGCTGCGGAAGCCTATTCCTGCGCGGTTGCTACTCTCATTCAAAATTGCCGCAAGATTTTTACTGGAGGAGCTGATTGCTGGCACTAGACCAAACAGAATTCCGGTTAGACCCGCAATCACAAGGGTAAACAGAAGCACATTCAGATCGAGCTTGACCGCGGACCCATCTTCGCCGATGCGCGGGATGCTTCCAGGATTGAGGGCTAGCAATGACCGAACCCCAGCGAATCCCAGAATGAGTCCAAGCGTTCCTCCGGCAAGCGATACCACCA
>DATEHP010000229.1:0-40722 GCA_035279505.1 Candidatus Sulfotelmatobacter sp. | reverse complement strand
TCAATGACCAGGATCACATGGGTCAAATGGGCCGTCCCACAAGCTCGCAGCTTGAGGAAATCGCTTTTCTTGGATGCTGCGCAAACTATGGATTCGTCAACCTTTAACGGAATCGGATTGCGAGTGTGCGGCCTGGCAGTGTGCATCAAACTGCGATTGCAAAGATTTCTGGTACTCCTCGCGATTTGGCCGGTGGCTCGAACCATCGGCACGGAAGGATACGGCGGGGCAGGCGGAACAGCATGCTTCAACGGGAATGTCAGAAAGCCATTTGGTAACGCGTATCGTCGGTTTCTTCATGGGACTGGGGCTTCGATGTCCGGTAACAAGCTATTGTCCGGTAAAGAACTCCGTCATGTCTGGGGCAGTTCCGGCGAGGCCAGGAAATCGGTCGACGCCGGACGCGGCGAGCACGAGGCGCAATGTGCTCTGGTGCTGGTACTCAGTCTTGGATTGATAATTCATCTTCGATTTGGAGCTGGTGACGACTGTGGCGACGTGGCCGCCGCCGTGATCGAGGTCGGTGATTTCGCTCTCATCGAATAAGATGATCAGCAGGCCGCTGTTCTGAAATGTGGAACTGGCTAGCAGGGGCGCGATGTTGGATTGCAGCCAGGAATCTGCGGTGGCGAGGGTTCCGTTGTGCGCGTCGTTATTCACGTTGGGCGAAATAAAGGAAAACTGCGGCAGGGTGTTATTAGCCAGGTCGCTGGCGAACTGTGAGAAAGCAACGATGTTTGCCGCCTGCGATGAGTCGTTCTGCACGTCCGAGAGATAAGAAAAGGGATTGTGGCGCCGAAGGTAGGGCGCGACGTCTCCACCCATGTAGCCGGGCGAAGGGATCGACTCTTCGTAAGCCTTCCAGGATTTTCCTGCCTTGACGAGTTCACGCACGATGTTGTCGTCGCTGATCGTGCCGGAAAAGTTATCATCGAACGTTTCCATCTGTCCCGTAGTGAGCATGAGATAGTTCGGCATCGAGGGATGGCCGTCGGCGAAGTATTGAGTCGCGAGCCCGTATTGCGAGGCGAGACTGTTGAGGTAGGGCATGGCGGAGTTCCCAATTACTTCCGAGTAACTATGATTCTCCTCCACCACCAGAATCACATGGCTGAACGTGGGCTGGCTCGGCGGGACAGGCGTCTGAGGGCCGAGTCCGTGGCTGCCACATGCCAAGTGCAGAGCGGCCAGGGCGACGACCGCTCCGAGGAGCCATGCGAATCGATGGATGTGTACTGCTTTGAGCGCCGAGGAGTGAATCACGGCAATTCGGATGCTGGGATTGGCAGAGATGTTTGCGCCGAATCTCCTCCTGCTACTTCTTCTTTTCATTGTTATTCCCAAGATCCAGGCCAAACTGCGGTTTTTCGTAGGTTCCCAGAATGTGCACAGGCACGACTTCTCCCTTCTTTTTCTTGCGGAAGAGTGGATCCATAATTTTCAGCAGCAGGGCTTTCGCGCCGCTGGATGTCTTGGAGATTTTCGTGTCGACCTTCATCTCGCCGTGAAGATTGATTCTGTGGTTCAGGATGTTGTAGGTGCCGTGAAGATGAGCTTGGGCGCCGGGTACTCCGAACTCAAGATCGTGAAAGTACGCAACACCGCCTGAGAGATCGACCGTTCCCTTGAGATCGGTGAGAACAGTCTCGGGATCGTCCTTGTTTTCGCCGCGCGCTCGAGCACTGAGTGCGTTCACGTCTTTCTGGGTTTCCGGCTTGAACGCGCCTTCATCGATGCCAAATTTCCCATCGAGCTTTACACGCTCGAGGAATGGCTGATCACCATGGCCCACGTGGGCGCGTGCGACAAGCGACAAGTCGCCGGACATGGGGGAACGATTGGCGGTCACAAAGAGACTGAGAACGTCTTCAATCCGGCCGTGGCGTGACGTGAAACGAAGATCGGCGAGTTTACCTTTTCCTCCTGGAGAGCCTGCGATGCTGCCCTGGGCGACAAGCGTAGTACGGCCGATGCGAGCTTCGACCTGGTTCAAGAACGTGTCGCCCCGTGTGGCGTCGACATAGGCGTCGAACCGTGTCGTTAGATTGTGATTGTGACCACCGGATGTGACGACGAAGTCCGGCGTATCTGTGGTGCCCGAAACACTGATGTGACGAAATGCGCCACCGAACTTTCCCACTGAACTCAGTGTGCCCGCGATCCCACCATAAACACCAAGGTCGGCATGTTCGAACGTGTATGTGCCTGACATGGGGGTGTCTTGCGGATGGCCATCGGCCCAAGGTCCGAAGTTGCCTTCGGTTGAGATTTCTCCCGGGGGATCGGGATTGTGAAACTTCAGCTGGTAGCGAATTGGGCTGCCCCATCGCACGCTGCGCAACACAGCTTCGTGAACATCGAAGAGCAGCCGATGTTTTGGCTGATCGCCGGACAAGAACTCCACCTTGGTTCCGTTTGCCACGAGTTCGTCGACGACCAGCGCGGAGTGTTGCGACTGGAATTTTGTGTGGGCTCCGAAAGGCGGAATGAAAATGTGCGCGCCTACGGCCGTGATGCGCGGTACATGGCGGGTCAGAATCCCCGAATAACTGCCTTCGATGACGAGCTTGTCGATCGTTATGAGTCTGAATTGATTTGCCCCGTGGCGGAATTCGATACCTTCGAGGATGCATCCGGGAGAAAGGAAGTACGTTGGATGATAACTGCGGATCGTAACACTGCTGTCGGCGGCCTCGGCTAGGTCTTCCTGCACAGCTTTCTGGGAGAATGGCCAGTACTTCCAACAAAGCACGGCAGCCACGCACAGCATGGCGACCGCGACGAGTGCGAGGATGAGGAGGGCTTTGCGGAGTTTTGCCCTGTTCTCCGGTCGATGCGGGTCACGTGTGGAGGTTCGGTGTCCGACAACATCGATCGACGACATGAAGCTTGGAGTGCGGTTCGTTCTGAAATGTTGGAAGCATCGCTACGAAATTTCCCGACGAAGGCTCATACCCTTTTCCACTGATTGTCTTTTCGGGAACCTACATGCGGAGGATCTTCCGTCGAGTGATATGATCATATGTGAATTTTCTGAAGCTTGATCTTCGGCGATATATCTGCGAGCGCATAGCTCCTGCCGGACTCTAGTTCCTGCCTCTTTTCGCCGATCTGAATTTCCTTTCGTTTCTGATTTCTACAACGGGCTCGCAAATGAACCGGTGCGGTCGTGTCCGGCCGAATCAGGATCTTCCGCCCGCAACGCAATTCTTATGGAGGACTTATGAAACTGTTGGTGATTGGTTCCGGCATGATGGGTTCGGCTGCGGCCTTTGACATGGCGCGCACGCCCCAAGTGAGTTCGGTAACGCTGGCGGATAGCGATGCTAAACGCGCAAGAGATGTGGCCGCGCGGGTCAACAGGATTGCGGGCGACAGGAAGGTTCGAGCGGTGGCTCTCGACGCAAGCGATGAGAAGGCGGCAGCCAGGTTAATGCAGGGGCATAGCGCAGCGCTATCGGCGGTTCCTTATTTTCTGAATCTTGGACTGGCGCGAGCTGCGGTGGAAGCACGATGCCACTTCGCCGATCTGGGCGGGAATAACACGGTGGTGCGACAGGAATTGGCATTGTCGAAAAAAGCGGAGAAGCGCGGTGTCGCGCTGGCGCCGGATTGCGGGCTCTCGCCAGGCATGGCGTCGATCCTGGGCGGAGAACTGGTCCGACGGTTGGGAGGGCGTGCTGACGCTCTGCGTCTCTATGTTGGCGGTCTTCCCGAGCAGCCCACGCCCCCGTTTCACTACCAGCTGGTCTTTTCCGTCGAAGGTTTGATCAACGAATATGTGGAGCCGGCGCGCATCCTGAGGAAAGGAAAGTTAACGACGATTGATCCTCTGACCGAGCCGGAGGATTTTCATATCGCCGGGTTCTCGCCACTGGTGGCGTTTCACACTTCAGGCGGGACGTCCACTTTGCCGGAGACATTTGAGGGACGAGTGGGGGAGTGCTTCGAAAAAACGCTGCGCTACCCCGGACACTATGACTTGCTGTGCGAACTGAAGGAGCTGGGATTGTTCTCGAGCGAGAAGATGAAATTCGGTACGGCAGAGGTTTCTCCCCGCGCCATGATGTCGAAAATCTTTGAGGGGAAGTTCGCCTCCAAGGGACCGGACGTCTGCATCATGCGGCTGGAGGCGCACGAGTCCGTAAATCGAGCGGGCGTGCGCGGATTGCTCGGTGGACGGCTCAAGGGGAGGGTGGCCTCATTCACCATGGTGGATCACTACGATCCGAAAACAGATATGAGCGCGATGATGAGGACGACGGCGCTTCCGGCGTCGATTGTGGTGCAAATGCTGGCTTCGGGCGCGATCGGTAAGCGGGGCGGCGTGCTGCAGGAGTTGGATGTTCCGGCAGATCTGTTCCTGGGGGAAGTCGAGAAGCGGGGAATCAGGATCGAATACGCGATGGAGTGAGGGTCACGAAAAAAGCCGCACAGTTGCGAGCTGTGCGGCCAAGGGTGAGAGGAAACGTACGAGAAACAGGAAATCTAAACCTTTGCGAACTTGCGGCGGATGACGCCAGCCAACCCAATCAAGCCAGTGCCGAGCAGTGTCAGACTGCTGGGCTCGGGAACGGGGCTATAGCCGATGAACTCCTGCGGCCCGCAGCCTGGTTTGCCGTTGAGCGGAGTGTAAAGCACCAGGCCGGAATAGGCGCTGGTTGACGCGGTCTGCGCGAGAGTGAGATAGGTGGCATCCGTTGCGGCGCCGCCGTAGGTCAAGAATCCACTGTTATGCTGAGCGTTTGTGGAAAAGAGTCCCCAGATCGCCCATTGTGCCTGCAAGGTCGTGAGTGAGCCGGTGATCATGCTCTTGTAGATCAGGCCAGCCGCCTTGTAGTCGAGCGTTTTGGTCGGTCCAAACAAGCCGTTGGAAATTCCCGCCAGAAAAGGCGACTTGGTAGCCGTCCAGGTTTCGCCATAGGAGATATGGTTGTCAAAGCTGTCGCACATCATGGTCGAGAAGCTGCTGCTGCCATTCACGGAGAAGTAGTAGTGGTCCTGATGGACAGACTCGAAGGTCAGGCTGACAGAGTTGGCGAACGCTGAGTTGCTGAGAACCAGGGCGAACAGTGCAATGAAAAGGCCGAGAAAAATACGTTTCATAAGTTTGTCGAGTTCAGTTATTCGATTGTTTACTGAGTTTGCACTGGGGGGGGACTTGCTGAAGACTTTGGGGGATTGGTTACCTTCGTTGCCAGCCGCCGTAAAGTTACGGCGGGAAATCTCTTAGGGAACTGACTGCCGTAATGAAGGGCATAGTACCAACGTCAGGGGAGACGGAGGAATGGCCCGGAAGTGGCGTTACTTTCGCCATCAGGATTGCGATAGAGTCATTTCGCACGGATGGGATGCCAAACCTGTGAGTGGGAACTTTGGAGATACGGGCCATCATATTTTGTGCAAAGGTGTGCACTCTCTGGTAGCATTCTTGGCAGAAAAGCCTGTAAGTTCTAGGATTTAGCGGAATACGGGCTTGTCACTAATGGCATTCGAACTGCTTCGAAAGCATTCGGGTGTGTGTCGGCCGAGCCCCAAGAATCTGGGCCGCAAAGGTAGGGTAGAAGTTGTCGAATGAACCCCAGGACGGGATGACACGTACGGTGATCCGGAAGCGCCGGAGCCGTCGCCATCGCCGCAATCGCCGGATGCGCCGCGCGCTGCTGATTTTCTTGTGCTCCGCGTTCACCTTTGCGCTTTCTTCCGTAGCCCTGCAGTTTCTAAGTCCGTCGCTGTTTCATACGGCAAGGAATGCAGAGCCAGACCGGAAAACAGTGGAAGCCAGCCGCAATCTTTTCCTGGCCTCGCAGAAGGAAATGTTGCGCGAGATGGATGGCCGCGCCGTGTATCGATATTCAGTAGTGCCTGGCGGCGTGAGAAATGTGCGGGAGTTGAAGTGGGCAGCCGAGCACGATCCCGTCGTGGCGGCGCATTATGCAGGCTTCGATTACGATCACGCGCAGGTAGTGAAGCTGGTGTTGGCGCGGACCGCGTACGTTTCGTACCGTATTGGCAACCGGGTTTACTGGACGCGGCATCGGGTGAGCCTGAAGAAGGGCGAGACGGTCATCACCGATGGCAAGATGACGGCGCGCACTCGTTGCGCCAACCGAGTCGAGGAAGTCCCCCAACAGGCGACTTCGGAATCAGAGCCACCCGCCGCGAAGTTTGATGAGCCGGTTCACCCTGACCAGGGAACGGCCATGACCACTCCGCCAGTGCCGTATCAGTCGGCGCTCATAAATCGTAATCCTGTTCCGGGTTTGGGACCAGCAATGCCGCTGAGTTCTTACGACCCGATCGCCAGTGAAGGATTCACGCCGATTTTGCCGGCGTCTTTGCCGGGCGTCTGTGGCGTTGGAACGAAAAAGAAACCCAAAGACTCGGCTGGAATCGGCACATCATCGGTGGCCGGCGACCACAAAAAGAAGAAGGGTGATCCGTGCGGCAACGGCGGCGGGGGAGGAGGAGAAGTCCCTGAGCCGGGAACCTGGTTGCTTATGGCATCCGGGGCTGCTGGAGTGTATTGGAAGGCCCGCCACAAGTTTTCACGATTGACCTCGCCCCGGTCCGAGCCACAATCCTAGTAAGCGCAGTTTCCCGACCAGCCTTGATATCCTCAGCGTACTCTTGGAGTACGCTGTATTCGTTGGAATGTGCCGTTAGCCTTGCGCTCCGAACCTCACAGAAACCAGCTTTGATATTCCCGGTTCCTGCATGGTCACGCCATAGAGTACCGGCGCGATGCTCATCGTCTTCTTGCTGTGCGTGATGAGCACGAACTGGGTTTGCACGCTCATCTCTCGGACCAGTTCGGTGAAGCGTCCGACGTTAGCTTCGTCAAGCGGGGCATCGACTTCGTCGAGGATACAGAAGGGGCTGGGCGCGTACTGGAAGATACCGACCAGCAACGCGAGCGCGGTCAGAGCTTTCTCGCCGCCAGAGAGCAGCAGCACGCTCTGCAGGCGCTTGCCAGGAGGCGAGGCCACGACGTCGATGCCACTCTCGGCGCTGTTCTCTTCGTCGGTTAACTTCATGAAGGCGTGGCCGCCGCCGAAGAGTTTCTTGAACGTGGCCTGGAAATTCTCGTTGATCTTCGTGAAAGCTTCTTCGAACTTCTGCCGGGAAATCTGATCGATCTCTTTAATGGTGGCGATCGTATTCTCGATCGAGGAGATCAGGTCCTTACGCTGGGTATCCAGGAACCCATGGCGCTCGGCCGTCTCTTTGTATTCTTCCAGCGCCATCATATTCACGGGGCCCATGGCTTCGAGTTTCGAGCGCATGTCACGGTAGAGTTGGTCTTCGTTCGCGAGTTCGTCGCCTGAGACGATCGGAAGCGTGCTGTCGCCCATTAACGCAGCGCGCTCGACGCCAAGTTCGTTGAGGCAGGTCTCCGACATGTATTGAGCATCGGACTGCAATTTCGCCGCGGTGGCCGACAATTCGCCGCGGCGATCGCGCGCACGGTCGAGCAATTGGCGGCTACTATGCAGCAGGTCGTCAATCTCTCCAAGACGCGCGCGGAGTTGCTCTGTCTCGAATTGCAGCAGGCCCTCGCGCGTCTGGGCGGCGTTGCGTTCGGCCTCGAGATCGGTAGCCTGTTGGGCCAGTTGGCTGTTCTCGCTTTCGCGCTGTAGCTTTTCGGCAGCGGCGCCTTCAATCTGCGAGGCGAGCGCCTGTACGCGCTGCTCCATGTCGGTGGACAAAGACTCGATGCGCTGCAAAACCGCGGCAGCGGAACGGTGACGTTCCTCGAGTGTGGCGACGCGCGCCGCGTGTTGCGAAGTGGTCTGCGCCGATTCCTCACGTCGGAGCCTCAGAGCCGCAAGCGACTCCTGGGCAGCCGCAAGGATCTGTTCGAGTTCGGCGCGCCTCAGTTCCAGCACTTCGATCTCAGACTGGCGGGCGCACAGGATGCCTTCCTGCTCGGCGCGCTCGGCTGCCAGACGGCTCATTTCAAGTTGCGCCACATTCAGGCGCTCACTTACGCGAGTCATCTCCGACTCGAGCTGCTGCAGCATGTGGCGCGACGTCATCGCCTGATGCTCAGCCTCGCGCTTTTCGCCTTCGAGACGCTCCAGCAGGGAAGTGAGCTCGGTAATTTCGCGGCCAAGGGTTAGAACCCGGGTCTCTTCCTCGCGCAAGCCGCGCTCAAGATCCTCAAGCTGGCGCAGGACGTCGCGGAGTTCACGCTTCATCGAGAGCGGGCCCTCAGCACGCTGTTTGCCCCCAGTGACGGTGACATTGTGGAAACACTCTCCCGCCTGCGAGAGGAAGAAGGCGTCGGGATTCTCCAGCGCAAGATTGCGAGCGATGTCAGCTTCCGGAACGATGTAGCCGTCGCGCAGCTTGGGCAGAATCACTTCCAACGAACGTCCAAATCCGTTAAGCACGCGAATGGAGTGCTTGAGGGGGACGATCTGCGCGGCGGGTGGCGCGGAGTGGGCGGCTTCGTCGAGCACGAATGAGAACTTGGCCTGGGAATCCTCCGGATGAACCAGGAACGTGGCCCGCCCGTCAACGTCGGTGCGCAGCATCCGTAAGCCTTCGTCGGCGGCGTCCCACGACTTGACGACGATGTAGTTGAGTTCGTCGCGCAGGAAATCTTCGACGACCCGCTCGTAGCGCGGCTCGACTTCGAGGAAGTCAGCGAGCACGCCTACGGGCGCGAGGCCGCTCTGCATCACACCAGATTGAAACAGTCGACGGACGGACTCGGTGGAGTATCCGTGTTCGGCGATGACCGCTTCGAGCGAGCCCTTCTTGCCCAGTGCAGTCGCGTACTCGGCCCGCAACACATCGAGATTCGTCTTGGCCTGGCTTTCCTGCAGTCTCTTCGATTCGATCAGGCTGCGGACCCGGGTGATTTCTTCGCTGATGCCGGCTGCCCGCTGGGTGATCGACTCGAACTCAAGGGTGAACTGGCCGCGCTGTCCGCCGAAGGCTTCGACCTGCGTGTTTGCAGTGGCGATTTCAGATTCGAGACGGCGGGCCTCGCGATCGCATCCTGCGAGGCGTTCTTCGGCCTGCGCGAGCTGATTGCGCAGGCGGGAAGCAGAGGAGACAGTGTCGAAGATGGCGACGCGTGACTCTTCCTGCTGGAGTTCGATTTCGGCGAGACTGGCTGAGGCGGCGGCAGCGTTCTGCAGGCACAGTGCCAGGTCGCTCTGTGCGGCCGCGAGATCGGCGGCGGCGGATTCGAGAATCTGGCGATTGGCCTCGCGCTCGGATTCAAGCGCGGTCAGCCGTTGACGAGCCTGCGCCAACTCGGCTTCCGCCGACGCGGAGCGTATCAGTAACTCAGCGCAGCGCTCTTCATTGTGGCGGCGGCGAGCTTGGCCGCGGTCCATTTCCAGTGCGATCTGACTGATGCGGTCCCGGTTCTCGCGCAGCTCGGTTTCGATCGAATATCCCCGCTGCGTGCGCTCGGCGTGCTCGGCTTCGAGGTGTTGTACTTCTTCCGACCGATGGCGCATTTCATCGGCCAGGGCATTGAGTTGGGCATCGATTTCGGCGCTTTCGTGCTCGATCGCCGCAAATTTGCTGGCCAGCACCACGCGCAGCTTGGCGCGCATCTCGTCGCGCAGGCGGGCGTAACGCTCTGCCTTCGACGCCTGGCGTTTGAGGGAATTCATTTGGCGCGTGACTTCCTCGAAGATGTCGTTCACACGGGCCAGATTGAGTTTGGCATCTTCCAGGCGTGCTTCAGCGAGGCGCTTCTTCGTCTTAAACTTGGTGATGCCCGCAGCCTCTTCTAAGATCGCGCGGCGATCCGTGGGCCGGCTGCTCAGGATCTGGCCGATGCGTCCCTGCTCGATCAGCGCGTACGACTCGGGACCGAGCCCCGTCCCCATGAACAGTTCCTGAATGTCGCGCAGGCGGCACAGTTTGCCATTCAGCAAGTATTCGCTGTCGCCGGAACGGAAAAGGCGGCGCGTGACGACGATTTCGCCGCGGTGGAACTGCTGCTGATTGAACTTGCGGCGGCGAATCTTTAAAACGACGTGCGGGGCTACGGTACCCATCGCTGCATTCGCAGGTGGGGCGGTGACGTTATGTGCCGGAAGCGCAAAGATCGGCTCGTCTTCCGGAAAGGCGATAGCGATGGTGTTGACCTTCGAACGCGGGACTTCGACTTCTTCCGTTTTGCCGGGTTGCGCGTCTTCGACGGCTTGCTCAGTGTCGGACGCGGCACGAGAGCGGATAGCGGCTTCGTCCCAGTCGTCGGTTACGTGAGCTTCGGCCAACTCGGGCATCTCATCCTGAATATCGACTTCGGTCGCGGCGTTCGCGTCGGGGCCCCCATAAGCCTCCGGATCGATTAGCGTCAGCGAAACTTCCGCCATGCCAGTGGGCTTGCGGTCGCGCGTTCCGGCGAAGATCACGTCTTCCATGCGCGATCCGCGCAGCGTCTTGGCTGATTGCTCGCCGAGCACCCACGAGATGGCGTCGGAGATATTCGACTTGCCACAGCCGTTCGGTCCGATGATGGCGGCGATGCCGTCGCCATGGAACTTGAGTTCCGTGCGGTCACAGAACGACTTGAACCCAAGAATCTGAAGCCTCTTCAGTTTGAGCAAAGCATCAACTCCAGTGGCCAGTTCAGTGGTCGGTGGCCAGTTGCCAGGACCAGAGAAGTGGGTGCCCCGTGTCTCGCCGCTTTTGCGAGACGCGGGAATTTCGCCTGCGCGGCCTGTTTACCAGACGGATTCCTCCTCCGCCGGATTTGTTGCATGCGCACTTCGACCGGTCGCCGTTCTCGGCCCAGGCTAGATAGGTCGAGCACAAAGTTAAGCTACTGTACCGACGAAATTCGGGTGGCGTCAAGGAATATAACACTATATATAGTGGGGGGATAGCAGACACCGCCTTGTATTGCACAGGCATTGCAGCAGGACCACGGTTTTATGGTGGAGACGGAAAAGAGGTGGGAGAGCCGCGAGAGCAAGATAAGGCTAGCGCAAGGGAGCCCCCTGGCGCAACGGGAATCGCCGATCGAACGTTTATCGAGATGCCGACGTCGGGTGATCATGCCTTCGGTCGAAGTCGCGGCGGGCTTGATCGCGTTCTTTCCCGTGTGCCTTGGCCCAGAGGCAAAGGTCGCGTAGGGGGGTAAGAAGGCTTCGGCCCATGTTGGTGATGCGATACTCGACCTTGGGCGGGACCACAGGATAGACCATCCGCGAAATCAGCCCATCGCGTTCCATGCGCCGGAGGGTTTGCGTCAGGACCTTGGGAGAGACTTCGGACATCGCTTTCTGCAGTTCGCCGGAACGCAGCGGCGCTGGTGAGAGCACGTGCAGGATCGGAATGCGCCATTTGTCCGAAAGCAGTTCGATGGCGTCGCGCGACTGCAGCGCCCGGAGCCTGGGATCTTTCAACTCAGCCATACTTACCTCCAGGAAAGTACCATACCTTGCGGTGCGTAGCGCAGAAATCCGCCGTACTGGTAAAAGATCGTATCCGGCCACGAAGTGACGGGCGGCCATCTGGAGGATGTTGTGAGTTTGAGAGATCCAAATCCTACGAATTCCAAGAAACCGAAGCGAGTTGCCATCGTGCTTTCCAATCCCGCGGTGTCATCGACCACCGGATGGCCGGTGGGCTTCTGGTGGAGCGAACTGAGCCATCCGTATTTTGTCTTTCAGGAGAAGGGCTATGAAGTCGAACTTTTCAGCCCGGATGGAGGGAAGTGCCAGGCGGATGGGATGAGCGACCCGCGCGATGCGAGCGGATATTCGGCCAGCGATCTCATCAGCATGGGCTTTATCTCGACACCAAGGCTGGCGTCGTTGATCGAGACCACGAAGAAGGTGACCGAGATCGACCTGGCGCGATTCGACGCGATTGTGGTGGCAGGCGGGCAGGCTCCCATGTTCACCTTCGATAAGGCAGCGGGCCTGCAGAAGAAATTCGTGGAATTTTACGAGGCCGGGAAGATTGCAGCAGTGCTATGTCACGGGGTCGCGATTCTGCGTTACGCGAAGCTGAGCAACGGAGAGTATCTGGCAAAAGGGAAGACGGTCACGGGTTTTGCGAATGTCGAAGAGGATTTCGCCGACAACGCGGTCTGGAGCATGAACCTGCTCTCGCGGGACAAGCACATCATGCCGTGGCGGATTGAGGACGAGTTGAAGAAGATTAGAGCGAACTACATTCAGTCCGGCCTGTGGCGGGGCTTCGCCGTCCGCGACGGGAACCTGATTACCGGGCAGCAGAATTTCTCCGGATCGGAAACGGCGGAGGCGGTGATCCGCGCGCTCGGAGAATAGCAGGCTTGTGTAGGGACAGGTACCTCCTCCGTCCCTGCTTGGGGGGCGGCGGCACGGACCTCAATTCCAGAATTCGTTTTCAACAAGTACAGGTCCGAGATTCCCACCCTTGCAAAGAACGCAAGAGTGGGGCACCCTCGTTGTGGCGTTCTCCAAAAAAGCAGAATAGGCGGATCACGCGAGGAGTCCCGATTGCCAAGCTCGGAGGTCAAAAATGCGGTTGCTGGCGCGCAACTGCGCCGCAATTCGCTCGGTCTCCCTGAACTTATCTTCCATGGAATCACTCATATCGCGCCCGCCACCAATGTCATATTCACCTTCCCGATCATCGCGGCCAAGGCGGGCGCGGCGATGCCCATCTCGTTCCTGCTGACCACCATCGTCTGCCTCTTCATCGCCAACACGGTTGCGGAGTTCTCGCATTACATGCCTTCGAGCGGCGGATATTACTCATTCGCGACCCGCGGCCTCGGAAGCCGCATCGGATTCGTTGCGACGTGGAGTTATCTCATCTACGACATCCTGGGCCCTGCCGCGTCGAGCGGTTTCCTCGGATATCTGCTCTCCGACACGCTGTATAGCGGGTTTGGAGTTCGCGTCCCCTGGTGGCTGTTCGCAGTCGCTACGTTCGTGGTGATCTGGTTCTTCACCTACTACGGGGTCCGTTTCTCGATGCACACAACTGCGCTGCTCGGTGGTGCAGAAATGCTGATCATGCTGGCGCTGGCGGTCACGTTTCTGAGGCATCCCGGGCCAGGTTCGCACTACAGTGCCCCGCTGCTGCCCATTCTTTCGCCGCACCATTACCAGGGCATCCTCGCGGGGATGGTTTTCTCGGTGCTTGCACTGAGCGGCTTCGAGGCTCCGGCGCCGCTCGCCCAAGAATCGCGTCGTCCCGGAAGATTTGTGGCGTGGGCGGTTATGCTCTCGTTGCTGGCGATCGGTGTCTTCTATGTGTTCACATCTTACGCCAGCGCGATCGGTTGGGGAACCGGCAACATGGCTGCATTCGCGTCCGATGACAATCCTTATTACGCGCTGGGCCACAAACTCTGGGGAACCGCCTGGTGGTTGGTTATCCTGGCCATCATTAACAGCGCGGTGGGCGCCGGCCTGGCCTGCACGAATGCGGCTTCCCGCGTAATGTACACCATGGGCCAGACCGGCACGCTGCCTGCAGCTTTCGGAAGAATCCATCCGGTCCATCGCACGCCGACATTCGCCATCGCATTCCTTCAGATTTGCGGGCTGGTGCCGGTCCTGCTGGTTGGCCTGCTGCTCCGGCCGGAGGACATCTTCAATTTTCTGGGTACCATTGCCACGCTGGCGGCGATCCTGCTGTACGCGATGGCGAACCTCGCGCTGACGGCGTATGTGCGTCGTGAACTCCCACAGCACTTCAGCATTTGGCGCCACGGGCTGGTCCCATGGATAGGAACGCTCGCTCTCGTTCCGGTTTTTTTCGTCACCATGTACCCAGTCCCTGCGTGGCCCTACAACATCACTCCCTACTGCTTCGCGGCGATTCTCGTGGCTGGCGTTGGATATATGTACTGGCTTGCTGCTCGCGATCCGGAAGCGTTGCGGCGGGGCGCAACGACGCTGGTCGGGAGCCTGCTCGACGCAGCCGGCGACGTGGACTGGGATCGCACGGGGAATTAATCGAGATCGTCATCTGTAGAGATGGAGACCAGTTCGCAAGCGGCCGAAGAAACCAAAAAATGCTATGGCGTGGTGGTCAAAATGCGGTACAATCTGCGCCCGTTGATGCGGTCTTTCGATCAATTGCGATACTTGAGGAACTTCAGTCCCCGGGGCTTGAAATGATTTTTGCTCTCGCTGATCAAAATCATCTGCATTTGTCGCTTTACTATCTAGCCGCCGGAGCAACGCGCACGGTTCCATTCAAGGGGCGGACCACTTCAAAGGAGACTTATGGCTGACGTTAAACAGAAATTGAACCAAATGAGAGAAGTCGAAGGAGTAACGGGGCCATTGTACTGCCTTGCGTCAGCAAAGTTCTTCGCCGGGAAACTGGTTGGGCTCTTCGATAGTGCGAAGCACCTTTCAGACTTTATTCATTCCGCATGGGCACGCAGAAACGGGAACATTGTGCAGATCAAAGCGGCCTGGGGGCATTGTGACCGCGCGTCGGTGCAGGATTTCAACAATCGAGTCCTGAAAGCCTCGGCTCAGTTGGCCGATGGAAATGTAAAACCCTTGCGCCCGCCGACAGAAGAGGCTGTCGAATTCACCTATTTTCACAACGCTCAAACGGCTGATCACTTGCTGAACCAAGGAGTCCCGGTCGTCGCGGGTGTGGCGTGGAGCGATGACCTGGTGCGCACCCATTTCATCACGATCGTATCCGACAGCGACGGCAAATCTTGGGAGGTCGACCCTTGGGAAGGGGAACCCGGCGTAGTGGCACTGCCGAACAATTTCAGCTTCACCGCTGAGACCCGGGTTCACAGCGCGATGAGCTCGGCCGGGGTAGGTGACATCATTATCCCGAGCCGCCCCTACCTGTTTGGCTACTACCGTGAACAGGAGAGCGAGTTGCCGCTCACGACGACGGGCGTTTGAATCTCGACCAGTAAATAAACGAGTGCGTCGTTTTTCAGACGATCTCGTGGTGGTTCATGGTCATCAATCGCTAACTTCTAATCACTAGCCAAATACCCAGGCATCAAGAAGCTCGTTCCTCCCGACCTCGGACACCTGATCTCCTATCGCAGTTTCTCAAAGAATCTGCAGATGGTTTCAATCCCGCGGTGGAAGTTAGGGATGTGAAACTTCTCGTTTGGGGCATGCAGGTTGTCATCGGGGAGGCCGAAGCCCATCATCACGCTAGGAATCTTCAGCACGTCCTGGAAATCGGTGACGATGGGAATCGATCCGCCGCTGCGGATGAAAACCGTGTCTTTTTTGAAAGTATCGTGCAGGGCTTGCGTGGCGGCTTCGATGTACTTGTTGTCGGTGCTCACGACGCAGGCAGGGCCCTTGCTCCAGATTTTTACCTTCGTCTCGATGCCTTTGGGCGTGTGCTTCTTGATGAAAGCCATGTATTTCTTCAGGATGTCGTCGGGATCCTGGTTAGGGACCATGCGCATCGAGACCTTCGCCTTGGCTTTCGCCGGGATGACGGTTTTTGCACCGTCAGCGACGAAGCCTCCAGGCATGCCGTGCACTTCGAGCGTCGGACGCGCCCAGGTGCGATAGAGAACAGAGTAGCCGGGCTCTCCGGTCAGGACCTTCGACTTGACTTCGGTTTTCCGATAGTGCTCTTCGTTGAATGGCAGGCGCTTCCAGGCTTTGAGTTCGGCGGCGGTCGGGGCTTTCACGCCCTTATAAAAGCCGGGAATGAGGACTTTGCCTTTCGAGTCCTTCATTTTGGAGATGAGTTCAATTAAGCCGAAGAACGCATTGGGCGCGGCACCTCCGTACATTCCAGAATGCAGGTCTGTCTGTGAACTGACCGCCTCAATTTCCGTATACACCAGGCCGCGCAAGCCGACGCACAAGGTCGGAAGGTCTGGAGCGAAGAGTTCGGTGTCGCAAACGAGCGCGAAGTCGGCCTTCAGTTTGGCTTTTTGCTTGCGGATATATTCGGCAATCGACTCTCCGCCGACCTCTTCTTCGCCTTCGAAGATGATCTTGACGTTAATCGGCAGCTTGCCACCGCCCGTTTGCATGAGGGCTTCGAGGGCTTTGACTTCCATCCAGAGCTGGCCTTTGTCGTCGACGGCGCCGCGGGCATAGATGTTGTTGTTGCGCTCGGTCGGCTCAAACGGAGGTGACTTCCATTCGTCGAGCGGTTCGGCCGGCTGAACATCATAATGGGCATACATGAGCACGGTGGGCTTGCCGGCGGCGTGCAACCAGTCGGCGTAGATGAGCGGGTGGCCTTGGGTCGGAATGACCTCAACGTTTTCCATGCCGATGCGGCGCAATTCGTTGGCGACATAGTCGGCGGCTTTCTGGATATCGGGCTTGTGTTCTTCGAGAGTGCTGACGCTGGGGATGCGGAGAAGATCTTTGAGTTCGTTTAGAAAGCGCTGCTGGTTATTGCGGGCAAAATCAACTGCGGGAGAGGCCATGGTGAGTCCTTTCGTATTTGGACAATCTGAGCCTCGGCGGGCACGGCGGGATCGCGGGCCTGGGCTCCGAGGAAACGAATCAGTATAGCGCGAAGCGCGGCTCGCCACAGAGGCCACACAGGAGCACTTCTCAGGCATACGCGAGGCGGCTGCGTCGGCGCAAGTACGCGGCTCCCAGCAGAAACACCGTCGCGATCAAGTATGGGATCGGGGTACTCGATGCAGCCGTCGTGCCCATGAAGTCGATGCCTGGAATGTGATGAGCGGGACCCATATACCACCAGATAATGTAGATGGCTTCGAAGGCCTTGCTGCCGCCGGTCCAGACACCCAACGCCAGCGCCAGGGTGGGAATGAATGCGGCGCCGGCGAACCACGCCAAAAAGCCCCGGTGATCGCCATGGATGAGCAGTCTGAGGCCGACGCCACCTCCGGCGAAGAGAGCGACTAAAACTCCTGCGGACCAAATGGCTGGAAGCTGTCTCGACAAGGCGCGCGTAGAGGAGAAGATAAGAGACTCCGTCGCGTAACAAGCTTCCCGCGACCCCATGGGAGACCAGACGAAAATCGGCCACAACCAGGCGGCCACCAAAACCCCGCCACGAGCGGCATCGAACGGCGTGAACAGGGAGGCGACCGCCAGTCCCGCGGCGACCAGATACCACCACCAGCGCTTGCCTTTCAGCATCAGACGGAGTTCGGCGGCAACGATCCGGAAAAAAGGGACACCAGAACCCGTTTGCGGAATCGGAGACAGATGTGCCGCGCTCAAATGCTGAGACGCCGCGGATTCTTCCACTGCCGAAGCCGAGGGCGCGACCACGGAAGCTGTTCGTCGCTTGAACCAGGATCGTGCCGGGTCGAAACGATGGAAGAAGATCGATGCGGCATACGCGACGGCAACGGCCGCCGCGATCCAACCCAGTCGGATCAAAAGGACGTTGGCCGTCCATTCGATGCCATTCCATGGAAAGGTGCGAACCGCGTGCTGCCCGCCAATCGTCAGGCTGAAGTGGAAATTGTTGTCACCGGCCGGATCAATCGCGTGCAGGGTCTGCCGTGAACTGCGATAAAGAAGCTGCAAGCCGGTTGGGTCGTCAAGACCTGTTGCGCCGAGTGCGAGGGCCGCCGTCCATACGAAGAAATAGACGACGTTCCCCACGCCTCCACGCAGAAGAGGCAGAGTCTCAAAAAACACAGCCGTGCTGGCCGCCAGGAGCATTGTGGGCAGAGCGATGAAAATGAACGGTGCCCATAGCTTCCAGAGGGAGAACGAATGCGCCTCGGCACGCATGAGTTGCATGGCGACGGCTGCGACCATCAGGATTCCGACCATGCAGGCCAGCACTGCAAAATTGCTCAGTGCCTTTGCGACGGTGTAGAAATCCCTGCGCATGGGAGTGGCCGCAAGGATTTGTCCGACGCGCGTGTCGGTGTCACGCTGCACCGAGTTTTTCACGATGTAGAAGCCCGCGAGCGAGAGAAACGTCGAGCAGCAGATCGCCATCAGGGCGCCGATCCATGCGGAGTTGTAAACGCCGCGATAACCGTCGCCGACGACGATCCAGACTTCCTCGGTAGCAACTCCGTAGGCGACCCAAAGGGCGCCTGCCAGGGTAAGCAGGAAACTGTAGCGGCGCACGCGTTCGAGGAAGTCGGCGCGCACCATGTGATAGAGGACGCGGGCCGAGTTCACGCCACCACCCCGGCTTCGATACTTTGACTCACGGTTCCGGCGCGGTGCTGCGTCAGACAGAACAAATAGGCGTCTTCTAGATTCGCGGTGACTGGCTGAGCGCCATCCGGTGCGTTTTCGCCCAGTACGCGGGCATGCACACCGTCACTGCGCCTTGCAGTATTGCTGATCAGATAGCGCAGACGGGCCGCGTTCAAATCCGCGCTGGCAATCACCCATTCCCAGACTTTTCCCTCCACGCGGCGCAAGAGTTCTTCCGGTGAAGCGTGGGCCACGAGCGTGCCTTGTGAGATCAGGGCGATGTCGGTGGCCGTCGCTTCTACGTCGGAGACGATGTGTGTTGAGAGAATGATGATGCGTTCGCCGGAGAGTTCCGAAAGTAGATTGCGGAAGCGGACCCGCTCTTCGGGATCGAGTCCTGCCGTCGGTTCGTCAACGATCAGTAGTTGGGGGTCATTCAGCAAAGCCTGGGCGATTCCGACGCGCTGCTTCATGCCTCCGGAGTAGCCGCCCAACGGCCGCTTGCGGACATCAGCGAGGTTGACCAGGTTCAGCAGTTCATCAATGCGCCGCTTGGAGGCGGCTGCGTCGAGACCTTTCACGGCAGCAAGATATTCGAGGAATTCGACCGCGTTGAGATTTGGATAGACGCCAAAATCCTGGGGCAGATAACCGAGCGTGGCGCGCAGGCCGTCGGGATTGGAGACGATGTCGGTGCCGTTCCATCTGACTTGGCCTTCGGTCGCGCGCGTAATTGTGGCCAGGATGCTCATGAGCGTGGTCTTTCCGGCACCGTTAGGCCCGAGAAGTCCGAGTACACCCGGACCAGGCTGAAGCGTGAAGTTGCGCAAGGCCCAGTTTCCGCTGCCGTAGCGCTTGCTGACGTTTTCGATTGCGAGTTGCACGAACCCTCCGACGATGAACTTCTAGCTGCTAACTCCTTTTCCAGGACATCAGCGTAGTGGAGGAACGCATAACGCTCAACCGAAGTTCCAGAGAACTAGAACCTCGATGGCGAGAAAGGCAATAGGTCGTGCTCCGGTCTGCGGCCTTCGATCACGTCGGCAATGACTTGGGCAGTGATCGGCGCCAGGAGAATTCCATCGCGGAAATGGCCGGTGGCGACGTAGTAGCCGGGAATTTCGGTCGCGCCCAGGATGGGAAGATTGTCTGGAGTTCCGGGGCGGAGGCCGGCCCAGTCTTCGAGGATTTTGGCATCCGCGAGCTTCGGTACGAGCTTGAGTGCGGCGCGGTGCAGGCGCTGGATCGTAGAGGGATCGGTTCGCTTGTCGAACCCGGCTTCCTCGACAGTCGCGCCGACCAATAGCCGCCCGTCACTGCGCGGGATGAGGTAGACATCCGGCGTCCGGATTACGTGCTTGAGCAGGTTCCGCGGATGGGTCACAAGACAGAGCATCTGGCCCTTCACGGGGCGCGTGGGCACCCGAGAGGGCGATATTTGGCCAGACCAGCATCCTGCGCAATTCACGACTTTGGACGTGAGGAAAGACGTTTTGGCTGTTATCACTCCCGCAGCGCGCCCTTCCGAGAGATCCACTGAAGTCACGGCATCACCGGATGAGAAGTCCACGTTTCGTTTTTTAGCCGCTTTGGCAGAGGCCGCAGCGAGTGCACGGGGGTCAACGCTTCGTTCTTTGATATAAAAGGCCGGGTGCATGCTATCTGCCAAGGCAGGTTCCAGTTCTCTCAGGGCTGCTGGCAAAAGGCTGGTGGCGGTGAATCCGGGATGCTCCTGAATGTGTTCCTTCGATGGGAAGACGATGGTGCCAGCATCGCGAAGGTCAACCGTCATTCCTGATTCGAGTTGCACTTCGTATGTGAACTCCGGGTACATGCGGGCACTCGCGCTAGCCAGTGGCAGCAACGCTGGCGGAGTTTCAAGCGGGCAGTCTACCAGCATGCCTCCGGCGGCGTGCGAGGCCTCGCGCCCCGGCTCCCCGCGCTCGACCACCAGCACGGACGCGCCTCTCTTGCGGAGGGCGATGGCGAGCGAGAGGCCGATGATGCCTCCGCCAACGATGATGACGTCCCAAGTCTTCACGTTATCAATTGTAGAAGAGTGTAGAGACTCGGCGAACTCCACATCCTTAGCGGCTCGAGGCTTTTACCGCGGAGGCCGCCGAGAAAACCCGCGGAGGCGCTGGGAGTCACGCAGCAGGTGACAGCGCCTGCGCGGCTGAATAAAATGACGGCATGAACAAGTATCTGGTTGGGGCGACGCTGCTTTTCGCGATGCTTGCTACGGCGATCCCACTCTTTGCGCAGAAAGATAAAGACGACGAACCGACCTCGTGGCTTTACTTTGTGGTGGTCAAGGACGACAACGGGAAGCCGGTGCGGAATGCAGCGGTGATCATGCATCCGGTGAATACGAAGGGGAAGCAGCAGCGCGGCGGACTGGAGTTGAAGACCAGTCCGGAAGGGAAATGCGACTTTGACGGCATTCCCTACGGAACGCTGCGCGTCCAGGTTCTGGCGCATGGGTTTCAAACCTACGGTGAAGATTTCGACATCCAGAAACCCAAGACCGAGATCACCATCAAGTTGAAACGCCCGCAGGGACAGTTCTCGGTGTATGACGATCATCCGAACGATGCGAACGCTGCGCCGAAGCAGGATGCGCCGCCTGCCGATCAGAAAGATAAGAAACCGGACTGAGGCTGAAATCTTAAATCTGCGATCTACAATGTCAGATCTATGGACTATCTACTGAAGACTGAACCCTCCACCTATTCCTTTGCCGACCTGCAGCGCCAGAAAACCACCGTGTGGGATGGCGTTTCGAATCCGGTAGCGTTGAAGTATCTGCGCGGAATGAAGCCGGGCGAGCGGTTGGTGATCTACCATACCGGCGATGAGAAGAGTGCCGTCGGAACGGCGAGCGTGGTCTCGGCCGACGCGTCCGATGAGCGGAATCCCCAGGTAACGATTAAGGTGGGCAAAGCTCTTGCCAAGCCAGTTACGCTTGCCGCGGTCAAGGCCAGCGACGTGTTTTCCGAATCTCCACTGGTGCGGCAGGGAAGACTCAGCGTGGTTCCGCTGAATGATCGGCAGTACAAATTTCTGACGGGAGAGTAAGCACTCCGCGACCGACCTATCCAGGCCGATTCCCAAAATAAGCCTGTCATCCTGAGCCGCAGCCTTTGGCGGCGAAGGACCTCTGCACTCTGCCGGCGCCAGCAACTACGTGGATCCTTCGCGGCAAAACCCCCACTCAGGATGACAAGGTCCATTACGCAAGTCACTTGCGAGCCTGAAAGCCGCTTCCGACAATGTCTTTCCAGGGATTTCCGGAGGGGTAAATGGACAGTCTGGCGACAAAACTGGCAAAAGAATCGGGCATGGGAGCGCCAGTTCCCACGCAGAACGAGAACGACCTGAACGGGTTGGATCCGAGAGAAGTTGTGGATGTCCGCTTCTTTCTGAAACCGGAAGAACTCGACGAAGCCGCTTCAATCCGCAATGTCACGAGTAACCGGAAATCGCACAAAGCGCTGATGCGGACGATATGCGGACTGGGCGGGGTATATGCCGCCTTCATGCCTTACATGAAGGGCGCGACCTGGTCGATTTGGTGGCACCATCGGCCCGACGCGTTCATTTTTTGGGGAGCATTGCTGATTCTGGACATATACATCGTGTTAGGCCAGCCCGGAATCATGAATCTGAATCGCATGGCCAACCGGCTCGACGTGGAGCGGCGCCTCTGCATCAGCCACCGCGGCATCGATATCACGCACGGCCGAGTACGGCAGCAGAAGCAGTGGAAAGACTTCTCCTTCTTCCAGGAAACGCCGACGATCTTCCTGCTCCAGACAAACGGCACATCTTTCTGGACACTACCGAAAAGAGCGATCCCCGCTGGACGCGGGGATCAGTTGCAAACGCTCCTGAATGCAAAGCTGCGGCGGCGTTAGATCGCCGGCTGTCCTTACGAGGAGGTTCGCGCGTCGCGATGGATCAGCGCTGAATCCAGGAAATATCCCAAGCCCAATGTGAACGGGATGGCGCCGAACGCGGCGGCGATCATGGCATCCGGCTCGTAGCGCGCCACGATGGTGAAAGCCATCATGTAACCAACCGAGCCTGCGACCAGCAGAATTCCTGCACGGCGCGACTTGGCTGATTCGGAGAGTTCCGCTTGCATGGGGATCTCGACGCCACGTGCCATCGCGGCCAGACGCTCATCGGTGCGCAGTTTGCGCACGCGGTAAAAGGTATACATTCCGACTACTGCCATTGGTATCGCGAAGAGCATGACCACTGCTGCGAAGCCGGTAAGTTCACCCATAATCGTATCTCCTTCCGATTGTGCTTAGCGCGGATGCCTAAGGTTCAATCCCGCTTCTGTTGGTAGGTACGCAGGCGGAAGCGCAGAAGTTCCGCTAAGTTAGAAAATCGAATCGCGGAGGTGTGGCGAATCTCCGCGATTCGTCTGGGACAAGCCCTCAGCTATAGCGATCGCAGGAAGTTCAACAGGTCCTGCTTCTGTTGAGCTTTTAACCTGTTGTAATTGCCGATGACCTTAATCGCCTCAGACCCACTGCTGCTGTGCGCCTGAATGGCTTGGATGAGATCGGTGGTGCGGCCATCGTGCAGGAAGAAGAGACGCTGCCCAAGTCCCCAAAGGGGAGCGGTGCGGAACTGCTTTCCGCTGGCCGCGCCTTGAGCGATGCCATCCTGTAAATCGATGCCCATCTTGTGCAGAGCGAAGTCCGAGTAAGGGTTGTAGCTCACGTTCGACATCCCGGTGTAGGGCGATTGGCTGGTTGTGAGCGTGGGGGTGTGGCAAAGCGAGCAGCCGATGGAGGAGAACAAGGTTGCTCCATTCATGGTGGACGAGGTTGTCGGAGCAGGCGTTGGCGGCGCCGATAAACGGGCGAACAACGCGAAGTTGACCGCATCCGACGACATCTCAGACGCTGTGCCGGTCGTGCTGCCGCTTTCGCTCACGGTGTGCGTACTATCTTCCGGAGATGTATTGAATACGCAGCCAGCCACGGCGCTGCGCTCGTTAGGAAACAGTTCATTCGAGACTCCCATCTCGACGTTGTAAGCTTCTCCCGAGAAAATCAGCAGAGATTTGTTCTGCGCTTTCCAGCCGAAACGCGTGATGCTGCCATCGTTTCCGCTGGTGTTGAAGGAGCCTCCAATACCGAGTGCTGTACGACGGGAGGCCGTGGCGTTCAAGTTGTCGATCAAAGCCTGGTCTGAAGTCGCTTCGACCAAACCCAGTCCGAACACGGGCGTGGGAATGCGGAAGATGACGTTGCCTTGCGCCACCGCAGTATCGAAGTCCGGTTGTGCCAGAGTGCAGCCTGGCGCATCTAAACGCCCTTGGATGGTGTAGAGGTCGTGCACGCCGCCATCCGGTGTGCCATTCGGGTTCTTGACGAATCGTGCTTCCAGCATCGGACCGTCTGCAGTGACGAAGGATGGAACGATGTTGGTCGCGTTATCGAGCGTGGCCAGCGCAATCTGTGGATTTGTGATTGGTTTTTGCCGGCTGTTCAGTCCGGGACTGGTGCCACCGGGTGCGGGCTCTGCATGACACTGCGTGCAACTGTTGCCGTTGAAGGCGGGGCCAAGTCCGGAGCCCGGTTCGCCCGCGATCGTGCCAGAGACAGAATCGATTTCCTGCAGCACTTGTGACGCCTGGTTGAACATTGTCCGCTCATTGCTGTTTAGGGTTGGAAAGAAACTGCCTGCGCCTGCGGGGCCGGGACGCGGCCCTGGATCGTTCTGTGCGGAGAGATCCAAACTCGCGAGGAGAACCGTGGCAAAGCAGAAAGCGACAGGGGAGAGCTTTCGATACTTCATGGACAACCTCCTGGGGATGGACACACGTGTGCCTTGAGAATGCGGCACATTTTGCGAAGCGGCGCGGGATCTATCCGCTGTTCTGATCAAGCTGCGAGCCGGACACAACGAAACCGGTCTCGTGCCCCACCACGAGCGAACAGCGCATTGGGAGGGATGGGAACCCCAAATGGATTTCTATCCTCGAATGAGGAAAGAACGGGACAACATTGCGGGGCAATTTAGACCCTGCACAAATTACGGTCAAGGGCTCACAAGTTCATGTTGCGATCTGAAATGAAACCAATTTTTGTTTGGCAAACGACAGACCGAGCGATTCGAAGTTCGTGACGCTCACGCTTTTTCAGGAACTCACGCCAATTGTTTGCGCAATTCGCGGCGGAGAATTTTTCCTGAAGCGGTCTTCGGAACCGTGTCGAGGAAGTGCACCTCACGCGGCTGCTTATAGTGCGTGAGACGATCTGCTACGAACGAGCGAAGCTCCTCCTGGAGTTTGTTGCTTTCGACGAATCCGTCTCGCAGAGCCACGAACGCAACCGGGACCTCGCCTGCCTCATCGCACGAGCGGCCGACTACTCCGCACTCTTTTACAGCTGGATGCTCGAGGAGCACCGCTTCCACTTCGGCCGGCGCAACCGCGAATCCCTTGTACTTGATCATCTCTTTGCGGCGATCGACGACACGATAGAAACCCTCGCGATCGCGCGTGACGACATCTCCTGACCAGTACCACCCGTCACGCAACACCGCAGCTGTGGCCGCGGGCTCTTTCCAGTATCCCAGCATGAATTGCGGCCCGCGCATCACCAGCTCTCCGGGCAAGCCGGATGGCGCTTCCGTAAGGTCATCGGGTCTATCAGCGGGATCAATCTCGGATTGCGCCAGCACGCGACAGTCGGTTTGCGCGAGAGGCTGCCCGATCGAATCCGGCCGATAGAGTTCTGGTTCCAGGAATCCGACATGGGTGACGGGAGAGGCTTCGGTCATGCCGTATCCCTGGCAGACGAGAATATTCGTCAGCCCGGTGAATCGCCTTGGAAGTTCGGGTGCGAGTGGCGCGGCACCTGACTTCACCCAGCGCACTTGGTGCTCGCGCGGAAACTTTCCGGCTTCGGCGGTCTGGCAGAGCGCATTAATGGCAGGCGGCACGAGCGGCATCATCGTGATCGCTTCCTCGATCATCAGGCCCGTGAGCTGTTCCACGTGGAAGCGCGGCATCAGCACTAACTTCGCACCGAGCACCAGCGCAGGATTGAGCATCACGTTCAATCCGTAAATGTGATACAGCGGCAGGCAGCACAGGATGTTGTCAGCGGCGTTGAGCGGAGTGGCGTTCGGGCCGAGCAGTTGATAGATATTGGCGACCAGGTTGTAGTGCGAGAGCATGACGCCCTTGGGAAGTCCAGTCGTCCCGCTGGAATAGGGAAGTGCCGCCAGCGCCTGCTGCGAAGAAGATTCCAGTCTCGGACAAGCGGCGGACACCGCCTTGAGCAGATTCGCGAAGGGTTCGGCCGCCGCCGCTGCAGTTCGTGTAACGTACACGCGTCGCAGGTTCGGCAATCCAGCGAGATTAACGCCAGCGATATTCGCCGCATCGGTGATCAAGAGGACCGCGCCCGAGTTCTCCAGTTGATATCGCACCTCGCGTTCGCGGTAGGTGGGATTCAGGAGAGTCGGGATGGCTCCCGCGATTTGTGTGGCGTGAAAGGCCGCGCAGAATTCCCAGGAATTGAACAGGAATATCGCGACCACATCGCCGGCTCTTACGCCGGCGGCTGTGAGACCGCGCGCCAGAGATTCAACGGTTTCTCCGTATTCGCCATAACTGAGGCGACGTCCGCAGGAACAGTCAACAATCGCGGTTTTCGCCGCATTCCTACGGCAGGAGTCGAGTACCAGGTCGTGGAGGAAGAGGTTCTGCGGGTCCGCGTAAAGTTGCGTGCGCAACATGCCGGGAGGGATTGTAGCCGAAAATCAGCCATTCCGAATGGGAAAAGGGATTGTGTTTGATTCAGCTGGCGAGCTTGCGGAGGAATTCCTGTTCGTTCATGTGATACTTGAAGGCCTTGCGCCCGTCGATAAAAACGACAGGAACTTCATCGTTGAACTGGCGGCGAAGTTCGAGGTCGGTGTCGACGTCGACTTCTTGCCAGATGAACCCTCCACGGCGGGAGAGTTTGGCGAGGCTTTCCTTCACCACTTCGCAAAGGTGGCATCCCTTGCGGGAATAGACGATGACGTTTCGAGTATCTGGCATGCCGGGAGAATTTTAGCGCGAGCTGCGGCCGCTTTTCCAGAAGTAAAGAAAGGCCCTGCTCACAATAACGTTATGGTATTCCTTGGTCCGATCTGGCTATAGTGGGCGGTACAATCCACGCATGCACGCGTTCGACAGAAAACCGCTTCGCGGTAAGACAGCACTCATTACAGGAGCGGCGCGGCGGTTGGGGCGCGCCTCGGCCTTGGCCCTCGCCGAAGCCGGAGCCGATGTGGCCATTACCTTCCGCAATTCGGCCCGCGATGCTCGTGAGACTGTGGTCGATCTCTGTGGCCTCGGCGTTCGCGCATTCGCCTTGCAGTGCGATGTGGTCGACGAAAGCAGTGTCCGCGCCATGATGAAAGAGGCCGGCCGCGAGCTGGGACGCATCGACATCCTGGTCAACAACGCAGCCAACTACGAGACTGCTGAGTTTGAAAAGCTGACCGTCCGGCAGTGGGATGCGATGTTCGCATCGAACACACGCGGACCCTTTCTGGTTTCGCGCGAAGCGCTGAAGTGGATGCGGCGCGACCGCGGAAAACGCGCAGGCAAACTCGAGGCGAAGATTATTCACATGGGATCGCTTGGCGGGCTGCGGCCTTGGGAGACGCACGCCCACTATTGCTCGTCGAAGGCCGCGCTGCACATGCTGACAAAAGTGATGGCCAAGGCGCTGGCGCCGGAAATTGCGGTCAATGCCGTGGCTCCGGGCATGATCGATCTGGGGGAGAAATCCGCGGCGGCCTTCATGAGTCGCATGGCCAAACAGACACCGCTGCAGCGCAACGGGCGTGGTGAAGAGGTGGCCGCCGCAGTCCTGTTTTTTGCGACCGCCCCGCAGTTCATCACCGGGCAGATTTTAGCGGTCGATGGCGGGCTGGGATTGTAGTTATCCTTCGGCTGAGGTGGGATCGATCGTCAGCTTCACCTCGGAGATGCTGTTAGCGGGGAATCCACCTTGGCGGGCATGTTCCCGCACCATGTCCTCGTTGGGGGCGATATAGACGCAATAAATCTTGTCCTTGGTTACGTAGCTGTGCAGCCATTGAATCTGTGGACCCAGTTTGTTCAGAACACCACAGGACTTCTGCGAGATCGCAATGACTTGAACAGGAGTGATATTCCCGATACCCGGAATATCACGCTCAATCACATATTTCGGCATTCTCATCCTCCACGCAGCGTGCGATCGCCCGTTTGATGTCTGGGAAACCGCGCCGAGGATTGTAGGCTACCGCGCAGGAAATAGCCATTGCCGCCGCCGCAAGGTATATTGAGTTCGAAATGCACAAATTGAAGGTCGGTTCGTCTCGTTCATCGGCAACTTCATCCAGGAAAGTACCGGAAAGGGATTCAGCGCGTCCTCTTCGGGTGGCTGTCGCCATCATGGCTGCGGGCAAAGGAACCAGGCTAAAATCGCAACTCCCTAAAGTGTTACATGAAGTTGGGGGTAAGCCTCTGCTGGAGCATGTGATTCGGGCCGCGGTGCGAATCGTTCCCGCGCAAGACGTCTACGCGATCATCGGCCACGAAGCCGAGCGAGTACGTATGGCGATGCAGCACACCGGCGTCAACTTCGTGTTGCAGGCCGAGCAGCGCGGCACTGGACACGCCCTCATCGTGGCGCGCGAAGCTCTCGCAGAGTATGACCACGTCATTGTCCTCTCTGGCGATGCCCCAATGATCTCAGCCGAAACGATCGGACAGTTGCGGGACTTTCACCTCGAACAGCGGGCGGCCATGACGCTGCTGAGCGCGGAGTTGGAGAATCCGACTGGATATGGCCGCGTCCTTCGCAAAAGCCCGAAGAGCGCCGAGGTGCGGAGCATCGTAGAGGAGAAGTCCGCGAGCCCTGCACAAAAGAAAATTCGAGAGATCAATTCCGGTTTCTACGTTTTCGATGGCAAAGAGCTGTATTCGAGCATTGGGGAACTTTCCACCGACAACGCACACCACGAGTATTACCTGACCGACATGGCGGCCATATTCAGAAAAATGCGGCGGCGGGTGGTGGCCTGCAAGACACCCACTCCCAGCGAGGTATTAGGCGGCAATACGCGGGCCGAGCTTGCGGACATCGATCAGCAGATCAGGCTTGCCAAATGCCGGCAGTTGATGGCGGATGGGGCCACGATCTTTTACCCAGCGACCTGCGTGATCGACGCAGGCGTGGAGATCGCTCCCGATACTGTGATCGAACCCTACGTGCAGTTGCTGGGGAATGCGAAGATTGGCAGCAACTGCCGCGTGCGCTCCTACTGCGTGATTCGCGATTCGGAGATCGGCGACGGAGTGACGGTGCGCCCGGGTTGCATCATGGAAGACGCGCGGATCGGACCGGGAGCGGTTATTGGGCCGTATTCCCATCTTCGTCCGGGAAGCGAGATTGGCGAAGGCGCCCACGTCGGCAACTTCGTCGAGACCAAGAAAGTCAAGCTGGGGAAGGGGTCGAAAGCGAACCATCTCACGTATCTTGGCGACGCTGAGATCGGCGCGGGCGTCAATATTGGCGCCGGCACGATCACCTGCAACTACGATGGCGTGCATAAGCACAAGACCGTGATCGACGACGAAGTCTTCATCGGCAGTGACAGCACCCTGGTAGCGCCGGTGCGCGTCGGCAAGGGCGCGTACGTAGGCGCCGCGTCGTGCATCACCGAGGACGTTCCGGAAGACGCATTGGCCGTCGCCCGAGCCAGGCAAGTTGTGAAAGAAGGTTGGGCGCGGGACAAAAAGAGAAAGTAGCCCTGGACGCTCGGCACGCCGTTTCCGTCTTAAAACGGCGCGGGAAACAAAGGCCGATTCATATCACGAATCGCCCTGTTCTTCAGAGTTGTTTTCCTTAGTGGGTCACAGCCGCGAACAATTCCGAGTGCATGAGCGACTGGAATTGCTGGTCATTGGCTTTGAAGCGCACCTGCACGTTCTGGCCATCGGAATCGACAGAAGTGTTCTCCACCGCAACCTTCTCGGCGGGGGTGGCGCTCACTTTCTTGTAGAGCATGTAGCCCTTCAGGAGGGAAGAGACGGTAGAGGCCGTTGTCGAGTCCGAAGTGACGACCGTCATGTCAAAGGTTACGCCGCTGTTGAAGTTCATCGCGTAGCGCGAGCCCATCAGACGCTTCTTGATCGTTTCATAGTCAGCGATCTTGGAGGCATCCCCCATGGCCGAGTGCAGTGCGTTCTGCGTGCCTTGCTGGTCAAGAATGCTCCACACCGGCGCGGAATCGACGCTGGTCATCATGTCAGCCATAGTACCGTTCGTATCCAAACCCAGTATCTGACCATCCCGCGTATTGAGCGCGACGCGGATGGAGGTGGCATCGCCGAACAGCAGCGTGCTGTCATCGAGGAAGCTCATGACCAGGCCGCCATCCATCGGGTAGATATCGTTGTTGTTGTATTTCTTGGGCACGTATTTCTGCAGCTTCATCTTTTTCAGCACGGCCTTCATGTTAAACGGGCCGGCGGCCACTCCGACGGTCTTGACGCCCTGTTTGCCCGAGCGGAAGGATGCGAAGGTGAGGGTGTCGACGTCTTTGTCGGGATCGAGGCCGATCCCCTTCAGCGCTGCTTCAAACTGCTTGATGTTATCGGGCATGAGTTGCTGCTTCAACTGCATGGCCGTCGGCGAATCTTTTAGAGCGCGGTAATCCACCGAGATCAATTGCAGCAGGTCGGCGGGAACGCAGGTTCGCGCCGAAGAGTTCAGCGGCATAGCGTAGGCCATGCTTACAAGGAGCACAGAAGCCAGACAAACCCTCAGAAGTCTCATAACGCCTCGAATCAGAAAATGATCAGGATTGCGCACCTTTTATTGGATGCACGATCAGACCTTGTCGTTAATAGATCGATTTATTCTATTTTACTTGCATTCGGAGCGAAGCGAACAAAAGTACAGTCACCGTTGACCATTTGGACGCATCTCCTCGACTGGCCTCTTCAGTTCGGCCGGGAATCAGGATCCCTAGTCATCGTCTGGATCGCCGGGCGGAGTTCGATCATTCAAGAAATGACTTGCGCTTAATGACGCGTTGATGGAGTGGAAGACCAGCGGCGCCTGGTTTAGGTCGAAGCAGTCGGAAAGGTCGTCGGCGTGGGCATCGGCGTATCCGAGCGAGGTAAGGCCGAAATTTTCCTCCATGAAACGGAGAATGCTCCCAAAGTCATGGTTGACGTGAGAGATATGTGCGGCTTTTGCATACGGTGAAATCACGATTAGGGGCACGCGGAAGCCATAGACATAGCCGGATCCCCAACTGGTGCCATCCGCGATGACCTGCGGCGGAGGCACGTGGTCGTACCATCCGCCCCAATCGTCCCACGTCACGATGATGGCGGTGTTGGCCCAATACGGACTGTTGCCAATGGCATTGACGATCGAAGCTACCCACGACGGCCCGCCGAGAGTAAGCTGATTGCCCGCGTGATCGGAGTTTTTACCTGCGGGGATAACCCAACTCACTGCTGGCAGCTGATTGCTGGAAATATCAGTAAGGATGGGAGCGGGATTCTGCACGTTGTAAAGCACGACGTGGTTGACCCAGTCCGAACCGACGCAGGCAGTGCCGTTCGGGGGAGGCGCATTCGGCCCGCACATGTGCTCGATGGCGTTGGGCCCAGTCCAAATGGAGTTGGGCCCCGGCGTGTAGTAGCGCCACGATAAATTCTTGGCATTGAGCTGGTCGGTCAGAGCCGGGTGGTCCGTGCACGGATATATTGTGCCTGCCCCGTTGCCCTGCGGATCGACCACGGCTACGGTCGCCGCGGGATCTGCTGCGCAACCGGCATTCGCTTTGCCTTTGGGACCATCCGGGTTTTCCGCTACGAAGAGACTGCTGGTCGCTGTCGGCGCAGACGTTCCCGAGATGATGAACTGATGGGCAGGGAAGCTCGGTCCTTCATTCGTCTGGAACATCCGATCGCCGAACGTGTACTGCTCGGCCATTTGAAAATACGGTTGCACATCCGAGCTTTGAACGTAAAAGTATTGAGGATTCAACGGGCAGGGTGGGACAAAGCAGTTTATGGGCACCAGATCGGCTCCGTCCATTTTTCCGCCGTCGTATTGTGCCACAAAGGCCCCATGGGCATGGCTCAGATCGTAGTTGACCCCCAGGGACTCCGCCGTCAACTGAATCGTTTGACCCGAGGAATTAAGCCCGCTGCTTGCGATATCGGCTCCCGCAGAGATTAAGACGGGATCTTGAAACAGATTGTCGGGAGTCCGGTTTTCCTGGAAGATGATGACCACGTGTTGAATTTTGGACGATCCGACAGGGTTTCGGAAGGGATTGCCACTGCTGCAGCCGTTTGCTCCTAGAAGCGTTGCTGCGCAAGCGGATCCCAGCAAAAGCACATACAACAACGCCGCTCGTCCCATCGGAGACCTCGTGACTTGCCTGGGTGGTAAGAATCCTGGTAGAAACCCCGCGACATGGGTTTCCACTCGCACCCGGAAGAAATATTTAGGGCTTCTAGAGCCTTAGGAGCGAAGTTTTGAGATTCGCTGGCGGACTTGCTTCGCAAATGCTTGGTCTTTAATGGAGGCAAGGTTGATCTCCACGTTTGCCAGAGCGCCCGTGATAGCGGCCGTGGCCAGGGCCGCGGCGGTTGTCAGATCGGATTTCATGTTCGGATTCGTGACCGGCTCGAGCGAATTCACGAGTTGAGCGATCTGGTGAGCTTTCTCGGCCACGTTCAGCGGTATGGCGGTAGCCTCCTTGAGGGCGGATTCGATCAAGGCCTCGCCGGATTGCTCGTCGGCAGCCGACTTGGCCGCTTTGTAAGCCTTCATCACCGAGTTGTAAGACTCGGCGTCGGCATCGACCGAGGCCTTGAGTTCCTCGCGCAGCGGGTTGAGGGCAGCGATCGCTGCACTGAGCTGAGACTCATATTGCAAGTACGCCTTCTTCCCCCGCGACATCGACGCGACCATTGTCGCCAGACCCGCCGCCATCGCACCAGCCGCAGCGGATGCGCTGCCTCCGCCGGGTGTGGCGGTCGGGGCCGCAAGTTGCTCCACGAACGGCTCGACTCCGGCGCGTAGGCCTCCTACTGCCATCTTGCCGCCCATCACGCTAGCGAGGCGATTCTCGAGAATCAACGACGAGTCAAAATTCTCGACTTGCAGAAACCACTCGGCGGCGCCTTCCAACGCCTTCTTCGGAATCAGGCCGACAATTTCACTCGAAACTGGCGTAACGCCGTAGCGGGCGCCCTCGCGCTTAACGATCTCAAACACGCGGTGGATGGGCGTTTGCTCGAAATCGGTCAGGTTCATCGATACCTGAGCCTGGCCGCGCACCAGGAATCCCGCGCCTTTGACGAAACGCAGACCGCCGTTGGAAAAGCGGACAGCCTTGGCGATTTTCTTGGCAATGTCAACGTCCGGAGTATTGAGGAAGACGTTGTAGGCGATGAGAAACTTGCGCGCTCCAACGACGGTTGCGCCGGCAGTAGGATGCACGCGCGGTTCACCGATATCGGGTCGACGCGCGGGATTGGTCGCGATCTCGGCCCGGATTCCTTCAAATTGCCCCCGGCGAATATTTTCCAGGCCCTGGCGTTCCGGGATTCTTGCGGCGGATTCGTAGAGATACACCGGAATCTGATAGCGCTTCCAGATCTCTTCGCCGACATGGTTAGCCATGGCGACGCAATCTTCGATGGTCACACCATCGATCGGAATAAATGGCACCACATCGGCGGCTCCCATTCGCGGATGCGCACCAGAGTGAACGTTGAGGTCGATCAACTCGGCGGCTTTGCCCACGCCGCGAATCGCCGCCTCCTGAATGGCGTCGCGATCGCCGACCAAGGTGATGACACAGCGGTTGTGGTCGGCATCCATCTCGCGGTCGAGGAGATAGACGCCAGGCATCTTCATGGAGTTAATGATGGCATCAACTTTGGATTTATCGCGGCCTTCGGAGAAATTCGGCACACATTCGACGAGCGTGGACATAACGGATGAGGATAGCTGGCCCACGCCAGCGCCGCAACTCGGGTTGCGGGCTTGGTGAGATCAGTTCAGTCCCTGTATCGGGTAGAGTTCTGAGAATTGGCGCAGCGTGGTTGTACGCAAGTACTGTCCGTCGGGAGTTGTGACAACGCGGGTGATGTCGAACCGGCCAGCCGGATCAGTCGGAAGCGATGCGACTCGTCCGGTTAATCGTGTCGGCCGAAGAACTTCCCGATCCCCAGCCGTACTTGCACGGTGTTGATTCCCGGATTCAGCGTCGCAAGCCCTGCGTTCGAAATGTGCATGTAGCGCAACTCGAGGCTGACGTTGTGCTTCGCGCCGAGAACGTGCATGCCTAGCCCCGCCTGATCCATAAAGTTGACGGTATTTGTTCCGGGCGGAACGTTGTGGCTGGTCAACAGAACTCCCCCGGCCAGTTCGAGGTACGGCGAAATGCGTCCGTGGCGTTGAAAATTCCACTTCAATCCCAGCGGATCGAAGCCTACGCCGTAAGCCGTGTTCTTAGGTTGGAAGGCGAGAAACACTGGAACAGCATCGACTGCGTACTCAAAACGGCCACGCAGAAATCCCGGAAGATGTGAGTCTGTGAGGACCCATCCGAATCGCAAGCCCGCGTTGAACACTCCGGTATGGCCGCGCCCGCCGCTCACGGAATGTCCGCCTCCCGCCCAGATCTGGACTTCGTGGCCGCCTTTCTCCGGAGCCGCTTGAGCAGCAGAGAGGAGTGCCGAACTTAGAAGAACACAGAGAAGGAACAGGGAATTGCGCATGATTGCGTTGCCTGGGCCCATATTGGCGTAAGGAAGGATCACGATACAAGAAGGGGATGCGGGACGACAATGTTGTTCGCCTGCCGGTGACAGGAAGAACCGCCTACTCGTGTGCGGCGTTGGGCGGTTCCATCGCAAGCTCCAGCGCGTCGTGGGCGGCTCGCGTGAAGTTGTGGCGAGCCACGCCGGCTTCCTCCATGTAGTCGCCGAGGACGGGAATCACGCCCATGGCTTCGATCGCGTCGAGGTCATTCACGATCTGGCAGGCGCCTTCCGTCGCATACTTTGCTTTCATTTCCCCTGACGCGGGAGTGCGGTTGATCAGCGCGTAGTCGAAAATCTGGCGTTGCGCATGACTGTTCAAGGCACGGATATGGTCCGCCGCCGTCAGCCCCAGGCTCTCGTTGGCCTGCGTCATGAGATTGCAGATGTAAACCTTGGTGGCCTTCGATTCGACGATCGCCTCGGAAATTCCTTTCACCAGGAGATTGGGGATTAGGCTGGTGAAAAGCGACCCTGGTCCAATCGTGATCAGGTCTGCGCTGGCGATCGCCTCCAGAGTCTGCGGCATCGGCTCGACATCCGCAGGAACAAGAAACAGTTCCCGGATCCGTCCTTTACTGGCCGTGATGTTGGTTTCACCGCGGACTCGCGTACCGTCTTCCATCAGCGCTTCCAGTTCAATGTTTGAGGTAGTCGCGGGGTAGATGTGGCCGCGCGTCAGCAGAATCTCGGACGAAAGGCGCACAGCCTCAGAGAAATCCGAAGTCAGGGATGTGAGCGCGGCCAGAAAAAGATTGCCGAAGCTGTGCCCCTCAAGTCCCGATCCCTTATCGAAGCGATGCCGGAAGAGTCTCGACAGCAGAGCCTCATCTTCGCTCAGGGCCACGATGCAATTCCGGATGTCCCCCGGCGGCAACATGTTCAATTCTTTCCGCAGCCGGCCGCTCGAGCCTCCGTCATCACTGACTGTCACCACCGCCGAGAGATCGCGTATGACGGGCGCCCCGAGACGAGGGGCAGAAATATCAGCCGGAGTGGCGACGAAACGTTTCAGGCCCTTCAGCAGCGTGGAAAGTCCCGTTCCACCGCCAATGGCCACGACGCGCAAGTCCCGGGTCCGGGCGGTTGTCTCCCGTGTTGCCAACCCGGCTGGTCTGGTTTCCATCAAGGACGTCCTCGCACTCAGGCTAGACCGGTTCCTCTTCGCCAACCGAATCGTCGGATTCCAGATCTGCGCCGGGATCTGGATAGAGCAGTTCCGTAAAGCGCGGATCCTCTGCCAGGTTCTGGAAGTCCGAATCGTTTCGCGCCTGGAAGCGCAGTTGAGCATTCAAACGGAGAGCTTCATCGAGATGGCGGAGCGAGTCTTCGACGTGGCCGGTGAGGCACTCAAGCGCAGCCAGTCCGTAGATCACGAAGTCGGCCTTGGGATTCTGCTTGAGCAGCTTATCCAGATGCTCGCGCGCTCCTACGTAATCGCCGACGTTCATCAGCGAGACGGCATAGTCGAAGTGTTCTTCCGACGTTTTGAACTGGCTGGTCGAGGGCCGCTCCAGGTGCTGGTTGCAGATATTGAGGTGAACCGTGGCCCGGTCGATTAGTTCCTTGCTGGGTCCCGTCAGGACCTTCTGAAAATGAGGTTTGGCCTTCTCGAACTTGTGCTCCTGCATTGCGCGCAGGCCGGCCTCATAACTCTGAAGGGCCTGGACATAACGCGGATCGTCGGTGACGGTCTTCTTGTTGGGGGCAGCTTTCTGAGCCATGTGTAAGACTCTTCCTGTGCTCTTTGTGATGGCGAACTCCTTGCAAGTGCGCTTATTACCCGAGCTATAAAGTATCACTCAAAGAGTGGGTGGAGGGCAACGGCAGGGACAGCACCGAGTACCGCTTACCTGGTTGCGAAAAGCGCAATTTCACTGGGGCCCTCGCAACTCCGTAATCGCCGCCCGGGCTAGTTCATGGACGCGGCGGCTTCGAGATCGACCTGCTTCCATTCGCCTTTGATAATTCCAGCGCGAATCTGCGTAGCCGTCTTGCCCTTCTGGTGCTGCTGGTATGAGTAGTACAACTCCTTCAAACAGGTTGCGCACTGCGCGCCGTGCGTGTTCTCGAAGCAACTATGCAGGCTGTTGTGTCCCATGCGGTCGCAGTAGCAATAACAGGGCTGCTGGTGGATGACATTGGGAATCTTCGCGGCCAGTTCGTAGGCATGCGTCTGGTATGGGTTCTGCGCGTCAGCGCCCCAGAGTTCGGACTTGGCCAGAATCGGCGGCAGCTTGGTGCCCTTCGGCGGAGGCGCCGCATTATAGGCGGGAACGCCCCCCTCTTCCTGCGGTGACGACCATTGCGCCGACACGGTCAGGGTCACCAGAAAAAGGAACACCACAGTTAGGCTTCGATAGATAATCTTGCTGCGAAACAGGCCAAGCGTCATCAGAATTCCCCTTGAGTTTTGAGATATTGTACCCCGGAACGTTTGAAAAAGGATCGCCGCTGAACATCGGGAGTACCTCGATTCTGCGGGATTTTCGCGTACTTCCTGGGGCGACTGCTTCAGATATCGGCCATTCAGGCCTTCGACCGTGGAGCGTGGTTAGAGTTCCGTAGAGAAAACCGGGCCAGGCTACTAGCAAATACAACTCGCGCCCGATGGACTGGTTCTGTATACAATAGGGCAGCATGGTGGGGAACTCCAGCGATCCAGCTTCCGCAGGCGAGACGGCGATTGTCATTCCGTCCGAGCTTGTTGCGGCGCCCGTTCCCGTTTGCGTTCCTGCCGCGCCACCAGTGCGGGTGAGCTCAGGCCTTGGTGTTTGGCTGCGCGACCTGGTCATTTCTCTCGCTATTTCAGCATTCATCATTATCTTTCTGTACCAGCCGGTGAAGGTCGAGGGCACAAGCATGATGCCCTCACTGGTCGACCAGGAGCGCATCTTCGTCAACAAGTTCGTTTACCGCCTAGAGCCCATCGAACGTGGCGACATCGTGGTATTTCGCTATCCTTACGATCCCACAAAGAGTTACATCAAGCGCGTGATTGGCATGGCTGGAGACCGCATCCGCATCAACTCTGGACAGGTTTATGTGAACGGCGAAGCGCTAGACGAAAATTATGTCCCTCCCGAGTACACAGATTCCCGAAGCTCACCGGAGGCCGTGGTCCCCGCGAATTCGTATTTTGTGTTGGGCGATCACCGGTCCATGTCCGACGACAGCCGCAACTTCGGCCCGGTGAATCAGAGCTTCATCTATGGCAAGGCCGTCTTCGGCTACTGGCCCATGGATAAGCTCGGCCGCGTGCGCTAACTTCAGGATAGGGTGCCCCGCTTCTGGCCGGTTTTGCCAGAAGTGGGGAGTTTCGCATATCGGATCAAGGGTTACGCACGCATTCTGATCCGACTTTTCCTCAGATTTTCTGCGAGAACTAAGCGAGTCCCCTTTCTCCCCGGGAAAATCCCTGATAATATTCATAAAATCCACTCCTCGGAGCGAGAATGCAGGCTATCCTTGCGCTGGAAGACGGTAGGGTCTTCCGAGGCAAAGGTTACGGCGCCAAAGGCGAATGCTACGGCGAAGTCGTTTTTAATACTTCCATTACCGGATATCAGGAAATTTTCACCGACCCTTCCTACTCCGGACAGATCGTCGTTCTGACGAATCCAGAAATCGGAAATTACGGCACCAACCAGGATGACAACGAAGCTACACGTCCCTGGATCGAGGGCCTGATAGTGCGCGAGTTCTCGCGCGTCAGCTCGAACTGGCGCTCGCAGCAAGTGGCCGAAGAATATCTGGAACAGTTCAAGGTTCCGGTGCTGTCAGATATCGACACGCGAGCCCTGGTGCGGCATCTCCGCGATCACGGCGTCATGCGGGGAGTGGTCTCGACGATCGAGAGCGATACCGAGAAGCTGGTAGCTAAGGCGCGATCCATCCCCAAAATGGACGGGACCGACCTGGCGAAAGAGGTCAGCACCACGCGTTCGTACGTGTGGGAGGTCGGCGAGCGCTCTCACGAGCCAGTCGCCGTAGTCGGAGTGAAAGACGAACCGCCGCGGTTCCACGTAGTCGCTTACGACTTCGGCATCAAGCAGAACATCCTGCGCAAGCTGCGCGGCGAGGGCTGCAAAGTGACAGTAGTCCCGGCGCAGACTCCAGCGGAAGATGTGCTCGCGCTGAAGCCGGATGGAGTTTTCCTGTCGAACGGTCCGGGAGATCCTGAGCCATGTACGTATGCGGTCGATTCGATCCGCAGGCTGATGGGCCGCCAGCCGATCTTCGGAATTTGCCTGGGGCATCAATTGACCGGGATTGCGTTGGGAGGAAAAACCTTCAAGCTAAAATTCGGCCATCACGGCGGAAATCATCCGGTCAAGAATCTGCAGACCGGAAAGATCGAGATCACGGCGCACAACCATAATTTTGCCGTCGATCCAGATTCGCTGGCCCAGAGTGAAATCGAGTTCACGCATAGGAACCTGAACGACGAAACTCTCGAAGGCATGCGCCACCGGAATATGCCGCTCTTCAGCGTGCAGTATCACCCGGAAGCCGCACCGGGGCCGCATGACTCGCATTATCTGTTCAAAGAGTTCACGAAGATGATGGAGGAGTGGAAAAGGTGAGAGATTTTCGCGGCGCGTTTCTAGCTTTGTCATCCCGAGCGGAGTCGAGGGACCTTGCGTTTTGCTCGGAGCGCCATTGCACTTGATGGAACACTAGGTCCCTCCACGCGCGAATGGATCGTTTCACGATCCCCTCGCTTGGTCGGGATGACAGAGTTGAAAACAAGAACTGAATAATGCCAAAGAGAACTGACATCTCGAAAATCCTGATTCTCGGCTCCGGACCCATCATCATCGGGCAGTCGGCCGAGTTCGATTACTCCGGCACGCAGGCCTGCAAGGCGCTCAAGTCTGAAGGCTACGAAGTGGTGCTGGCGAACTCGAACCCGGCGACCATCATGACCGACCCGGAATCGGCCGACCGCACTTACATCGAACCGCTCACGCTCGAGTATCTGGAAGAGATCATCCGCATCGAGCGCGAGATGTCTCCCGGCGCCGGATTTGCCGTGCTGCCCACGGTCGGCGGACAGACTGCCTTGAATCTCGCGATCGAACTTTCCGACGGCGGTGTCCTCGAAAAATACAACGCCACGCTCATCGGCGCGAATGTCGCCGCCATCAAGAAAGCCGAAGACCGTCTCTTCTTCAAAGATGCGATGCAGCGCATCGGCCTCGATGTTCCCAAGTCCGCGCTGGTCAACAACGGAAAAGATGGACTCGAGTTCGCGGGCAAAATCGGATTCCCGGTCATCGTTCGTCCGTCATTCACTCTCGGTGGCACCGGCGGCGGCATCGCCTACAACCGCGAAGAACTCGGCGAAGTCCTGGCTCGCGGTCTTGATCTCTCTCCCGTGCACGAAGCGCTCATTGAAGAATCGGTGCTCGGATGGAAGGAATATGAGCTGGAGGTGATGCGCGACACCGCAGACAACGTCATCATCATCTGCTCGATCGAAAACTTCGACCCCATGGGCGTGCACACCGGCGACTCGATCACGGTCGCCCCGGCACAGACGCTCACCGACCGCGAGTACCAGGCGATGCGCGACGCCTCGATTGCGGTGATCCGCGAGATCGGCGTCGATACCGGCGGATCGAACATTCAATTCGGCGTGAATCCCGAGACCGGCCGCATGGTCGTCATCGAAATGAATCCGCGGGTCTCGCGCTCATCTGCGTTAGCGTCCAAGGCCACCGGGTTCCCGATCGCGAAGATTGCCGCGAAACTCGCGGTCGGCTATACGCTCGACGAGATTCGCAACGACATCACGCGCAAGACTCCTGCCTGCTTCGAGCCGACGCTCGATTATGTGGTCGTGAAGATTCCGAAGTGGCAGTTCGAGAAATTCCCCGGCGCCGACGACACACTTGGCCCGCAGATGAAGTCGGTCGGCGAAGTCATGGCCATCGGGCGCACTTTCAAAGAAGCGCTGATGAAAGGGGTCCGCTCGCTCGACACCGGAAAGAAGGTTGGCTCCGACAAGATCGAGCCCAAGATTCTTACGCAGCGCCTGGTCACGCCGCATCCCGAACGCCTCGCTTACGTCCGCTACGCGCTTCGCCAGGGCCACACCGTCAAGCAAATCGCGAAGATGACCTCGATGGACCCGTGGTTCCTCTACCAACTCAAAGAAATCAACGACCAGCAGCTTGAGTTGGAGAAGCACCCGATGGAGTCGATCCCGGCTGAAGTGTTGCGCGATGCCAAGCGCATGGGCTTCTCCGACGGCCGCCTGGCGCAAGTCTGGAGACTCGGAGGCCAGGAGAAGGTCCGCCACCTGCGCAAGAAGCACGGTGTCATGCCTGTCTACAAACGCGTCGACACCTGCGCCGCGGAATTCGAGAGCTTCACACCCTATCTCTACTCGACCTACGAAGACGAGGACGAAGCCGCGCCGACCGAGAAGAAGAAAGTCATCATTCTCGGCAGCGGGCCGAACCGCATCGGGCAGGGAATTGAGTTCGACTACTGTTGCTGCCACGCCTCCTTCGCGCTGCGCGACGACGGCTACGAGACGATCATGATCAACTGCAACCCCGAGACCGTCTCGACCGACTATGACACCAGCGACCGCCTCTACTTCGAGCCGCTCACGTTTGAAGATGTTTGGGCGATCTACCAGCACGAAACCTCAAAAGGTGCTGACGTCGGAGTGATCGTGCAGTTCGGCGGACAGACGCCGTTGAACCTCGCGCTTCCACTGAAAGAAGCTGGAGTCAAGAT
>DATEHP010000228.1:0-8012 GCA_035279505.1 Candidatus Sulfotelmatobacter sp. | reverse complement strand
TGAGACCGAACTGGTTCAAATCAAGTAAGCATTTAGCACTTAGCTTAGCCCGCGGACGTTTTGACTCGGCGCCGAGCCTAAAGCCGCGAGGGCTAAGTGCCAACTGCCAAATGCTAAGTGCTGATTCTCAGTGCTTCTGCTGCGCTGAGGGCGGCAGGATGCCGTTCAGGCGCAGGTACATCGCTGCGGCGCCGTAGTGGTCGGCCCATCCGCTGGCAAGGCCGAAGGCGCCCATGGCGCGGGGAAAGTGGCGGCCTCCGAAGAGTTCCACATCGTCGCCTAGCTTCGAGTCGTCCATCTTTGCCAGCGCTTCGTTGCAGAACGCGAAAGACGCCTTCGTCGCAGCCACGAGTTGTTCTTTGGAATCGGTTTCCTTCGGTTCGTCGACCTTTGGCGCGGGTGCGTCAGCGACCTTGGCACACAGCCCGTTATTGGAGCCGACGATGTGAACCACCAGGTGCGCGAAGGTCATTTGGTCCGGGGTGGGCTTGTAGGAGAATTTGTCGGCGGGCATGGCTTCGACCGCGCCCACGATGTTGTTTTGCGAGCGCTGCATCAGCATGCGCAGGGAATTGGAAACAGGATCCTTGGTTGGTGCGGCAGTGGTTGCCTTTGCGGGGCCTGCGGTCTGGGCGAATGAGAAGGTCGCAACGACGAGAAGACAGACGACTAGAACTTGTTTCACAGAAAGCCTCCTGAGGGTTTCAAGCATATAACGGGCGGGTTCCGGAGGTCATCCCGGCAGAACTCGTCGCCACAGAGGGCACGGAAGACGCCGAGGGCTTCACGCCATGGCACAATGACCCATGCCAGCCACGGTGCCCTCGCCTCCCTTTCTTTACGGAACTGCCTGGAAAGAAGACCGCACTGCCAGCCTCACTGAGTTGGCTCTGCGCACGGGGTTTCGCGGGATTGATACAGCCAACCAGCGGCGCCACTATTTTGAAGCTGGGGTTGGTGAAGGTCTGGCTGCGGCGTATCGGGCCGGAGTGGTGACGCGCGCGGAGTTGTTTCTTCAGACGAAGTATACCTACCAGCGCGGGCAGGATCTTCGGCTGCCGTATGATCCTGCGGCATCACCGGCCATGCAGGTCGCGCAGTCTCTGGCTAGTTCTCTGGAACATCTTGGAACAGATTACGTGGACAGCTTCGTGCTGCACGGGCCAGCGTCCGGGTATGGGTGGAGCGAGGTCGATGCCGAAGTATGGGACGCCATGCGAAGACAGCAGGATGCGGGCAGAACGCGGCTGCTCGGCGTCAGCAATGTTTCGCTGAAGCATCTGGAGGAGATGGACGCTGCCCATGCGGAGATGCCGGTATTCGTCCAGAATCGCTGCTTTGCCCGCTTCGGCTGGGATCGTGACGTGAGGGCCTTGTGTAGGGAGCGAAACATTATCTATCAGGGATTCTCGCTACTGACCGCGAACCAGGAAGTGTTGCAGCACCCGCCACTGATAGATCTCGCGAGAAAGCTCAACGCGACTCCAGCGCAAGTGGTGTTCGCATTTGCGCGTGCGTTAGGGATGCTGCCACTGACGGGCACCACCGACGCCGAGCATATGAAGCAAGACCTCGACAGCTTGCAGATCACTGTTCCCGCAGAGGTCGTGCGCGCTATGGAGTCGATGGCTGGGTAATGAGTGCCTGAGTGTTGAGCTCACATGCAGAAAGAAGCGTGGCGAAATCAGCCCGTTCGACGCGTCGACAGCAGATCGAGAATCTCTTTCAACCCCTGCCGGATATGCCGGATCTCGGGTGCAGCCTGCGTGGGGAACGGAATCGCAGCCTGCGTTTTGTCCGATTTTGTCTCTGTGCGCAGTTGCTGGCGCGCGCCAGAGATCGTAAATCCCTGCTCGTAGAGCAGCTGCTTGATGCGCAGCACGCTCTCGACATCACGCTTTCGGTACATGCGCTGGCCGGTGCTGCTTTTGATCGGCTTCAGTTGAGGAAACTCGGACTCCCAGAAGCGCAATACGTACGCCGGCAGCCGGCACAGCGTAGCCACTTCGCCGATCCGGAAATACAGCTTGTCCGGAATGAGGATTTCATCCGCTGCGTGCTTTCCAGTGCTTTTCTTCCTCGCTGTCATACCGAATCGCGCGGCAAAGCCGCGACTTCCGCCTATTGTGACACAGGTCGAGCGAAGAGTCGCACAATTTCGCGGCACTTAAGGGCAGGTCAGCGTAGCGTATCCGGATACCTTGAACTGAGATCCCTCGTCGGGATTCATCGACATCATCTGTGAGGCCCCGGCCAGGATGTATCCCGCCCGTCCGTGCGTTGTGGTGTTGCACTGCGCCATTCCGTTCTGGTCGACGGTGGCAAATGGCGCGACGTTGCCGACACAGGCGGTTGGAGTCGCATTGGGCGCACTCGTCAACTCGCCCACACACCAAGTCACGTCTTTGCTGGTAAGCGTTACGGGCGACGGTGGCCTGCTGAAAGTGCCGATGGCCGTTAATTGCGCCTGGCTCGTCGCTGCGGGAGGATCGATCTTCACGCTCTGGAGTTGACGGCCGCTGCCGCAACTCAAGGTCGCCAGAGAAACAAGCAAGAGAGACCCGACTGAGATCAAACGAAGTCCAGTCACAATGCACCCCCGAGCGAAGATTTTATGCCGGTGGGATGAATGTCTACGCTTGGCAAGTTGCCCGTGGTTATGTCAATTCTACGTCCGCCGTCAATGCCGCGGCTTGCAGCGCTGTCGTTCTCAACGGAAAAGCCTCTTAAGAGGTGCTTCTCTCAAGAGGCCAGTGAAAAATCGTAGTTTAGGCGAGATGTCGTCTCGCTTCCGGTTAATGTTTCTTCTTTTTTGCCTTCTTCTTCGTTGCCATTGAAGGAGCCTCCGTGAGCGATTTTCCCTTGCAAGGGTTTACGACTTGGGCCCTTGTCCTGAAAGACCAACCCTACTCATGGTATGGGAAGGTCCTATAACACAAGATATTGCGGCAGTATTAATAAAGTGTCAACAGAATTCTGCAGAAAAGAAGGCGTTAGGTCGCAGGCGATAGGTCTTTACGCCGGATGAGTTCTTCGAAGGTGTCGAGAATGATTGCGATCTCCGAGGCCAAGGACCCAAGACCTGCCACCTAAGACCAGCGGCGTCCGCTGCAATCCTCCTCCGGAATCAATTACACTTCGCCGATGCGGCGCGATCCGATCGAACTGGAAATCTTCAAGAATCTTTACCACTCGATTGCCGAGGAGATGGGCGCTGCGTTGCGGCGAACTGCGTTCTCTCCCAACATCAAAGAGCGGCGCGACTATTCCTGTGCCGTATTTGACAGTGACGGACAGGTTATTGCCATGGGCGATCACATGCCCGTGCACCTCGGATCCATGCCGATGTCTGTGCAGGCTGCGATTGAAGCGGGACCGATGCAACCGGGCGACGTGGTGATGTTGAACGATCCTTTCCGCGGCGGCACGCACTTGCCGGACATCACACTGGTCGCGCCGGTCTTTGTGCAGACGCGTGGGCGAGCCCGCCCTGAGCGACGTCGAAGGGTCGCCCGCGGCCACACGCATCCCGATTTCTACGTTGCCTCGCGGGCACATCATGCCGATGTGGGAGGAGCCTATCCCGGCTCCATGGGCCTTTGCCGCGAGATCTACCAGGAAGGAGTGCGCATCCCTCCCGTAAAACTAATGCGGGCAGGCGCCACCGATCGCGACGTTCTGGCAATGCTGCTGAATAACGTACGCACACCGGAAGAGCGTGAGGGCGACTTGGGCGCGCAGATCGCCGCTTGCCACACCGGCGCCGAAAGGCTTCGCGAAGTCTGCGGGCGCTATGGCATACAACGCGCGAACATGGCGGCGGAGGATCTCCTCGACTATGCCGAGGAGTTGATGTGTGCTTTCCTGCAGCGGGTGCCGGCCGGGGAATATCGGGCGGAGGATTATCTGGATGGTGATGGGATCGTGGAACGCCCGGTGAAGATTGTGGTTGCGATCAAGGTTCGTGGACAGGGCCGGGTGCGGCGGCTGGATGCCACCGCGACCAGCGGGGACGCCGGCCCTCCTCTCGTCACGATCGACTTCACGGGCAGCGATCCGCAGGTTGAGGGCAGCGTGAATGCAGTCGAAGCCATTACTTACTCGGCTTGCTTCTACGTTTTTCGCTGTTTACTTACGGAAGACGCGCCCGCGGCTGCCGGACTGATGCGGCCGATTCGCGTCATCGCGCCCGAAGGAACGATCGTGAATGCACGGCCGCCCGCAGCCGTTGCGGGCGGAAACGTAGAGACCTCACAGCGCGTCGTTGATGTCCTTCTTCGCGCGCTGGCTCAGGCAGTTCCCGACCGGGTACCGGCGGCGGCTTCCGGAACCATGAACAATCTCACCATCGGCGGCATCGATCCGCGCACGGGTGAACCGTTCACTTATTACGAAACGATCGCGGGAGGCATGGGCGCGCGGCCTGGCAAGCCCGGCGTCTCGGGCGTGCATACGCATATGACGAATTCCCTGAATACGCCCGCCGAGGCGCTGGAGTACGCGTATCCGCTGCGTGTGCGCTCCTATTCCTTACGTTCCGGCAGTCGGGGCGAGGGCAAGTTCCAAGGTGGCGAGGGGATCATCCGCGAGATCGAGGTGCTGACGGATTGTGAAGTGACACTGCTCGCCGACCGCCGCTCGCGCGGTCCCTGGGGGCTGAGCGGTGGAGCGGACGGCGCCGCGGGAAAAACCACGATCGTGCGCCGGAATGGGTCGCTGGAATCGATGGCCGGAAAGTTCAGCACCCGCCTATACAAAGGCGAGCGCGTTCGGATTGAAACTCCGGGCGGCGGTGGATGGGGATCGGCAGACGGGAGTTTCTGAAACCAGCGCCTGCTCACGGAATCCAATGAGGGTTGTGTGAAGGACGTGCCTTTGCGTCCAAGAGGTGTAATTGTCATGACCGATGTGGCGACTCACTACCTGGAAGAAGCGCGCCGCCAGTTGCGCGGACACAAGCGCATGGGCGAAGGCGCCATGAACCAGCTTCGTGACGAAGACTTCTTCGTCACGATCGATCCCGAGGCGAACTCGGTCGCGATCCTGGTCAAGCATATGGCGGGCAATATGCGCTCGCGTTTCACCGACTTTCTCACCAGCGATGGCGAGAAGCCGGATCGCTTCCGCGACCGCGAATTTGAAATAGGCCCTGCGACGACACGCGGCGAAGTCATGACCTGGTGGGAAGAAGGCTGGAGATGCCTCTTCGGGGCGCTCGATCCGCTCGAGCCCGAAGACGTGATGCGCACTGTAACGATTCGCGGCGAGCCGCATACGGTGCTGCAGGCGGTCAACCGCCAGATCGCTCACTACGCCCAGCACATCGGACAAATCGTACTGCTGGCCAAGCATCTGCGCTCGAGTGAGTGGAAGACGCTAAGCGTTCCACGAGGCAAGTCGGAAGAATTCAATCAAAAGAAGAAGACGATGTCCGACAAATTCGAGAGAGGCGTGCCGCGCTAGGAGTCTGTTTGCAAGGCAAGGCTTTACTGACTGCGGAAAACTTTAGGGTTGGTGAGGTTTTGGGAAGGGCACGACTTCAGTCGTGCCGTTGAAGCTGATAATTTGTCTGCGCTTTAGCGCCTAAGGTGAGTTTCTTCACCTCATTCGAGTTCTCCCCCATTTCTTTCACCTCGGCCCGAAATACCGGTAATGCCCCGTAATCTTCCAATTGAACAACACATCCTCCATCTTCGGGCCTTCGCCGATGTTGTGCACAATCATGGAGCGCCCGCTCGCGCGCGATTTCTGGTCTACCACAATCCCGATGTGCGGCACGCCGCCGCCAAGATCCCACGTCACGAGATCGCCGGGCGCATAATCGGCGGCCTTGGTCGTAATCGGCAGCGATTCTCCCTTGCGCTGAAAGAACACCATCAGGTTCGGCACTCGTCGGTGATCAATGTTCGAATCCGGATGCGCCAGCAGCCAGCGGCGCTTGTTCGGATAGGCCGCGAAATTCTGCACCATATCTTCATGAACTTCTTTTTGCAGATCGACTCCGACGGCCCGGTACGATCGAATGATTTCGTCAGTGCAGACGCCAGTATCGGCCGGCACATCTCCGCCAGGATAAGGAATGCGCACGTAGGCTGAGACGTAGCGCACGGGATGATGAGTACGCTCAATCGCAGCGGCGACCAACCGGGTCGTAAATTCCTGACGCGAACCATGCACCGCCTGCGACATCGCCTGCCCGGCACCGTACGCCACAAGCGCGATTAGCACGATAGACTGCAGATTCGCTGTGGCGGATTTCACCCGGTCATTGTAACGGCTAGGCGCGGCAAATCCGAGCAACCGAAACTGTCACGGCTTCTGCGAGTCCCCCTTCCGGGGCTCGGCCTCCTCGGACTTCGGCCAGATGGGAGAGGTCAGTTCCATTCGCCAGACTGGACCGCCCAGAAATGACAACGCCTCCGATTTGACGAAAGTCGGAGCTTCTCCGCCGATGATCCACACATGCGCGTCCGGCGGCTGTTTTCCAAGCAATGGCGCCACAAGACCGGCGAGTCCCCCGATCTCAATCTTGATCACATAATGCAGTGCCTCGCGTCGCGATCCGGCAAGGGTGAACGGATCCTTCCCTTGTGCGCTGATCGAGAGTTTCACAACGCGCGGCTTGGGAGCGGCCACCACCATGGCCAACTGCGGAATTGGATCCTCTGGGCGGAGATTCTTCAGCACGGTCAAGACCAGACCATTGGCAAGTACGGGAGGCAGTTTGAGACGTTCACTTTCAGTCTTTTCTTCCCCCTTGTCGTTCGTGGATCGGACCGTGACCTGCCCGGAAGCCATCTCCACCGACATCTCCGTTGGGTGGGGAAATGACGGTCCCTTCTGGACCAGGTGATAGCTAATCAGGGAGAAGGTTCGACGCTGCGAAAAGACGGTCGTTTCATCCTGTAACGAGCCATCGCCAAAATGAAATATAAGACGAGTCGTTACCTTGTTGCCGCGCGCGACCTCAGTGAGATCACCGACTGCAATCTGTTTCCCGTCAAGGGTGCTGAGCACGAGAAAGCCGTGGGTCAGGCCTTCCTTGGTGCGGACCGGAACACTGGAGTCGCCGAGCAGCACGCCGGTGAGAACCGACATTACCGCAAGCAGGCAGGCAAGAAATCGGATCGTCATCGATGCGTTCGCCTTCCGTAAACGAGGCTTCGATGCATGCGCTGCCGGGAAGGCATACCTGGAGCGTTACGTTTTTGCAATTGCTTGACAATTCTCGCGGTTTACGCAGATCGCGATGCCGTGAAACAAACCGCTCGGTCGGCTGGCGCAATCGCTGCGGTGCTAGAATCATACGTTTTGTGTTATGACGTTTTCGCATCGAATAGAAGCAGATAGGTGGCAATCATGGCTGGGGCAACGAGGGAAGCAACAATGCTGGCCGTCGTCAAGCCAGAAGCGGCGCCGGGGGCTGATGTTCGCGAGGTCAAGGTCCCTGGTTTCGGGCGCACGGATGTACTCGTCAAGGTCAAAGTCGCATCCATCTGCGGCACCGATCTTCATATCTACAACTGGGACCGCTGGGCACAGAATCGCATTCATCCTCCGCTGATTCCAGGCCACGAATTCTGCGGCGAAGTCGTTGCCTTCGGCGACGAAGTCACCAGCGTGAAAGAGGGCGATTTCGTTTCCGCCGAGATGCACGTGGCGTGCGGCAAGTGTCTGCAGTGCCGCACCGGCGAAGCTCACATCTGCCAGAACGTGAAGATCATCGGCGTCGATGCCAATGGAGCGTTCGCCGAGTACGTGGTGATTCCTGAGTCGAACATCTGGAAGCTCGATCCGGCGATTCCATTGGAGTATGCCTCGATCCTCGACCCGCTGGGCAACGCCGTCCACACCGTCTTAGCTGGAGAGATCGCGGCCAAGACGGTCGCAATTACGGGATGCGGACCGATTGGACTCTTTTCGATTGCGGTCGCGAAAGCCGTGGGAGCGACCTCGGTTTTTGCGATTGAAGTCAACGAGCACCGTGCCAAGATTGCTCGTGAGATGCAGGC
>DATEHP010000227.1:0-7046 GCA_035279505.1 Candidatus Sulfotelmatobacter sp. | reverse complement strand
GCATAAGGAACCTTCCAGTCTAGCAAGCGAGCGCCCCACATTCAGCCCAGTTTCAGCCAACGGCAGCAATTCGCTAGCGATCTTCGTATTTGTCAGCTTAGGTGGGTAGGCGGCTGGGAACTCCGCGATCCGTTTTGGGACTTCGAGGGATCGACCTTGCCATTTTGTGACACGTGTCACGGACCTCTGCAACCGGACATTGAATCATCAGCACATGTGCCGGTTGAGATGTAACTACATTTGGAGTTACAATGCGCTTGGAGTGGGATGAAGCCAAGAATCGCACGAATCTTCGTAAACACGGCTTCCATTTCGCCGATGCCGCAGAAATGTTCGATGGACCATTCCTGGCCAGGCCAGATACCCGGGAAGACTATCGAGAAGAACGTTGGATCGGCGTTGGGCATGACGAAGAGTCGCGTAGCTTTTGTGGCATTCACAATGGAATCTCATGAAATGAAACAATCCGAATCATTTCTCTGAGAAAGGCGACCAATGAAGAGCGCCAAGACTACGAGACGGCGATCAAAGACGGATTGGAAGCGCATTGATGCAATGCGGGATGAGGATATCGATTTTTCAGATATCCCAGAGCTGGGCCCCGATTTCTTCGCCAACGCTATTCTCTGGCCCGGACCGAAGCGCCAGATCACTCTCCGCCTCGATCCTGATGTGCTGAAATTTTTTCGGAAGCAAGGACGTGGATACCAGACGACGATCAACGCGGTACTGCGAAAATACATGGAGGCACAAGAGCGGAGAAGCTAAGACCTAGCTCACATACCGCCGCGGCACGCGCTTTGAGATATTGCACAGGATTTCATACGGCGAACTGTTCGCCAGGCGCGCATGTTCCAGCGCATCGACACTCAGCCCGTCACACGTCCCCATCAGAATCACTTCATCTCCGACGGAAACACCGGGAATTCCCGTCACATCGACCAAAGTCAAGTCCATCGAGATGCTGCCCAGAATCGGCGCGTAGTGCTCACGCAAAATCACGCGGCCTCGATTCGAAAGTTGCCGATTGTATCCGTCGGCGTATCCCACGGGAAGCACGGCCACATGCGCCGGAGCTTTGGTCACATAGGTTCCGCCGTATCCGAGAGCCTGATTTGCTCCGAAATTCCGCAGTGACAGGATCCGCGTCTTCCACGTCAGGATCGGCTTTACTGGCATCCGCAGAGTGCCGCCGCTCACCTCGCGCCCCGCGCGCTGAAAAGGCAGATAGTACCCATACAGCGAAACTCCGGGCCGCACCATCGAGTTCCAGGTCTCGCGTCGCGAGATCACCGCGCTTGTGTTGGCGACGTGCACGAACCTGGGTTCAAAACCAGCGTCTTGCACCATGCGTCGCGCCGCTTCGAAACTGCGTTCCTGCTCCGCCACCGACGGTGCATCCATGATCTCGGACGATGCTAGATGAGTTGACAGCCCTTCAACGCTGAGATGCTTCGCCGAGCGCAAGACATTGAGCACCGCAGGAAGCTGATCGATCCCTACGCCCAGCCGACCCATTCCCGTGTCGACCTTCAGATGCACAGGATGCTGCGCCACTCCGAGTCCAGCCGCTGCCTTGTCCAACGATTCGATTTGCGACGGCTCCCACACCGTGGGCGTCAGATGCAGGCGTACGATTTCGCCTTCTTCCCCACGCCAGAATCCGGTCATTAGCAAGACATTCGCCCGCACTCCAGCGTCCCTCAGTGGAATCGCCTCGTCCAGCGAAGTGACACCCAGCCACTTCGCGCCTTCCGCCTCGAGCGACTTTGAGCACTCCACAGCGCCATGCCCGTAGGCATCGGCCTTGACGACAGCACACACGGTCACCGCCGCGCTCACATGCTTCTGAACAGTTCGGAAGTTTTGCCGCAAGGTTGTCAGCGATACGTCAGCCCATGTCGGACGCGTTGCCGCACGGCTCAGGATTTCTGCAGTCGTTGCCACTCTCGCGATTATAGCGGGAGCGCCCGAAGCGCCGAAGTTACGCTGGGGCTACTCCCGCGTGAAATAAAGAGGAATGCCCCACTTCTGGCCGACTTTGCCAGAAGTGGGATCTGCCGCCCAGCGCACCAGAAACTCCTGGTCACGATGACTTCATGTCCCGATTCCGTCACCGTCCATCCAGCATAAAATTCACTGTGATCTGCGTCTCCACCTCGATGACATCGCCGTTCAGAATGTACGGCCGATAGCGCCACTGGCTCACAGCATCAAGCGCCGCCCCCACCAGCATCGGATGCCCCGAAACCAGCCTCAGGTTATCAATTGTTCCCGCTTTGCTGATCACGGCTGCCAGCACGACCGTTCCCTGAATACGAGCCTGACGCGCCAGAGGCGGATACATCGGTTCCACCCGGCGAATCAGGCTGCCCTGCAATATGTTCGAGGTGCGGAATATTTTGGTGACCGGTTTTGGACCTACGGGCATCACCGGCTGCGCTCCGCCGCTGAATGGTATGGGCAGGCCCGGCCCGTCGCCGACATACGGACCGATGGGCAGGCTCGGATCACCGATTGGACCTGCAACTTGCGTTGTCTCCTTCTCGTTCGAAATTCCGTGTGGGATGCGTCCCGGCGCCATAATGCGACCAGTGAACGGTACAATTTGCATACCCCGGGTTCGCTCGCCGTGCGGCTGCGGAGCAGGCCCAGGATCTCTCCTCCCTAAGGTAATCGGCGTCGAAACCGTCGTGCGTCCCGAGGGCAGCCCCACGGTCGTCAGCAACGGAATCAGCAATAGCAGTCCAACGATCACCGCCTGCAGTCCGAATGACGTCAGTGTCATCCAGCTGCGGCGTCCCCGCTCAGCCCAGGAAGTCTCGATCAAGCTCTCGGCAAACATGGTGTCCTCCAGCGTGAACTCTTGTCTGCCTGTATGGACACCACAATCGAAATGCAGGCGCCGTGCGCACAAAAAATAAAGGCCGCGTCGTAACGCGGCCTCGTGGAACTTTTCGGACACCCGGGGTGTCCGCTTGGGTTACTGTTTTGGCGGCTCGGTCGGCTTCGGCGTCGCGGGCTTTGGTGTCGTCGTGGCCGGAGCCCTCGGCGCGGGCTTGGTCCCGCCCGCCGGTGAGGCCGGAGCGGCAACGCCCGATTGCGCGTTGTAGCCTTCGACCACGTTCTTGGTGATGTCTACCGCATCCGGGTTCCACCACAGCACCGGGCTCTGGGGCCACGGCTTGGATGTATCGATGATCATCGTGTATCCGTTCTCCTGCGCGTATTTCACGATGAGCGGCGCCATCTTGGAAAGAATCCGGCCCGCAATTTCCTGTTGCTGATTGCCAACTTCTTCCTGCGCATCCTGCACGTTGCGATCGAAACTCTTCTGCTTGCCGTCGATCTGCCTCTTGAGGTTGTCCAGCGCTTCCTGGTTCAGCTTGTCCTGCTGAGTAGTGAGCTGCTTCTTGAGCGACTCGAGCTCGTCGTTCTGATTCTTCAGCTCAGCTTGCTTGGGTTCATACTTTTTTTGCAGGGCGTCCATATCGCGACGGCCTTCATTGGAGGCGATGATCGCATCCTGAATGTTGATGGTTCCTACCTTCCCCGGCCCGGTGGGAACGGGGGCGGTTGCGGGGGCCGTAGACGCCGGCGTGGATGTCGGCGCAGCCGCGCTCGACGGAGTGGCGGCACTGCCGGTTTGGGCAAATGCAGAGAACGTGAATGTCGCTGCAATCGCCAGTACAACGCTCAGAAACTTGCTTTTCATTGGATTGGTTGAACTCCTTGGAACATAGTTCCACGAATGACTTAGAATCTCGCTCTCAGATCGCTTCTTCAGTTAATGCTGGGCCGCACTGAATGAGGTCCCCGCTGCGGTAGCGGCCGCCATCGGACAAGGCGCACTAGATTCGCCAGCATCGCACGCCGCACGCACAGACGTGCTGTCCACACTCTGACTCTTCACTCAATGGCGTGAATCACCAACATTATAGTGACCTCGCTCTGGCAGCGTCAAACAGCCAGTAGCCAGTGATCAGTGGCCAGTGGGCAGTATTCATGGTCAAGTTCGCTTCTACTGGCTACTGCCCACTAACCACTGACCACTGCTTTAAAACGTAGTTGCCACCGTGAACCGGAACGTCTTCCGCGGTTCGCGCAGCAGGAAACTCGGCGCGAACGACTGCTTCGCCAGCTTGTACGTATAGGCGCCTGCCGCCGTCATCTCCCACTGTCCCGTCACCGGATTGACGCTGCCCGGGAACATCTGTGGGGTGATCGGAATCGGAGGATTCGCCGGCGTATCCAGCCGCAATGGGTTATATGCCCAGTAAATGCGGAACGGCGCATTGATCACCGGCAAGAACATCTGCAGTTCCAGCCCGGTGGACATGCGCGGTTTCCAGTTGGTGGCATTCAGTACTGACAAAAATTGTGACGGCGTTGGACTCAATACTTTCCCGCCCGAACAATTGAAGCCGGTATCGAGCTGCGGGCATCCGAATGGGGTGGAGACGACCTGATCAAATTGAGCCTGTGCAATTTGCAACTGCGAGCGCCGGATGATCGGGTCGATGCCCGCGTCGACGAATGGCGCCAACACCACCGGACCGGCAATCGTGTAGCGATACTCGAGGTTCGTCCAGATGCTCAGGTCGCCGCCGGGGAACACGATCTGATCGACCGGAATCGGGATCGTCCAATTCCCCAATCGTGGATTCGACGGATCCTTCAGCACCGGCGTATTGTCCGGGTTGGTCAAGGTAATGACGTTTGAACTCGGCAAAAACGCAACCGGCGAGATCGACCGGATATCGAATCCGCGGACATCGTTCTCACCGCCCATGTAGAAGCGCTGGAATGGCGGGGCGACCAGCCCTCCGAACCCGCTGATGAAATTTCCGTTCACACTATATCCGATGGCGTTTCGCCCTTTCTGCACTGGCACGAAGCGCTTGTACTGCACGATTGGCCGAATCGACCGCACTGTGCCGCCGATTCCCGCAAACTCCGCTCCGATTGTGAACTGGTGCCCGTGATGCGGAGAGATGCCGCTATCGAGCGTGTTGAACGAGAAATTCGGAAAGATCTTGCTGGTGATGATTCCGTTCACCGCATTCGGCCCGGAAATTCCCCGAAACGCGATGAAGTCGAATAGCGTCTTCGATGCCGTGCTCAACGGCAGCAGGGTCGACCGGTCGAACGAATACGTGATGCCCACACGCTTGAACGAGCGCCGCAGGGGATAGCTCAGCGACGTCGTGAAGCCCGCGCTCGATTGCGAATAGTTCTGCAGGTTCTGCAGCACGGCGCTAGGCAGGTTCAGGTTTTGTCCGCTGAAGATCGAGAGCTGCCGGGCCTGGTTGTAGCTGATCTTGTTGCCGAAGACGGTAAATCCAAACTGCAGCGGCCGGTCAAACAGGTACGGCTGCGTATAGCCGAACAGCACGCTGCGCGCTAGGTTTCCCAGGCTGATCTGCACCTGCAGCGTCTCGCCGCGACCCAGGAAATTGTTGGTGGAATAGTTCAGCCCGATGAACGCTCCCTCCAGCCCGCTCACGCCTCCGTTCAACCCGATGCTGTTCTTGCCCTTCTCATGGACATGGAGCGTCAGGTCCACGTAGCCGCTTTTCTCGTCAAGCCTTTTCTCTGTGACGTTGGGATCATCCGGCTTGAGCTGATCGAAGTAAGAGAGCTGGTTCAAGCGCAGCAGGCTCAACTCCCACAAGCGCGAGTTGTAAATTCCGCCTTCTTCCAAGGCCAATTCGCGGCGGATAACCTTGTCGCGCGTCGTCGTATTTCCGGCAAACTCAATGCGCCGCACATAGAACTGCTTGCCTTCATCCACGTCGATCTCGAGATTCGCCAGCTTCTTTTCGTCATCAAACGTCGTCTGCGGAACGCCCGTGTAGTTGATATATCCGTACTCGCCGTACGCCTTCCGGAGATTCTCCAGGCCTTTCGCGATCTTCTCGCGGCTGAAGATATCGCCATCTTTGAGCGGAATCATCGACCGCAAGGCTGCCGTATTCGAGATCGCCTTATTGTTCTTGAACGTGATCTTACCCAGCCGGTACTGGTCGCCTTCGTCGATCTGCATCGTGATATCGACAGCTTTTCCCGGCCCCGCTTGCACCAGAGGAATGTGGAACCCTTTGTGGCCCGTATCGTGGATCACTGTCTTCGGATCGGCCACCGCCGCCTTGAAGTATCCCCGGTTCTGATACTCGGCACGCACCCGCTCGGTGTCTTCCTCCAGTTTGGTCGCGTCGTAAGTTTTGGCAAAGATACTTTCCAGAAAGATGGAGTGAGGAACACCGATCGGCTTCAGATTCTTCATGGCAGCGCGCAGAACGCGCTTCTTGATGTTCTTGTTGCCCTGGAAAATGATCTTCCCGACCTTAACCTTCGGCCCTTCTTTCACGACAAACGTAATGCCCACGGCCGCGGGAGGAATCTGGCGCACCTCGGTCCGGATCGTTGCGAATTGCCGGCCATGCTCGGATAGCAGGTTCTTGATCGATACTTCCGCTTTCTTAATGCGCGTCGGATCGTACTGACTCTCCACCGTGAGGCCGACCTTCTCCTGCTTGAAACGATCCAATATGTCGCTATTCGAAACCGAACTGGTTCCCAAGTAGAGGATTTCGCGGATGGTCGGCTTTTCCTTGACCTGCACAATGATCCGCCACCCTTTTGGCGTCTGTTCGCGTAGAAATTTGATGTCTTCGAAGTAACCCGTATTCCACAGAGAGTTGAAATCGCGCTCCAGGGCCGCGGGGTCATATATGTCCCCGGCCTTGGTGAAAATGCGCGATTTCACAGTTTCGGCGGGAATGCGTCGATTCCCAGTCACATTGATCTCAGAGATCACATCGTTGTTCTGGGCATAGGCCATGCCGGCGGCTGCGATCAGGAGTGCCAGCGTCATTACGAAGGCACAGGCGCACCACCTCGACTCTCTCCAAATCCGCTGGAATGAATGAGATGGCACCGCTGCTGCCCTCGTAACGCAGGGAGCCTTGGGCGCGACAAGGTTCTCCGGATGAAAGCGAAAAGGAATCGCTACGACCTCAGCCTCTGGGATGTGAGAAAACTGC
>DATEHP010000226.1:0-38965 GCA_035279505.1 Candidatus Sulfotelmatobacter sp. | reverse complement strand
CGCTCGCTGAGCCGCTCGCCAACCGCTGGCATAGCGAAACCGCGGCGGACCGGATTCCCTGTAAAGACGACACGCCGCTCGATCATGCGCTCGCGGCCGAGCGCCGAACGGAGATCAGCGAAGCGATGGCGGCGCTGCCGATGATCTATCGCGAAGTCCTCACACTGCGGTTTGAGGATGAGATGAAGATTGAGGAAATCGCGCAGGTTACAGCAGTTCCGGTATCGACGGCGAAGTCGCGGCTACGGCGTTCGCTGGAACAATTGCGTTACGCGCTCGAAGCGCGGTATCCCGGAGGTACATGGCAATGAGCGAGCACGACAAGATTCGAGAACTGCTGGCGCTGGCCGCAGCTGGAGCATTGACGGCTGCGGAAGAAAGGCGGGTAGCAGAGCACGTGCGCTCGTGCGTCTCCTGCTCGAACGAATTGGAGGCTTGGCGGCCGATTGCGAGCGAACTCCGCCGATTGCCGACACCGCAGCCTTCTTCGTGGCTGGTGCAGGCCACGCTGGCGCGTGCGGAGGCGAAGCTTACCGAACAGGCCGAGCACGATTGGAACCGCCGCGTAATGATTGTTGTCGTGGCTTTTGCGTGGCTGCTGATGATTGCGAGCTGGCCGGTTTTCCACTTTGTGAGCGGACGTTTCGGGAGCTTGCTCGGGCCGCAGTTCACCCGCACATGGATCAGTTTTGCCGCGTTCACCGCGCTAGGGTGGCTCGCGGGAGGGGTGGCCGCAGTGGCGCTGGCAATCCGGCAGCGCGGCGAAAGGAGGCTGGCATGAGCCGCTTCACAAAGGAATTGCGCGTGATTCCAGGGGCAGCGTGGATCGTTGCATGGTTCGCCTATGCGTGCATTACGGTGTCGTTGTTCTTCTTCGTGGCGCCAAAGGATCCGGAGATGGCCAAATTGCCGCGCTGGGGACAAGCGCTGCTCATTTACGGATTTATGCTGGTCCTGGTGGCTTGGGTTGTGCTGATCGGATACATTTACGGCGATGCGAAGCGCCGGCAGATGCGATACGTACTGTGGACGCTGCTGGCGACCTTAGTTCCCTATGCGATCGGGATGATCTTGTACTTCATTCTCCGCGACCCTCTGCCGAAGCCGTGCCCCGGCTGCGGGCATGTCGAAAAGGCAAAATTCCCATTCTGTCCGCGCTGCGGCACTTTGCTGCAGCCAACGTGCCCGAAATGTGATAAGCCCGTTGAGCCCACTTGGGCGAATTGCGCGTATTGCGGACAGCAACTTCCCGAGCCGGAGACGCGAGCTACTCAAAATCCCTCTGTGGCGACGTGACCTGCGATAGCACAGGTTTCGCAGTCAACAGAGAGAGCAAGACACTCACCTTCAGGCAGGTATGCTTCATTTTCCTCAGATGCGGTTCATGTTACACGCCCTATGGATTCTCGCTGCCCTTGACTGACGTTGACCCAGCCAGTTCGCTCAAATTTCGACTTCTTTGGAAACGTACCAGGAGGCACCTTGCTACGCTGAATATTCGGTAGGACATTCCGCCGGGTTCGCGATACCATCTGGCAACCTAATCCTTGGGCCGACCCTTCCAAGTCTGCAGTTCAGAAGCTGCGGGGCTCAAATCTTTCCATCCACTCAAGCCACTCGTCGTCCAAGGGGAACTCAAATTTAAGCGGATCGCGGAGAGATCCGGATACGCAGACTCAGAGCCTGCGCGAGCAGGACATGCAGGAAGGGAAGTGACGCATTCTTCTGGCTTCTGCCTCGTGCCGAGAGGGGAGAACCTCATGAATAAACTAATGGCGCGGATTGGTGTGATGTCGCTGGCGGCGGCGATCACGTTACCGGGGGGTAACAGTATGGGCACAGTCCTTCTCGAGTCTCTAATCTGCGGGCCGCGTGACCACGTCCAAACAGGTTAACCTGATTGCATTGGCCGTCCGGGGCTGTCTCTTCCCAAACCCAAAATTGTTGCCCCACCCTGTTACGTACTGCTATATAGGTCTATACTTTCCGCGTTCGTATTTCGCAGCGCAGGAGTTGCCCCGATGAAGCAGCGTTTCTCTTTTTCTTTGGCATTCGCGATGAGTTTGGTCGTGTTTTCACTGCCCTTGCTGGCGCAGGACACGGTAGCGCCCACTCAAGATAAAAGCAAAATCCTGGCGGGGTATTTCGAAGAATGGAGCATTTACGGCGCGAACTACAACATTGCAAATTTGCAGCAGAACCATGTCGCCAACAAAATTACGCACCTTATTTACGCCTTCGGTAACGTGGCTCCGGTCTCCGGGCCGCCTGACGCCACCTGCCACCTTGCCGACGACTGGGCTGACTTCCAGACGCCCTATCTTCCCAGTGTGAATGGCTTGCCCTACACCGGCCCCCTGTATGGCAACTTCGCGGCGTTATTGCAGTTGAAACAGCTGCACCCGAACTTGAAGATCATGATTTCTCTGGGAGGAGCCTCCGCCGCCAATGCTGCGGGTTTCTCCTATGCAGCCAGTACGAGCCAGTTGCGTTCGCAACTGGTGGCTTCTTGTATTGATCTCTTCATCAAGGGTAACGTTGCGCCGGGCATTTCTGCGGCTGGCCTGTTCGATGGATTCGATATTGACTGGGAGTTTCCCGCGGCCACCGACACACGGAACTTCACCCTACTGTTGAACGAGTTTCGCAGACAGTTGAAGGCGCTCGGAGAAGAGGGCGACACACCTTACCTGCTCTCGATCTTTGCGCCCGCAGGATCGCAGAACTATTCGAACATCGAACTGGCCAAGGTTGCGAGGCAGCTGGATTTCCTCAACGTGCAAGGCTACGACATGCATGGCACGTGGGAAACGACGACCAATCACGCGTCGCCGCTGTATGACAGTCCGCAGGATCCTTCATTCGGGCAGGGCTTCGACGATGAAGACACGATCGCTGCCTACCTTGCCGCCGGCGTGCCTGCACGCAAACTCCTGCTGGGCGTTCCGATGTACGGGCGTGGCTGGACCGGTGTTCCGAAAACTAATCACGGGTTGTATCAGACTTCGACCGGCCCCGCTCCGTCTCCAGCTGGAGACGTTCTACAGACGGATGGCGTCGCAACTTATGGAACCCTGGTGGCTCAGACTGGATTCCAGCACTACTTCGATCCCATCAGCGAAGCGCAGTGGGCCTATAATGCAGCAACTCAGACATTCTGGACTTACGACACACTCAGGTCGGTGAGCGTCAAGATGTTCTACGTCCAGAACCGAGTTCCCGGAGGTCTGGGCGGGGCTTTTTTCTGGGCACTCAAAGATGACAATGCCAACGGCAGTCTCACGAAGACAATGGCAAAAGGTTTGGGTCACTAGCGCACCGAGAAGAAGCCGACGCAGTTGACGACAATAGCCACGGGACATCCCTGCCAATCCTGTGTCTACTCTTGATGCGGTCAATGAGCGAACTCGCGATCTTACCCGGCAAACAGGGCGAGCACAGCGCCTGGTGGCCGTCGCGAATTGTAGGGCAGCCGACCGCACTTTGCTGACGGAGAGATGACCGCACCCGTGACCGTGGCCGTCAAAAGGGCAGCAATGTTCGTTTCGCATTGCTTCTGAAAGGACTACAATCGCGCCCAAGATAGGCAAACCTTGGCCGTGCGGTCAATGGCGTACAAAGGCTTTGTGTGCCACAGAGGCTAATTCCAAGAATTGCAAAGGAGGATCTGCTCCGCGCATTCCTGGAGCATGTTCCGGACGGGGTCTACTTCAAAGACCGCGAGAGCCGTTTTGTGCGCATCAGCCGATCACTTGCCGTCAGATTTGGACTGAGCGATCCCGTTGAGGCAATCAACAAAACGGATTTTGATATGTTCACCGAAGAGCATGCGAGACAGGCATTCGCTGACGAACAGAAGATCATCCAGAGCGGTCAGCCCATCGTGGAAGCGGAAGAGAAAGAAACATGGCCGGATGGGCGCGAGACCTGGGTCCTCACCACCAAGTTGCCTTTAGTAGATCAGAGGGGAAACATCATTGGCACGATGGGAATTTCCCGGGATATTACTGAGCGCAAACGCGTGGAAAGGGAACTGCAGCAGTACCAGCTCCGCCTGGAAGAATTGGTGACAGAAAGGACTGCCGAGCTCAGCAAGGCGAACACGAAACTCGAACTTGATATTGCAGCACGCAAGCTGGTGGAGAAGGAACTGGCCCTAAAGGCGCAAGAACTGGCTCAATCCAATGCGCTCTTGGAGAGTCTTTCTCTGGTTGATGATCTTACTGGACTCTATAACCGCAAAGGATTTTTTGTCCTCGTCGAGCATCGCGTGAAACTAGCCGATCGAACTGGAGCACCTTTCTCAATCGCCTTCGTAGATCTCGACGGACTGAAGCGAATCAACGATACATTCGGCCACCAGGAGGGGAACCGTGCTCTCGTGGACACTGCAAACGTGTTAAGAGAGTGCTTCCGGGAATCAGATATCCTTGCCCGGCTGGGCGGGGATGAATTCGCTATTTTCATTGCCGACGCAGAGGAAAGGCAGATTGACGGCATCGAGACCCGGATTCAGCAGGCGTTGGCCACATGCAACAGTGCAGCAGGCCGCCGTTATCGTCTCTCGTTCAGTACGGGTATTGTCCCGGCTGGTGGCCGGAAGACTTCGGATCTCGAGACTTTGTTAGCCATGGCCGACACGCTGATGTATCAGCAAAAAAGCAACCGCCAACTCTCTCAAGGCGAAGGCGCCGCTGCGGACCAGAGCGGCTGAGGCGCTAATGTTAGTTAAATAGGAGAACTTACTCGGAAGGGCCACCTTCATCCGGACGTGACGGTTGCGCGAAGTAACCCCGCCGGGCGCGCGACAGATTCAACAATTCCCGCCTGAATTGGGCGATTGACGCACTACCCGCAATAGCTACGCCGCAAGGTCCACAATTATGTCAACCCGCTCGCCATTCAAATAAGCGTTTCCGTCGTTTGCAAGCACGAAGACCAGGGCCTCGGGCTGATCTGAGAGTGTTCTGGCTTCAATCCAATCGGCGATGTAATAGTCCGCCTCCGGGCCGAGTCCTTCTTCCCGATTTGATAAAACTCGAGTTACGACCGCTTTCTGCCTAAACCCTTTCTCTGCATGTATCGTGAACTCGAATTGCTGGCCGATCTTGATCTCTGATTCCATGCCGATCATCCTTTCCGCTTTGCCGCTCTTCTCCCGTTTGTGGTGGATTCAGCGCCACCGCAATTTGCTGATACCGAGTCGAGGAGAAGAGCATTCTACCCCGGCGTAAACCGTCAAATGATGGAGTCAGGCGATAGGGCTCAAAATCAACCGCTGCCATCACTCAGCGCACTCGATCTTCCGAATCCGAATCTTGGCTGACTGTCTTTTCCATTTGCAACGCGAATCGCACCACTCCTCGGCTTGTCCGACAAATTCGCCATCGCGTTGCTGCTTTAGGGTTCCACCAAATCCGCCCATTCCTCTTCCCCAAGATAGCCAGAGTCTATCTCCTTGGGGTCGCCATAACCAAAGTTTCTCCCAGTCATAGTGATCTGTCGGGATGCCCCGCATCTGGAAAAAATCGGCGCTTGATTATCAGCTTGGTCACTGCGAAGTTGGAATCGGCTCGGGAGAGGGGAGGCATCCTCGTTCCCGGGATGCCATGTCTGGAAAACAATCTCATAGCATCCAGAGAATGGAATCTTGGCGGAGGGTTGAGTTTGCCAGAGTAGTTCAATTGACCAGCACAATGCGGCGACGAAGACGGTCAGACTCACGTTCATGCCCGGAGATTATGACTGTTTTTTGTGTAACTGTCGAAATCAGATGGGAATGAGAAGGCCGGTCTCCGGCGGGATCTTACATTGGAAACCACGGGCTGGGTTCATACTCCGTTTGGCGTTTCGCCCGCAGCGAGTTGGGTGTAGGATGGTGCCGCTTTCGGGACGGGCAAATCTCAGGTTCACAACTCATCGGCTTGATTCAAGACTTCGACGTGGAGGACACCATGATGAAAAACTTGTTCCCACCGACCCCGGTGATCGAACGGTCTACGCGGATTTCCCTGTTGCTGGTGTTGGTTTCGCTGTTATGCACCCTGCTGTCAGCCGCAAAGAAGGAAAAGCTCAATCCTCAAGACCCATATGCGACTGCGGAAAATGAAACGCCTCCGAGCGTGAACGCGGCCGACCTCGCGTTTCGCACGATATTGTTCGACGATTTCAGTGTTCCCGCCGAGTATGAAAAAGACGCGCGAGGGCTGGTGAACTCCACGGAAGACCGAGCGATCAGCCGGCTGCAGAGTACGAACGCTTTTTCGACTGTCGCCAAAAAACAAACGCCCCTGCCGCAAGATCCCTATCTGCTGGTGAAGTGTACGCTGTTGAATTATCGAATTGTCAGTAAGAAGGCACGAATCTTTGGCGGTGCATTCGCCGGCACCTCCTACGTCACCTATCGTGTTCAGGTTTACGATCAGACTGGGGGACAATTGTTCCAGCGAGAGATTTCTACCGAGAATAACGCCGTAGCTGCGGCGTGGTCTCTCAATGACAAGAAACTTCCCACTTTCCTGGGAAACGTTCTGGCAGACTATATGGCACTCCGAGCAAGAAAAGACATGGGGGCTAACGCTCTGCCCTTGGATGATCGAACCGGTCCCAAAGGGGTCGGGAGCACGCAGTAAAACAAAAGAGGGCGCGCCTATTTTTTATTCGGTAGTCTGCTCACCGCAAGGAGAGCAGGGTCCGTGACTAACGGTAGCGCTCATTGGGGGTTTTGAGCCTAATTGTGATTTTTCGCCAACTGGATCTTTTTGCCTGCCAGGGCTTCCCTCCGGGCATGCCTGAACTATGCACTGAAAGTTTTGACATTTGACAGTCTCCATCTAAGAGTGATGCCATAATCTTGCATCGAATGTGGCTACCCACTTTTGCGAATAAGGTTGATCTATGTGCCCCCTAACAAAAAGCCGTTTGGAGAAAGCTGGCCTTCCCCTCTGGAATGCAATCTTCTGCCTTGATTGTGAGGTAATCAGCAACAGCCGCGGTGACGAATGCCCGGTCTGCAACAGCCGGTCACTCGTGAGCCTTGCTCGGCTGCTCGGCGGAAGTTTGTTCGCTCATCGGGAACAAGAGTCTCAAGAACAAGAAAACGAATTGTTCGATATCACGATTACAGTCGCGTTGCAGCAGATGTACGCCAAAGACCTGACCACTACGCTTGAGAGATTGACCGGTGTGATTGCTCCGAAGCTGGCACGAGATCAGGCGACGTTCCACATCAATGTGAAACCGTCAGCGCATCGACCCAAATCACAGCGTTCGCTCTGTTTCCCAGAACGAGATGCCGCATGAGGCAGAGACGGCAACGCTCAACGTCACACTGTCACCGAAAAGATCATAAATCTCTTCGAGTGCGTTTCTAATGGCCAATCCTTCAATTCGGTTGGTCCCCCAACCAGCACCCCTCTACGATGGCGCTACTAGCTCAGACTGCCTGACCGATGTTTCGTGCGATATGGATCAGCGCTGCTATCGGGAGCCTTGAAGTGGAATGGCCGGGTAAAGTGCAGTGCCTCAGCGATGCGAAGGATATTCATCAGCTACCGCCGAGATGGCTTCGCAGCCGATATGACCGATCGGGTTTATGATGGAGAGACGCAATCCGGGTAACCACCTCCGATTTCTGACTTGCCTGACCGTTCTTGTTCAGGCAACAATCCTTGCCCTGCCTGCCGCTGGCCCAGTCGAAGAAACGCAACTTGTTGTTCGCTCCAAAGATCGAACGCCAATTGCCCTCTATTGTGCAGGCGAAGGTCCAGCAATGCTTTTGGTTCACGGCGGATCAGGCGATCACCGCAATTGGGACCCGGTACTGGTCCTGTTCACACCTCAATATCGTGTTTGTGCCCTGGACAGGCGTGGACACGGCAAAAGCGGCGACAACCCGGAATATTCTCTGGACAACGAAATCGGAGATGTCGTCGCAGCCGTCAACGCGATGAATGGACCAGTGATTCTGGTCGCTCATTCCTTTGGAGCCATTTGCGCGGCAGAAGCCGCATTACGCTCCCCAAGGGTCAGCAAATTAGTTCTCTACGAACCTCCTATTCCCATAAAAGGTCCCATTGCGAGCACCGAGGCTCTTGCGAAATTCGAAGATCTAGTGAGGAGCGGTCAGAGCGATGCAGCCCTCGAGATGTTTCTGCGGGAAATCGTAAAGTTGCCAGAAGCTCGGATTGCTTCCGCACGGAAAGATCCCAGTTGGACGTCGAGGGCAAAATCCATTGGTGTGCAGGTCCGCGAAGTGCGGGCTGTGAATGGCTATAAATTCAGAGCCGAGCAATTCCAGAAACTTCTAACTCCGACGCTACTTATGACAGGTTCGGAAACAGCTGAACATCACAGAATCGCGAATGATGTTCTTGCTCGCACTCTGCCCAATCGAACTCTGGTGGTATTACAAGGGCAGGGACATGATGGCATTCGGTCAGCTCCTGAGCTATTTGCCGAATCAGTGCTGAAATTCCTGAAGTCCGGAACTGCGAAATAGGCGAGCTGAAGAAACCAAGCGAAACCATGTGAGCACGAGGAAAACTATTTTGACCCCGGTTAACGCATAGCTGGCACTGAACTGGAGCCTGAGCCAAAATTAGTACCGCGTAGGTGGTTCACTTTCGATTACTCCCTTCTGGACTGTGAGTTAGAGCTGCGTGCTCCCCAACACCAATCGTCAGTACGGTATATTGCAGGTCAATGTGCGCTGCAGTACGGTTTTTGCCGGATTTACTCTCGCGGCCCACGGTGTGTAGGGTCGACGTAACCCTTTCCGGAACCGTCCGTCGGCCTGGACGTTGCGGCGCGGCTAGCGGCCTGCCAAGGGCTCTGGAGGCTGCGTATGTCTCATACCATTCTGATCGCAGATGACAGTCTATACATTCGAGAAGCATTGTGTAAGTTCTTCGAGCAAGAAGACTTCAACGTGTGCGGAGAGGCAGAAAACGGAAAGGAAGCAGTCGACAAAGCTCAGGAATTGCATCCGGACTTGATTCTGCTAGACCTCTCGATGCCAGTGATGAACGGACTCGAGGCTACCCGGGTTCTTAAACAGATGATGCCAGAAGTGCCAGTCATCATGTACAGCGCGGAGGCTGATTCTTCCACCGAGAAAGCAGCCCGTGCGGCAGGCGTATGTGCGCTCATCTTAAAGTCTGAAAACATTTCCGTTTTGCTTGGCAAAGCGCGCAGCGTCTTGGAACCCCACGAATTCCGAAGATTCCAACCCCTCTCCACCAATGCTCACCGGTGGTGAGAAATATTGGTGGCTATTCCCAACCAATTGGAGGCATGCGATGATGCACGATCTTGAACTTGCCAGAGGTGACATCTGCCGAGACACAGCGGGCTTGCAGGTCATGGTGGAAGACGTTGACATCTACGATTACGTCCACTTCTCGGTCATTGAAAGAAGTGATTCGGGACTGGATGACACGGAATCGGGTCAGATGTCACATGTAGCTTTTGTCCATCGCTTCGCTAAGCTGGGCAATGTGTTTGCGAAAAGGAAAGCCGCCTAATTTTGATCTGTGCGAAGAAAACATTCACACGCGGTTGCTGTTCCTGATCCTCTGGTCAATCGGATATAGCAGCTAAGTCCTCGTGTGTTCAGCATCACGCCGACTCGTGATGCCCGTCATCGCGCGCCGTCGTCCCACCGGAGAGGCTTGAACCTGGGCTTTCTGAGTCCTGCCTTAGCGAACCTGTCGATGCAACTCGGAAAACGTCCCGATTCCTGCGCCCGCATCTCGGACCGCGCGCCAACATCGGAGTTACGCAGGAACATTGTTGTTCTGATGTTCGTAAAATCGATTATGAGTCGATTCGTCAGCAGCTTCTGCGAGGTGTTGCGTGCCATGTGGACGCACAAACTTCGCTCCTTCCTCACGATGTTTGGCATTGCCTGGGGAGTAGGTTCCCTGCTGCTACTGGTTGGCTTAGGAGAAGGTTTTCGCGCGGGCACGACGAAGAGTATGGCGAGCTTCGGCGAAGACTTCATGCAGATCTACAACGGACGAGTGCCGTCGCTTGGCGGCAGCCAGCTCTCCTCTCGGCAGTACTACCTGAACTATCAGGACTATCTGGATATTCGCAACTCGCGATATGTCCGTAATGCCTCGCCAGTAATCTATCGTGGCGATCTTCGCCTGGTGAGTGAGTTCGGCAGCAGCAATGGATACGTGGATGGCTCCGAGCCCCAGTTCTCCGGCATTCGCTACCAGCCGGTAGACCAAGGTCGCGCTTTGAATTGGAACGACGAACGCGAGCGCCATAATGTCTGCATCATCGGAAACGAATTTGTCCGCATCTTGTTTCCCGGACGGCCGGCCCTAGGTAGCACAATCCTCATCAACGGCGTGCCGTTTGAAGTGGTTGGCACGATGCAGAAGGTGGGTCACGGAAACAACAACGGCGAGAACATGCGCTTGATCATGCCTTATACCACGATGGAAACCTATTTCCCGATGCAGGGAGCAGGCAACGCAAAAGCGGTGAAGTATGTGGTCTACCAGCCAATTACACGGGAGCAGCACGAACAAGCCAAGAAAGCCGTGCGGAATATCGTGGCAAGAAATCATGGCTTTGATCCCGAGACGCCCGATGCCTTTGACGATTGGGACTCGATCGAAAGCGCCGAGATGGTCGGCAAAATCTCCGATGCCATGGATACATTCCTGGGAGCTGTCGGGCTGGTGACGCTCGGTCTGGGCGCAATCGGAGTTATCAACATCATGCTGGTGTCGGTCACGGAGCGCACTCGGGAGATCGGCCTGCGCAAGGCTTTGGGGGCGACCAAACGCAATATCTTGTTCCAGTTCTTTCTGGAAGGGCTGACGCTTACCGGAATCAGCGGCGCCATCGGCGTGTGCGCCGCCTACGTGGCCACCAAGCTATTCGGACTTGTGCCGCCGATTGATGGATTCGAATTACCTCACATTTATCCGGCGACTGCTGTGCTCGCCATGGGCAGCCTTGCCTTGGCTGGCATTATCGCCGGACTTTATCCCGCGCGGCGGGCTGCCTCTCTTCAGCCCGTGGAAGCCCTTCGACAGGAGTGATGAATGGTCCGGCCGAAAGACGTATTCTCGGAAGCCTATGGATCACTCAGGAACAACCGTCAGCGAAGTGCTCTAACCATGTTGGGTATGGCTTGGGGAATCGCCACCGTAGTGCTATTGCTCGCCTATGGCACGGGTTTCTCCACGGCAATCGTAAATATTTTCAGGAGCTACGCCAGCATGTCGGCGATGGGCATCGCGGGCGGGCGCACATCGATGCAGGCGGGAGGCAACAAGGCCGGTACGAGCATCCGGTTGACCAGGGATGACATTGATCGTGTGGTAGTGAATGTGCCGGAAGTGACTCGCATAACACCGGAATCGTTTTTAGATGCGCCCGTCAGCTATGAGGGGCGTTCCTACACTTGGAGAGTTGATGGCGGCAATCCTTCGCTTCAGGAAATTCAGAATCTGCAAATGAGCCTCGGTCGTTTCTACAGCGCGGAAGATTTGCAACTGCGCGCGCGTGTCTGTGTGCTCGGCTCGGAATCCAGGGAAAAGCTGTTTTCCGGCCGTTTCCCCTTGGGCGAGAAGATTCGGATCAGCGGTATTCCTTACGAAGTAGTCGGTGCGCTCAAGCCCAGACCACAGCAAGGCACCGAGAACAGCATCAACCGCGTCGTCTACATCCCCTTCCCCACATTGAGTGACTTTCGCAATACCTACTACATCGACATGATCTGGCTGGATTTTCTCGGCTACAACTATGGAGGCGTCGAGAAGTCAGTTCGCAACACGCTGGCAGCACAACACAATTTTCGTGCTGACGATAAGCGGGCTCTGTTCGTTTTCAGCATCATGGAGCAGCTTTCACAATTTCGCATCATTACTATGGCGCTGCAGGTGATGCTTGCCTTTATTGGGACTCTGACTCTTGGGATTGGCGGCGTGGGACTCATGAACATTATGCTGGTGAGCGTAACCCAGCGAACGCGGGAGATCGGGGTGGAGAAGGCGTTGGGTGCCCGCCGCTTCGATATCCTGGTGCAGTTCTTGTCCGAAGCGCTTGCGATTACCTTCTTTGGAGGTCTGTTAGGTATTGTGCTCGCCCACATCATCTCCTTCTCTGTGGGGAATCTAACCTTTTATAGTGCGCTAGCCCAGCACGGAGAGGCGGGCGACATACGACTCATCATTTCACCGGTCAGCGTATTGGTTTCTACAGGAATCCTCGCGCTCGTGGGATTGGTCAGCGGCATGATTCCGGCCATACGCGCGTCACGTCTCGATCCTATTGAGTCGCTGCGTTACGAATGAGGCACGTCTACTTTTCGCCTCGGCCCACTCGCTCGCCAGGCTCGTTTCCGTCGGCATCTACCCGGGTACCATCACAGGGAAAGCGTCACCAACACCTGGCGTTTGGATGCTCATGTTGACGTTGCTTTTGGTGACATGGTTCCTGAAAACGCTTCTTTGGCCGCAATCACGGTATTGCTGTGGATCGTGACCGTGTCTTCGACGTTCTGGGCGTAGCCCCCCGCGAAGGTGACCATGACGGGGATGTGGCGCGCGCGGGCTACACGGAAGACCAAGTCGTCCCGCTTTTTGAGCCCCTCTATCGACAAGTTGAGCCCGCCGAGTTGGTCTTCCTTATACGGGTCGGCGCCGGCGATATAACACATCAGATCAGGCTCGAACTGGCGCAGGCCAGAACTGAGGCTGTTGTCGAGCCACGCGAGGTAGTCGTCGTCACCGATGCCGTCGGGGAGATCGACATCGATCGAGGAGGGCGGCTTCCATAGCGGGTAGTTATTGTGCTGATGGAGTGAGATGGTGAAGACATCGCCGGCGTGGGCTCCGCGCATTTTGCCGCGTGGAGCATTTTTCGGATGCTCGACTGTTGACACCGACGACGACGGCAGCAGCGCGCTAGCTGTACGAGTTCCGGCGAAGATTGAGGCCGTGCCGTTGCCCTGGTGGACGTCACAATCGACGGTCATGGCGGTGCGGATCTTGTCATCGCGCTGGAGCCGGCGGATGGCGACGGCGACGTCGTGGATCATGCAGAATCCTTCGCCGTGATCGGGGAAGGCATGATGGAATCCACCACCAATGCTGATGCTCACCGCGTCGGTCAGGCATTGACGCGCGGCCAAGATCGATCCACCTGCCGCGAGCCAGAAGGCATCGGCGAGTTCCTTGGAGTAGGGAATCTCCATTTCCATTTCTTCGCGCGGGCTGAGCGTGCCGGTCTTCAGCTTCTGGACGTACTCGGGCTTGTGGACGAGCAGAATATCCTGATCGGTGGCGGGCTGGGGCTCGAGGAAGTCTTCAGGGGAAGCTACGCCAGTTGAGATCAGGCGATCGCGAATGCGGCGGTATTTTTCGGCGGGGAAGACGTGATTGCCGATGGGGAGGTAGTAGGCATCGCTGTAGATGAGCTTGAACGGGAGCATGGCGAAGCTTTTCATCATACGCTCAACACGAGGTACCGAGGGAAAGCCGGCGCTAGAGACCGCACGTCAGCGGATGCTGTGGACGGAGCGAGTCGATGCATCCAGCGCGGAGGGTCCCAACAAGCACATCTTCGGTGCACGATTTCATACGGTCCTTCGAAGGGGTGGCGCCCTTCTCAGGATGACATCATAGTGGGGACCGCTGTGGCGATTTAGCGTTTCTTCAAGGGTTGCACGGGGCCGACTACCGGCCGACGCACTGGGACTATTGCGCCCTTGGAGGGATCGGCGGCGGCGCTGGCGCGCGTCAGTACTTCCTGTTGGATGTACTGCACAAATTCCTGGATCTGGCGCTGCATTTCTTCCATGCGCTCCCGCATCTGCAGGATGATCGCCATACCGGCGATGTTGACGCCAAGGTCGCGGGCGAGCGAAAGGATAAATTCCAGCCGGAGGAGATCTTCATCCGTGTAGAGGCGGGTGTTGCCTTCGGTGCGCGACGGTTTAAGCAGGCCTTCGCGCTCGTAGAGGCGAAGCGTCTGCGGGTGAATGCCGTACATTTCGGCAACTGCGGAAATCATGTACGCGCCTCTTGATTTCCGTTTGGTCATGTTTATCCTCTATCCGATTCTAGAGCGCACATAGATTTTTCTGCTAGTTCCCGGCTGGTTCCTGCCGCTCAGAATGGCGCCAAACCTAAGCCGCCGAGAGGCATCGTAATTGGCGGAGGGTTTGTTATGGATGAAAATAATGCTATCAGTGTAGTGGAAAACCTTATTGAGACGAACCGAGACGGGCAGAATGGCTATAAAGAAGCGGCAGAGCACGTAAAACGGCCGGACTTGAAGACCTATTTCAAGGAGCAGAGCATCGAGCGCGGGCGCTTTGCGATGGAACTGCAAGCGGAACTGGCAAAACTGGGAAAGCCTGACAAGAAGGTTTCGGGATCGGCCGGCGGCGCGATGCATCGGGCATGGATCGATACGAAAGTCGCCTTAGGCGGCGGTGACAAGACAATTTTGGAGTCAGTCGAGTCCGGCGAGGACACGGCCAAGGACACATACAACAAGGCACTCAGCGGGGCACTGCCAGCTTCCCTGACAGAGATGGTCCGCCGGCAAGCGGCCAGCATCCAGCAGGCGCATGACAAAGTGAGAATGCTGCGGGATCAGGCCAAGGCAGCGTAGTTTCGACTCGCGATCATGGAGACACTTAAGGACGGGGAAACCCGTCCTTTTTTTCGGTTCCCTTTAGGGAAATGCTTGATCGCATGTGCATTCATTCCTGTTGACTCTCGCAATGCAGGGCGTATCGTTGCACTGAGCGCTTCCCCAAGTGATCTCATGTAAGGAGGATCATGGTTATGAGGGGCGGTTTGCGCTCTGTTTTTGTTATTCCATTCGTTTTGATCGTCATCTCTCAATCCAGCTACAGTCAATCCAATCCAACGAAGCCACAATCGAACATGCCGCAGACTCGATCGTCGGGTGATGAGGATGCGGGACGAGTCGGCGCTGCGGTGAAAGTCTCTACGCTCGGTGGAGGCGCGGAAGTCGCAGTGCGAGTCACACACCGGACCAACGTGCGGGCCGGATTCAACGTAATCACGTACAGCCGAGGATTCAACAAAGATGGCATCGCTTACAACGGTCAACTGGACTTTAAGACATTCGAAGCGCACTACGATGTTTTTCCGTGGGCGAAGAGCTTCCACGTCAGTGGAGGGGTTTTAGTGTACGCCGCGGACCCGGTCACTGCGACGGCGCTGGTACCGGGAAACCAGAGCTTCACGCTTGGCGGAATTACGTATTTCAGCGATCCTGCACGTCCCGTCACCGGCAACGGCAAGATCGTCTTCAATCGCGCTGCGCCTACGGTTACGTTTGGGTTTGGCAACCTTGTTCCCAGGAGGAAGAGCAAGCATTTCAGCATCCCGGTGGAGCTCGGGGTTGCGTTCCAGGGATCACCGAAGGCGACTTTGGGCCTGGCTGGGAACGTTTGTGATTCTCCGGGAGTCAATTGCCGATCAGTCGCTTCGGACCCTGCGGTACAAGGCCAAATCGTTTCCGAACAGAACAAGCTCAACAACAGCATGTCGTTCTTCAAGGTGTATCCCATTATTTCGGTCGGGGTGGGATACAAGTTCTAGATCGCAAACAAGCCACGGATTCACACGGATTTTCACGGATAAATCCTTGATGATCTATCCGTGTTGATCCGTGGAATCCGCGGCTTGATTTAGGCTGCCGGTTGCGGCTTGGGCTTTGGAGCTACTGCCCAACCTTCCGGCTTGAGCGCATGGTTGAGAGCGTAGGCGACGAATCCGGCCGCGATGAGGATCATGCCGAAGGCGAAAGAACTCATCCCGAGGATGGATTCGTGCTGGCTGCGAGCGATAGAGAATCCCAGCAGGAGCATCGGCGGAATACCGATCGCGATTGCTCCGAAGCGGCCACCCGGAACTTTGAACGGACGCTTCAACGTCGGCTCGGTGAAACGCAGGACTGCCAGAGCCAGGAATTCCAGGAACAGGCTGCTGCCGTAGACAAGGATGTCGAGCGTGACCAGACGCTCGAAACCTAACAGCAGGCAAGGCATCCAGAAACAGGCGAGAACGACGATCGTCACCCAGGGAGCCTTCGACTTGGGATGCAGCTTTCCGAAGAATTTCGGCAGCATGCCATCCTGCGCCATAGCCAGGGGCAGACGCGAGTAGCTCATGACCAGGGCGTTGAACATGCCAAAGCCGCTGATCATGCCACCGAGCGCCAGGCCGAATCGGAGCAGCGGGCCACCTAAGATTCCGGCGACGTCAGCCCAGAAGCCAGTATCCCAGGAGCTGGCGGGAAGGCCGGTCATCCACATGGTGCCGACGGGAACGATGTAGCTGATGGCGACGATGAAGACCGCAACCAGCATGGCCCGCGGGTAGGTGTGCTGCGGCTTTTCGACTTCCGTCGCGATCGTAGAGGCGTTGTCCCATCCCATGTAGTTCCACATGCAGATGAGCAGACCGGTCAGGATGCCAACGTCGGAGTGCGAGGGTTTGGTTGCGACCGCAAGAGCTCCGAGCTTAAACGGAGCGATGCAGACGATCGCCAGAAACGGTGCCGATAGAGCAAAGAAGAGCCAGAGCGAGGTGTGGGAGACGACCTTCACGCCGGCGATGTTGAGGAGGGCGCAGGCGACGACGACCGCCATGCCCACGAACAGGCCACGATGTCCCTGCTGGAACCATGGGAAGAGTCGGTCCAGGTAGAGAACGAAGAGCGTGGGATAGATCGCCATGTCGAAAATTGAGGCAACGAGCGAGAGCCAGGCTTCCTGGAATCCCCAGAAGTTGCCCATGGCGCGGCGCACCCAAGCGTAGTATCCGCCTTCGAAGGGGAGTGCGCTGGAGAGTTCGCCGATCATGAAGGCGGTCGGCAGGCTCCACAGAAGCGGCGTCAGGAGCAGGATCAGGATGGCGCGTCCGTAACCGGCGCCGTGCACAATGTCTTCGGTGCCATAGGTTCCGCCTGACACCATAAAGAAGGTGGCGGCGACCAGGGGCCAAAGGGTGAGGCGGACGAATTTCTTCCGGTTGGGAACGACGGCGAGGGATTGAGAATTTTCGAGTTGTTGCCGGCTAGCTGTTGCCAATTTCTATGGCTGCCTCCTCAAGCGACTCACTCTCACCACCGCGTCTCCCTTGGTCTCCATGAAGAACACATTGCTTCTCGCGGCTCCCGGGTTTGATGCGTTTTCCCGGGCATTTCGGCGAAGTTAGTTCGCATTTGTGAGATTACGGGAAATTTCCACAGATGCAAGATTTTTTTGAGATTTTTTGCAAATTTTTGTGACGCGGCAGGAGGTGGCGTTGGCGTCGTGGCGCGATCATCGCCCAAGTATTGCGGCCGTGATTTTGCCGAAAGAACCGCAAGACGCTCACCACAGGGGGCACAGAGGTACACAGGGCTACTGCATCCAGTCTTTGCCGTCGACCATGCGCTTGATTCCTTCGCGCAGATGGAGGACGTTGAAGTTGAACAGCAGGCCCACACCTATTTCGCTTAGCCTCATGTAGGAGAGAATTTGGGCTTGGTGGATCGGGTGAAGAGCCTCGACGGACTTCACTTCGACTACTACTCTGCCTTCAACGACGAGATCGATTCGGTATCCAACCTCGAGTTTCTGGCCTTCATAGACAACCGGTAGCGGAACTTCGACTGCAACATTGAAACCGCGGCTTCGGAGTTCGTGTGCAAGGCAGGCTTGGTAGACGCTTTCAAGCAGGCCTGGGCCAAGCACGGAGTGGACTTTCATAGCAGAATTCACGACGGCGCCCGTAATTTCGTTTATTCGGAAGGTGTGAGACTGGACTGGAGTAGCCATGCGTACTGCATAACAGATTTCCCTGTGTTCCTCTGTGATCCCTGTGTTGAAAGACGTTCTTCGGTTCCACTTTGGGAATGCACTCACCACGGGGGACACAGGGGTTCACAGGGAAGAACAGCGAACTACACTTTGCTCCACAATTCCGCCCGCGGGTCTTCGGGGTTCAGCTTGGCCAGCTCCCGGAAAAGTTCCTTTGTACGCTCATCTCTCGGCATGGGAACGTGGACAGTGATCTCCACGATTTCGTCGCCGCGGGTGCCTTCTCTTGTTGCTGACGGGACACCCTTCTCTCGCAAGCGCAGCTTTTGGCCGGACTGCGTGCCGGGGGGGATCTTCAATAGGGCTCGGCCGTCGATCGTAGGGACTTCAATCTTTGCCCCCAGAGCCGCTTCTGTTGCGCTGACCGGAACTGTGAGCGAGATATCGTCGCCGTCACGGTGGAAGATAGGGTGATCACCAGTGCGGATGATGGCGTAGAGGTCGCCGGGCGCTCCGCCGTGGGCCCCGGCGTTCCCCTTGCCGGGAACGCGGATACGCTGGCCGTCGCGGGTGCCGGGCTTGATGCGTACTTCGAGCGGTTCGGTATGCGTGACCGTGCCTTCGCCATGGCACGTGGGACACGTGGTCAGATTCTTGCCCGTGCCATGGCAGCGCGGGCACTGAACGTTGAACTTCATGCGTCCACCGGTCTGGGTAATCTGTCCCGTACCGTTGCATTCAGGACACTTGCCCGGCGCTTCGAGGGTGCCCTGGCCGTGGCATTGGGGGCAGACATCCTGGCGGGTGATATTCAGGCGCATAACGCCGCCGCGGATCGCGGTCCAGAAGGGGACGTTCACTTGATATTCGAGATCGCTGCCAGGCTCAGGACCTTCGTCGGCCGGAGCCGCGCCGCGGCCTCCGCCGAAGATGGATCCGAAGATGTCGCGAAAGCTGCCGCCGCCAGACGTGCGCTGTCCGCGGCCGGCATTATTCATCAAATCTGAAAAATCGAATCCGTCAAAATCGAAATGGGTGCCGCCCTGGCCGCCTTGCGGGGAACCACCGGGGAAGCCTCCCGGAAATCCGCCGCCGGACTGTCCGGCTCGTGCGTAGGCTTCCGCCGTCGCAGGATCAATGTTGTCGGAGTAGAAGCCGACCTGGTCGTAGATCTTGCGCTTCTTGGGATCGCTGAGGACTTCGTTCGCCTCGGAGATCGTCTTAAACTTCTCTTCCGCAGATTTATCCCCAGGATTGACGTCGGGATGATACTTGCGCGCGAGTTTCCGGAACGCTTTGCGGATGTCCTCGGTGGAGGCGGACTTTTTGACGCCGAGAGTTTCGTAATAGTCTTTTTTGGTGGTTGTTGCCATTTCTATCGTCTATAGGCGTTGCTCATCCGGACGACGCGGGCAGGCCGCGCCACATGTTAATTCACGATTTCGCGGCGATGCTTGTCTTCGATTAGCACGGGCGCGTCCTCTGCGACTGGCGCGTCCACGTACACCGGGATGCGGCGCACTCCCGTGGGAGTTTCCGCAAAGACGAGCCATTTACCCTCCTCATCAGCGAGGTCGATGAAATACGTTTCATTGTTTAACTGAAAGTCCAACTTGTTACCCCCCTTTATATCCCCAAAACTTCGCTGTCATCCTGCACGCAGTCGAAGGATCTCTACCCAGCGCGTGCGGCCTGAGGGCAGGGATCCTTCGACTTCGTAGACGCTGCGCTTGCCGCGCAGCATCCACTCCGCTCAGGATGACAAATCCCGACAGCTGACAGCTGAGGGCTGGCAGCTTATGGCTCTTTTCTTACTTCTTGTCTTCTACATCCACGTACTCAGCGTCAATTACGCCTTCGTCTTTCTTGGCCTGGCCGTCGCCGCCGGGTTGCGGACCTGCTCCGGTTGATGCGCCCGGGGCGCCCTGCGCTCCCCCTTGTGGCTGGGCGGCTTTGTACATCTGCTCGGCTAGCTTGTGCGAGGCGGTGGTCAAGGCTTCGCGAGCCTTATCCATTTGCGACTTGTCGTTCGACTCGAGCGCCTTCTTGGCATCGGCCAGCGCGTTTTCGACGTCGCCACGTTCGGAGCCGGAGATCTTGTCGCCGTGCTCCTTCAGCATCTTCTCGATGTTGTAGACCATCGAGTCGAGCTGGTTCTTGGCTTCGATCGATTCGCGGGCCGTCTTGTCTTCGGCCGCGTGCGCATCGGCTTCTTTCGCCATGCGCTCGACTTCATCTTTCGACAAACCGGAGGACGACGTGATCGTGATCTTCTGGTCTTTTTGCGTCGCCGTATCTTTCGCCGTGACGTTGAGAATACCGTTGGCATCGATGTCGAACGTGACTTCGATCTGCGGTACCCCACGCGGTGCCGGCGGAATTCCGGTTAGGTGGAACTTGCCGAGTGTGCGGTTCTGCCCGGCCATCGGACGTTCGCCCTGCAGGACGTGAACTTCGACCGAAGTCTGGCTGTCGGCCGCGGTCGAGAAGGTCTCCGTCTTCTTGGTCGGAATCGTCGTGTTGCGCGGGATCATCGGCGTTGCCACGCCGCCCAGCGTTTCGATCGCCAGCGTCAGCGGAGTGACGTCGAGCAGGAGCAGGTCTTTCACTTCGCCCTTGAGCACGCCGCCCTGAATGGCTGCACCGACTGCGACGACTTCATCGGGGTTGACACCCTTGTGGCCTTCGCGTCCGAACAGTTCCTTCACGAGAGCCTGGATGCGGGGCATGCGGGTCTGTCCACCGACAAGCACGACTTCATTGAGCTTGCTGGCATCGACTCCTGCGTCTTTCATGCACTGCTTGCAGGGGCCCACCGACTTCTGAATGATGTCTTCGACCATCGACTCGAGCTTGGCGCGGGTCAGCTTCTTGACCAGGTGCTTGGGCCCGCTGGCATCGGCCGTGATGAACGGCAAATTGATTTCGGTCTCCATGGTGGTGGAGAGCTCGATCTTGGCGCGCTCAGCGGCGTCACGCAGACGCTGCAAGGCCATTTCGTTGCCTTTGCCGCGGAGGTCGAGGCCTTCATCTTTCTTGAATTCATCGATGAGCCAATCCACCAGGCGCTGGTCGAGATTGTCGCCGCCGAGGTGCGTGTCACCATTAGTGGCTTTGACCTCGATAACGCCTTCGCCGACTTCGAGGATCGAGATATCGAACGTTCCACCGCCGAAGTCATAGACGGCGATGGTCTCGTCTTTTCCCTTGTCGAGACCGTAAGCGAGCGCGGCTGCCGTGGGCTCGTTGATGATTCTTTTCACTTCGAGGCCGGCAATCTGTCCGGCATCTTTGGTGGCTTGACGCTGCGCATCATTGAAGTACGCCGGGACCGTGATGACAGCTTCCGTGACTTTCTCACCGAGATAGTCTTCCGCGGCCTTTTTCAGCTTCTGCAGGATGAGCGCCGAAATCTGGGGAGGGGTATGCTCCTTCCCCTGCGCCAGCACGGCGACATGATCGCCCTGACGGACCACTTTGTAGGGGACCATCTTGATTTCTTCGCCAACTTCGTCGTAGCGGCGTCCCATGAAACGCTTGATCGAGTAGACCGTATTTTCGGGATTGGTGATCGCCTGGCGCTTGGCGACCTGTCCGACGAGGCGCTCGCCGGTCTTGGTAAATCCGACGACCGAAGGAGTAGTGCGCCCTCCTTCTTCATTGGCAATGACCTTGGGTTCGCCACCCTCCATGACCGCTACGCAGGAGTTGGTGGTACCGAGGTCAATTCCGATAATCTTACCCATAAAACTTGATCCTCCTAAACTTGATAAGTCCTTTATCAACAACAAATACGCGCGTCAACTGCTTTGTTATCAAACGGATGATAGGACTTGAGTGAATCGTTGTCAAGTTTTAGATGAGGCTGAAGGGCATTAGGTTGCGGAAGTTTGGGCGGCAGCCGACGATAAAACTACCAAAAAATCGGAGCATTCTTTCGCAGGTCGCGGATCTCGTATCCAGGGGGGACCCTGAAAAGTTCAGGGTCGGGTTCGGTCCCGCTTAGCTCGGTAATGGTGAAGGTCTGCTTTCCAACCATAGGACCGGTGCGAATAGAGACTAGGTTGATGGCCAGTTCCTGGGAGTGCCAAGTTTCGCTGCTGGCGGTGAGCGGTTGATCGTTTCCCATCGTGCCGACGTCGATGGTGTTGGTCTCGCGCCGGCCGACGGTCTCAACGCCAGCGATGGTCCTAGCACCGAGATCCTCGACGGTCAGGTGATCTTGCACCAAGGCGCCGTTGGGGACGGGCTTGCGCGGTTCGGCTGCGGCAAGTTCATGCGTCGGATCGTAGGTCTCGAGTTCGCACATGTGCCGGTAGGGCGCGCAGCTGTACAGCGTGTGCTGATTGGGATCGGCAATCTGAATCACCATCTTCTGCGACTTCACCTTGCCATACTTCGGCACCAGAGCCCACCGCTCCTGGTAGATCCGGCCTTTGTTATCGCGCACGATCGGTCGTTCGTTGACAAGAGTGATGGTGCCACCCTCGCCGGTATAGCGGACCCACTCGGTTTGGAGCGTAGCGGAAAATGGGTGATTGGGAATGGGAGGGATAACGATGCTTTCGAGAACTTCACGAGTGCCCCCGTCACGGGCGGCAGGGGGCGCGGGTTGCTCAGTCGGAGTTTGAGCGATGACGGCGAGTGATAAGAAAAACCAGAGAATTCCCAGGACCAACGGGCGCATAGGAACGCCTCCTGTTGCTGAGATCGTATGCCGGTCCAAGGACTGAGGTCAATGTGCTCGCGGCTTTGGGCGGAGCAGATGAGCGATCACTCCGTCTCCAGTTTCCAAACCGGTTGACCGCCAAGGGAGTGGTAGAAGCCCCATCCGGCCACAGCCACGACGCTGAGCAGCGCGAGGAGCGTCGACGGTACGTACCACTCGGAAACGTCAGCGGTGAAGGGGACGTTGGCCAGCATGTCCACGGTAAAGGCTCCTACGGCTAACGGCACCAGCCCGAATCGCAGGACGATCAGCACCAGGACGGCGTAGATCAGAAGAAGTTCCGGAATGTCGACGGCTGGATGCGTGCTTCCGAGAGACCGCATTCCGACCCAGAACACGAGAAAGAGAACTCCGGCAATCCAGTCGGAACGCACAACTTTGATCTTCACCAGCCCAAACAGAAACTCCAGCAGCACTTTCAAGCCCAGCAGGATGAAGAAGAATTGTAGAGTGGCGAAGATTGAAGTCGGCATCTGAATCAGGATCTGTCCCAGCGCTTGGCGTCCTCCCACCAAATAAGAGGTCGCACCAAGAGGGGGCGACGCACTGAGCCGTGCCAGTGGGATGAAGGATCCTTCGATGATCATGATCCAGACAGCTCCGAAGGTGACGCCAAACAAGATGTCGCGCCCTACCAGCGCATCCCGAACCTGCCCGGAGATTAGACGGGTCCAGGTGATGATGGCCTGCGGCCAGCGCCGGCGAATCCAGGGTTCGATCGCCATGTAAAACACCCATCCCACGCAGGCGAGCAGCAGACCGGAAGCGATGGCAAGCATCGTGGTTCCGAACGTTTCGAAGCCGGGCACAAAGTGAGAGCGGCACAAAAAGAGGAGCATCTCCAGAATGAACATGACCAGGGCCAGTCGAACCGCGCCCTCGCGGTCGCCGCGTCCATGGCGGTAGTTCCGCCGCGCCAGCAGGGCGCCGGCCACCAGGAGAGCTATGAGGACGAGGAGCGAAATGATGTTGCTGGCGCGGTTTCTTTTTTCCACCTCTGACTTTGGGTTGATCATGCGCCACGGCTTGTTCCATTCGCCGATCAGCGCGAAAAATACCGGCTTGCCGCGCCATGCCGCAGCCTCCACTCGCAATGTACGGTTGGTCCCGGGCCACACGCCCGTCCACGCCGCGCGAGTGTCGCTCATTCCCAGCGAAGTCCACTCCGGCTGAGCCGTTTGCAGCTTGGACAGGTCCAGTTCCGAGGCTGCGAAAAGGGCACTCCAGTCTGCCGCGACGGCCTGCGTTGTTGCAGCCTCTCTCTGCGGCGGGATCGCCTGGAAGTACACCAGCCTGCCGCGGGCGTCGAGTTTGACATTGACCATGCCCGACAAGGTCGTCGGCGGATCTTCTTCTGCGATGATCCCAGGAGTTAGCAAGATATCGCGGTAGTCAATGGCCGTCATCAGGTCAGGACTCTGCCGGTACCAGAACTGGAGCATCATCGGACGCGCCGCAATGACTTGATCCCAGTTCACGGGTTTCGGATCGTTGCGTTCGACGTAATCGCGGTAGTCAGTGTCGTAATCGAAACTGAAAGCGCTATCTGCCGGTTTTTGCGCGTAGCCCGCCGCCGCTACAACTTCCCGCGCTCGGTGCGCCAGCACCTCGGGAGTCTGATCCAAGTGCATCTTTTCCAGGGCGCTGTAGTGGATGGTGAGAGAAGCGCCGATCGCCAGGCCAATCAGGACGGTAGCAAGACAGGCTATGGCAATCGCGGGGCGCAGACCCGAAGTTTCTCCGGCCGCTGCTACCATCTGCGGCGACGGCGTTTCCCCGGCTGCCAGCGCGGCAGCGAGCGGATCTCCGCCAGGCAAGGCCGCTGATACTGCGAGGGCGTTGGCAGGACGGGAGGAAGGCTGGACCTCGAGACATCGGAGAATCACTTTTTCGACGATGGGGTCGAGATCTTTGACGACGGAGGACGGCCGGCTCGGGGTGCGGTCCTCGTGGCCGTGCAGAACTCCTGCTGCTTTTTCGGCGAAGGCCCGTTTGCCGGTGAAGATTTCATAGAGCACCAGGCCGAGCGCATAGATGTCGCTGAGCATGGTGACTTCCCTGCCTTCGATTTGCTCGGGAGCCATGTAGGCGGGAGTTCCGCTGCGGACCTCGGGGCCGCGGATATCGTCGGCGACGCCAGCCAAACCGAAATCGGTGATAACGACCTGGCCGCGGCCATCGAGCATGATGTTGGCGGGCTTCAGGTCGCGGTGCAGGACGCCCTTGGTATGGGCTGCGGCAAGCCCGGCGCAGATCTGGCGCGAGATCTCGACGGCTTTATCCGATGGCAGGCGGCCGATACGGCGCAACAGGGAAGCCAGGTCTTCACCGTCGACATATTCCATCGTGAAAAAGGTGGCGCCATCGACATCACCGACGTCGTAGACCCGGCAGACATTGGGATGCGAGACGCGACGAGCGATCCGAACTTCGTTCTTGAAGCGCTCGAGCATCCCTTCGTGGCTAGTGGCTTCCTCGGGAAGGAACTTCATGGCAACCGCTTGGCCCAAGGTGAGATCGTCGGCGCGGTAGACTTCCCCCATGCCGCCTTTTCCGAGCAGCGCGATGATGCGATAGCGTCCGGCGATCAGGCGACCGGGGAGGAACCGCCCCTCGCTGACGAGATAATCGATCGAGGCGGAAGACCGGGAGGAAGAACGCTGCGACGATAAGGAGGGCGGGCGCAGAGGCAAGGGGGAGGTCGCAGTAGCCGAGTAGTCGATGGTTGCGACGTCGTTCGGATCCGACGTCGTCTTCGCGCTGGATATGGGCTTGCCGCAGTCGGAGCAGAAACGAACGTCGGCAGTGGCCAGCGCGGTGCCACAGAAGGAACAATAAGGCATGGAATTCCCCGCAACAGGATAACTCAGGAGGCGGCCGTCAGGCGGCAGGCGGCCGACCTCGGACCTCAGTCCTCGGCCCGGGTTTGGTCCACATCCTTTCTGAGAGCAGCGTTTTTGGGTCTGAGGTCTGAGGTCTGACGTCTGACGCCTGAGGTCCGACGCCCGAGGTCCGACGCCTGCTTTGTATTACCATCCAGAACGATGAACTCACGGTTGCGGCGGTGGCTGCGGGATCCTTTGTTCCTGTTGTGCCTTGTGGCGGGATTGCTTGCGTTCGTTGTGCAATCCGGCGAACTGGGCACCGCCGACACGATGCACCGGTTGCAAACCACGCACTGGCTGTGGACTTCGCAGCCGCAGGTGTTTCCGAACGAGTATCCCGAGTTTGGCCTGCATGGCCGGGACGGCAAGATCTACAGCTGGTACGGCATCGGGCAGTCTCTGCTGATGTTGCCTGCGGATCTGGTTGCGACCTGGGTGTCGCAGTGGCACATGTTTTCGGAGTATCAGGACGATCCGGCGGTACGCAGCATCATCGTCAGCTACAGCACGAACATTCTGATCAATGTGCTGACTGCGCTCATCGTGTTCCGCTTCCTGCGGCAGTTGAAATTCACAGTGAATCAAGCCGTCACGGGCGTCCTGGCCCTGATGTTCTGCACTACACACCTGCACTACACGCAGAACATGCAGGAGAACAACTACATCCTTCTGCTGACGCTGGTTGGACTTTCGTATCAGTACGAGTGGCTGCGTAGCGGAAGCCGACGGGCGTTGTTGATCGGTTCTGCTGCGTTGGGGTTGAATCTATCAACTCGCGTGACCACCGGGATCGATGTCATGGCAGCCGGGGTCTTCCTGCTGATGGTGGTTTGGTTCGAGCGCGTGAGAGGACGGGAGTTGTGGCAGCGGATCGTAAGCTACTGCAAGCTTGCGCTCCCGGTGTATGCGTTCTTCGCCGCCGTCGAGCGGCTTTACAGTTACTACCGTTTTGGATCATTGACTCAAACCTATCTCCCTATTTTTGCGCGCGAGCAGCGCGCGCAGGATCCCACGCTGCCTGCAAATTTCCCGTGGAGCACGCCCTTACACGAGGGAGTTCTCGGGGCATTGTTCAAGCCGGAGAAGTCGATCTTTCTTTTTGATCCGCTGATTGTGCTCGCGATCGCACTGATTGTGATGCTGTGGAGAAGACTCGACAGCACGATCCGTGCTTACGTATTGAGTTCCCTCCTGTTGCTCATCGGCTATACCTGCTTTTATGCGCGATACACGTATTGGGCGGGAGACTTCGCGTGGGGCGACCGTTACGTCTCAAGCGCAGTGCAAATGGTGGCGATGCTCGCGGTGCCCCTGCTCCTGCAACAGAGGGCAAATGTCAGTCGGTGGATTTGGACTGCGGCGATGGTTTTGATCGGAGTCAGCTTCGTCGTTCAACTGTCATCGCTCATGTTCTGGCTGCCGCTGGAAATCTATCAGATGGAAACCTTGGGACATCCGACGTTTGTGATCGGGCTGCGCTTCAAGAACATCGTGGCCTTTGCTCTGGGGAAGATGGACGCCTGGGGACTGAACACCGACGACATGGGCTACGACCAGTGGGACTATGTGCACATTACGACATGGAATTTCTTTCCCTTCTTGTTGCGTAGAGTCGGGGCCGCGCCGCGATGGGTGGTGGATATGGCATTTGTCATTTGGGGGCTGGCGCTGGCTGCGCTCGCGCCGGTGTTGTGGAGGCTCAGGGCGGCTACGCGCGCGGCGTCCTGACGAGTTTTACAAGTCCGGCGTCCCGCGGTATTGTTGGTGCCGATTTCCTGAAGGCTCCAGGTGCTGGTTGTGGAACTCATTGAACCATGGCACGCAGCCAGAACGATAGAACAACTCGACATAAAGGTAGACATCATGAAGCGTCTTCGTCCCGCCTTCGTTAGCCTCGCGGTTCTCATCGCGTTCCATGCGAACGTCCTTCTGCAAGCGGCATCTTCAACCAGGCCGCAGACGGGAGCACAAGAGAAGAGCGCACCCGAACGGGTATCCGCCGATACGCCGCGGGTGACACCGGGCGGTGCAAAATTCAAAGTCCCCAAAGAATGGTCGATTGTGACAGGAAAGAACCTCGTCATCCTGGAACCGCCGGAAACGGATACGCACATCGTGATCTTCGACGCACCGGCCGGAGATGCGGCAACAGCGGTGACGGCGGCTTGGGCGGCCTACAAGCCGGAATCGAAGCGTCCAGTGAAGCTCGTCACTCCTCGCCCCGCAAAAGAAGGCTGGGACGAGCGGCAGGTTTTCGATTACGAGACCTCACCCAACGAGAGAGCAGCGGTGGAGGCGATCGCGCTGCGGGTGGGAAGTTCGTGGACGGTTGCAATCCTGGATGGCACCGATCCCACGGTCGAGAAGCGCTCGGCTGCGGTGGGACTGGTCTTCGAGAGTCTGCGCCCGAAAAACTACAAGCGCGAGTCGTTCGCGGGGCGCAAGGCTCACCCGCTGGATGCAGAGCGCATCGCGACACTCACCGCGTTCGTCGAGAATTCGATGCGGCAACTGGGGATTCCGGGCGTCTCGATCGCGCTCATCGATCAGGGCAAAGTTGTGTATCAAGGCGGATTCGGAGTGCGCGAACTGGGCAAGCCGGAGCGCGTGGATGAGAACACAGTGTTCATGGCCGCGTCGAATACGAAAGGCATGACCACGCTGTTGCTATCCGAGCTTGTGGACCAGAAAAAGCTGAAATGGAACCAGCCGGTGATTGAGGTATATCCGAACTTCAAACTGGGCGACGCCGATACCACAAAGAAGGTTTTGGTCAGCCATCTGATCTGCGCCTGCACGGGATTGCCACGCCAGGACCTGGAATGGCTTTTCGAATACAAGAACGCCACCCCGGAATCTGAGATCGCTCTACTCGGCACCATGCACCCAACAAGCAAGTTTGGCGAGGTCTTTCAGTACAGCAATCTGATGGCGGCAGCCGCTGGCTATATCGGCGGACACATTGTCTATCCGGACCGCCCACTTGGCGCGGCCTATGACGCGGCCATGCAGCAAATGATTTTCGATCCGTTGGGGATGAAGTCGACGACCTTCGACTATGCCAAGGCATTGGCGGGAAATCACGCGACGCCGCACGGCGACGACATTGATGGGAAGCCGAGCGTCGCCAGCATGGACATCAATTATTCGATCCTGCCGGCGCGCCCGGCTGGTGCGGTCTGGACGTCGGCGGCTGATCTCAGTCAGTATGTACAACTTGAGCTGACACAGGGCAAGCTGCCCAACGGCAAGCGCCTCGTATCGGCGGAGAACTTGCTGATGCGGCGCGCGCCGCAGGTTCAACTCGGCGAAGACGCGAGCTACGGAATGGGCCTGATCACCGACCATACCTACGGAGTGCAGGTGGTGAGTCACGGCGGGAGTATGTCCGGGTTCAAGAGCAACTGGTGGGCACTACCCGAGTATGGCGTCGGGGCGGTGCTTCTTACCAATGCTGACAATGGCGGCATGCTTGAGGGCCCGTTCAGCCGTCGGTTGCTGGAAATTCTTTTCGATGGAAAGCCAGAAGCCGAAGCCGACATCACTTCGCGCGCGGCAGCACACAAGGCTGAACTCGCGAAGGAGCGGGAGCGACTGGTGGTTCCTGCAGCACCCGACATGGTGGCAGGCTTGGCCAAGCACTACGCGAGCAAGGAACTCGGCGATCTCGAGGTGCGGTCCGATCACGGAGCTACCATCTTCGATCTCGGCGAGTGGAAGAGCAGCGTGGCGTCCCGCAAGAATGACGATGGAACAACATCGTTCATTACCATCGATCCCGGAACTGATGGATTTGAATTTGTGGTGGGAGAGCGTTCCGGGAAGCGCGTGCTAATCATTCGCGACGGGCAGCACGAGTACACGTTTGTTGAAAGTGCTTAAACGGGGGGCGTAGTCCGATAGGGGCGGTCGCTCCTATGGTAGAATGGTATATGTAAAAGGTAGAATGGTACCATGAGTTTAAATATCAAGGACGAAAAGGCCCATCGCATGGCGCGAGAACTAGCCCGGGCAACCGGCGAAAGCATGACCGCGGCCGTGAGTGAGGCAATTCGGGAGCGGCTGGAGCGAGTTCGCGAAAACTCTCGTAAAAGCATGTCCGAGCGACTGATGGAGCTTGGAAGAGATTGCGCAGCTCGTCTGAAAGAACCCTACAAATCGATGGATGTCGATGAATTACTTTACGACGAAGATGGACTGCCGAAATGATCCTTGACTCTTCTGTGGTAGTCGCTGTGCTGCGCCAGGAAGCAGAAGCTTTGCGTTTCACCCGTGCCATTGAGTCCTCGCAGCCCTGCCGGATATCTGCCGCGAGCTATGTCGAAGCCTCGATCATCATTGACCGGTCTGAGGACGCGATAGCCTCCCGACGATTCGATGAGTTTTTTCGATTGTCTCGCACTGTCGTGGAGGCAGTCACCGCAAGGCAGGCGCAGATCGCCCGCCAGGCCTATCGGGATTTTGGCAAGGGACGTCACAAAGCCGGTCTGAATTTCGGGGACTGCTTCGCCTATGCACTGGCAACGGATCTTGACGAACCCTTGCTCTTCAAGGGAACTGACTTCAAGCACACCGATATCGAAGCTGCAGAGTATTAGACTCTGCAGCTGCTATTCCACGGTGACCGATTTCGCCAGATTTCTCGGCTGGTCCACGTCGCAGCCTCGCCGCACCGCGATGTGATAGGCGAGCAGCTGCAAGGGAACAATTTCGAGGATAGGCGAAAGTTCCTCCGGCGCGGATGGGATATACAACACGTGGTCCGCCGCCTCCTTGACTTCTTCGTCGCCCTCCGTAGCCAGCGCGATCACCACTCCCGACCGGGCTTTCACTTCTTTGAGGTTGGAGATGGTCTTCTCGTAGCGCAACACTGCGTCAGGGTTCTTCAGGTCGCGGGTCGCAATCACGACTACTGGCAGATTCTCGTCGATCAGCGCATTCGGGCCGTGCTTCATCTCGCCGGCGGGATATCCCTCGGCGTGAATATAGGAGATTTCCTTCAGCTTCAGAGCGCCTTCGAGAGCGATGGGGTAGTGAATGCCGCGGCCAAGGAAAAGAAAATCGTGAACCTTCTGATAGCGCTTGGCCAGTTCATCACACGCTGGGTCATGAGTGAGGATGTTCTCAATCTTCGCGGGAATGCGAGTCAGTTCCAACATGGCAGCGCGTGACTGTTCGAGAGGCATGACGCCGCGCACCTGCGCAAGATACATGGCGAAGATGTACAAGGCGGTGAGTTGTGCCGTGAAGGCTTTGGTCGAAGCCACCCCGATCTCGGGCCCCGCATGCGTGTAGATCGTTCCCGCAGCTTCGCGGGTGATCATCGAACCTACTACGTTGCAGATGGCGAGCGTCTTTGAGCCTTTCGATTTCGCCTCCCGCTGCGCGGCGATCGTGTCGGCGGTTTCGCCGGATTGAGAGATCACCAGGGTAATCGTGCTGGGCTCGACGATGGGATTTCGATACCTCCATTCGCTGGCATAGTCGACTTCGACGGGCACACGCGCCAGCGATTCAATCATGAACTTACCAGCTTGCCCGGCGTGCCAACTGGTTCCGCAAGCGAGGATATTGATCTTCTCCGCCGTTCGAAACTCGGCATCGGTGATTTCCATCTGGTCCAAAAAGATGTGCCCCGTGTCCTGCGAAACACGGCCAAGGGTGGTATCGCGGACGGCGCGCGGCTGCTCATAGATTTCCTTGAGCATGAAATGCTTGAAGCCGCCCTTTTCCGCCTGAATCGGATCCCAGGTAACGTGCTGCACCTGTCGGACCACAGGCTTCCCGTCGAAATCGGTGAGTTGCACGCCATCTGCAGTAACTATGGCCATGTCGCCGTCGCCGAGAAAGAAAATATCGCGTGTGTGCTGCAAGAGCGCCGGAACATCAGACGCAACGAAATATTCGTCGTTGCCCAGGCCGATGACGGTAGGCGGCCCGTTGCGAGCAGCAACGATCTTATTCGGTTCGTCGGTGGAGATCACAGCGAGCGCGAACACGCCAGAGATCTGTTTCACGGTTTGACGAACTGCGTCTTCCAGCGATACGCGTTGACCGTTGCCGGATGCGGTCGAATATTTCTCCACGAGGTGCGCAATGATTTCCGTGTCGGTTTCGGTGGTGAACTTGTGCCCTTCCTCGATCAGCTTCTTCTTCAGGCTGAGGTAATTTTCCACGATGCCGTTGTGGACAACCACAACCTTGCCGGTGCAATCGCGATGAGGATGGGCGTTTTCTTCGGTCGGACGGCCGTGAGTAGCCCACCGGGTGTGGCCGATGCCGTAGGTGCCGTGGAGCGGCTTCTGCCGGATGGCCTCTTCGAGATTCCGCAATTTCCCTTCGGCACGGCGAACCTCCAGATCACTTCCGTTGCCGGAGACTGCGATTCCTGCGGAATCGTAACCGCGATATTCCAGCCGCCGCAGACCTTCAATGATGACCGGAACGACACTTTTCTTGCCAACGTAACCGACGATGCCGCACATTTCGACCTCGGAGACCCGGCTTATTCAGCCAGAGAGAAACGGAACTCTTCGATGACAGGATTGGTCAGGACCTCGCGGGCGATACGTTCGACTTCGGACTGGGCCTCTTCCCGACTCAAGCCTCCGTCCAGCGTGAGCTCGAAATATTTTCCCTGGCGAACGCTCTCCAGGCCTTTGTAGCCCATTTTCTTGAGCGCGCCATGAATCGTTTTGCCCTGGGGATCGAGAACACTCTTCTTGAGTGAAACGTAGACGTAGGCTGTCATAAAGTCATTATTATACGTGACCGCTCATGAGCGGGTTCCTACTAACTTGATGGCATAGCAGCGAGTTTTTGATCGAGATCGGCCAGTTCACTTTCTAGAAGTAACCGGTGTCGCGGATTCGCAGCCCGCTCAAGTTGCTGCAGCACTCTCTGGCGTGACAATCGAAGGGCTTCGCGTTCTCGCCAGCGGGTCGCCTGCTCTGCCGTCAGCCTGGGCCGTGACTGCGCAGGCTTCTCATTGGCCTCCGATTGCTGCGCTTCGACGGATTTGCTCTCCCATCCCCTCGCCATTTTTCTAATTATAGTTCCCGGTGAGGAGACATGTTTGCGGGAATAGACAGCACATCGGCGCGCAATTTGTTTTGTAATTTTACAAAAATGGAACAGCGCTCAGAACTTATATCTGCTTCTTGACGGCATGGGTATAATTCGGGGATTAAGCAAACCGAGGAACGCTCTGCCTTTGAGGGGGAGGCGGCTAGAGGAGTATTTGTCTGTAGTGAACCCCTCGACCAGGCACTCCGCGCCGATAACCCGCGGTTGTGGGCCGGAGTTGTCCGCAGCGCATATACACCGACTCCGCCAAGGAAGAGCCTCAACCTGCGATTGCCGTAGTCACCTTCTCAGGCATGTTGATCTGCATGCCATCCGGCGGATTCTGCCTTCGATGGATCCCGACGCCTTCACGGCGTCAATTCCCGTGCCGGCAAGCACCCCGACGAGGGCGCATCAGAACAAAAGGAACGTCGCGAGCATTCTGGAGACCCATAGAGGGCTGACTCCGCACCAAGAGCCAGCCCCGCCGGATGAGGTCTTCGGCGATGATGAGTGAACACAAGACCTGGACGGAGGGAATGTTCGTCTCATCGCAACATCCGGAAGCTCTGACCGAACTCGACGAGCTTTCCTCTGCCTATTTCGATGCATCGAATGTGGGGCTCTGCATTTTCGATCCAGGCCTTCATTACATCGCAATCAACCGAACGTTAGCCAAGATGAACGGCGTTCCCGCGGAGGACCACTTGGGAAAGACTGTGCGGGAGATTTTGGGAGAAGTGGCCGACCCGATAGAGAAGAAGATTTCCGAAGTGCTGCAGATCCGGCAGCCAGTGGGATTCGAGGTCTCGGGAACGCTTCCCTCGAGAACGGAAAGCGGCCACTGGATCGCACATTACCTTCCTATCATGGATGCGCAAGGAACGGTGAGAGGGGTTGGGGCGGTTGTACTGGAGGTAACGGCGCCAAAAGTACTCGAAGGGTCTATTCAAGAGCTTGATCGGCGGTTGCGCCAGGAAACCAGCCGACTGCAGATGCTGACCGATGTAACCAGCTTGCTTTCGTCGAACTGGGATGTCGCGCAGGTCTTTCCCAGAGTCTCCGCGCACCTTCGCCGGGTACTGTACCAGGAGTTCGCGACGTTTGCACTGCATGACGCCAGGACTGGGCTCCTGGTGTATCAGGCAACGGACTTTCCGCTGAGCAAAGGCCTGATGCCCACGGCACAGGGCAGCCCAAGCGAAACTCCAGTCGGACGGTCGATGCGAGAACGCAAGCCGATGATCTTCTCTCAGGAGCAATTGCAGGGTTTCGACGATGAAGTCGCGAAAGGCCTGCTGGCGGAGGGACTCCAATCCCTCTGCTGTGTTCCACTCATGCGCCCGAAAGGACCCTTGGGGGTCGTCGTTCTGGGGAGCACGCGCCCAGATGCATTCCGGACCGAGGATGTGGGATTGATCAATCAGGTGGCAACCCAGCTGGCACTAGCGATCGAAAACTATCGCACCGCGGGTGAAATCGAGTTGCTCAAGCAGCGACTGGGAGAGGAACGAAGCTACCTTGAGGGACACACCAGATCCGAAGGGCAGTTTCCCGAGATCGTGGGAGACAGTGCTGCACTTAGGCAGGTGCTCGACCAAGTCGGGACCGTGGCGGCCAGTGATGCGACCGTACTAATTCTGGGGGAAACCGGCACGGGGAAGGAACTGATCGCCCATGCGATCCATCGGATGAGCCACCTCAAGCATGGACCGTTCATTAAAGTAAACTGCGCCGCAATCCCCACCGGCCTGCTGGAGAGTGAACTGTTCGGGCATGAGAAAGGCGCCTTCACCGGCGCCATTAGCCGCAAAATCGGGCGGATCGAACTGGCACATGGGGGAACGTTATTTCTTGACGAGGTGGGTGAGATTTCCACCGAGCTGCAGCCCAAGCTGTTGCGCGTGCTACAGGATCAGGAGTTCGAACGTCTTGGCAGCAATCACACGGTCAAGGTGAAGGTGCGAGTGGTGGCAGCCACGAACCGGAACCTGTCGCAAAGGATCGCGCAGGGTGAATTCCGCAGTGACCTTTTCTACCGGCTGAATGTTTTCCCGATCCGAGTGCCCCCGTTGCGGGAGCGTCGCGAGGATATCCCGCTGCTGATCCGCCATTTCGTCCACAAATTTGCGCGTCGGATGGACCGATATATCGAGACAATTCCGAAAGAAACCATGAAAGCCTTGATGCAATGGGATTGGCCAGGCAATGTCCGCGAAATTGAAAACTTGATGGAGCGGTCCGTCATTCTAAGTGAGGGAAACGCTCTGCGAGTTCCGCTTGCGGAATTGCGAACACAAAGCAAATCCCAAACCGAGGAGGGCGACCGAACTCTCGATACCGCCGAAAGACAGCACATCATCCGAGTGTTGAGAGAGACGCGTGGAGTTTTGTCTGGGCCCGAAGGAGCCGCTCAAAGGCTCGGCCTGAAGAGAACAACCTTGCAGTCAAAGATGCAGCGACTAGGGATCAAGCGCGAGGATTATTCCGATCCCGAACCTAAAACCGGGTAGCCCGGACGTGACGGCTAATCGGCGACTGCCGAAGAAGCGGCAAAACTTGGACCATCTGATGCCGCGATCCTATTTCGGAACTCGTTCCAAACAGGGAAGTTGCGGCCTCACTTTGGAGTGCCGTTTTCGGAAAGCCACGTGCATAAGCAATAGCGTCTGCCTCTGGCCGGAGGTTGCACGTCTCGCCTAAGCAGAAACGCAATCCTAAAGTCCCAGACCTGAGGGCGGCTCAAGCCGCCACGGGTGGAGTCATAGTAGTGTTACAGCTAAGCACGCCACAGACGCTTCCGCCAAGCGTTTCCAGCCGCAGTGTCGAACCGGTAGTCGCGGTCCCGAGAGCGCGCCGATGCCGATCGGTAGGAGACCGGAACAAGCCCGACATCAGGTGGACAATACTCGAGGATGCTCGCGAGGTTGCCTCCCCACAGACCGCGCCTGAACAAAAACCGCAGGCCCACCCTCAAGAGATTGATGCGCTCTACCTGTTCGCGTGTCACATGGAGTGGGAGACAAGCGAAGAACCGAGCGCGGGATGGGAACTCCTTAGGGCCGCCCAAAGCTCCCATAGTGAGACCCGGGCGCACGCTCGGGCTTTGCTTTCCAGTTCGCGCCATCTGGGCGGAATCGGACTGGCCGAAACACCTTCTCCCCGGAAACGCCAACCTCGAGCGGAGGATGACATGAAAGCGCCTTATGGACTCGACATTATTGAAGATTGCTGCCAGTGTCCCGAGTGCGAAAACGAGCGCTTTTGCGCGTTTTCCCACCCGACGCTGGAATCATTGAGCAAAGCCAGCCACAAGAGCGTGCTGCCCGCTGGCGCCATCCTGTTCGTCGAAGGACAAACTCCACGCGGAGTGTTCATCGTGTGCTCGGGAAAGGTGAACCTTTCGACCACATCGCGCGAGGGCAAAATCCTGATCCTGAAAACTGCCGGGCCAGGGGAAGCCCTGGGCTTAAGCGCGACACTCTCCGGCGTGACATACGAAACGACTGCTGAGACGGCGACCCCCTGCCACCTGAGCTTTATCGATCGAAAGCAGTTTCTGGAACTCGTGGAGAGCCACTGCGAAATCGGGCTGCATACTGCACGATGCCTGAGCCGCGACTACCAATCGGCTTACCGCGATATTCACCATCTGGTACTGACGCGCTCTTCGGCTGGCAAACTGGCACGATTATTGCTATCTCAATCGATTCGTGAAGGAGAAGACTCCGAGGCGGGCTGCAAGCCCACGCCGATGACCCACGAAGAAATGGCGATGCGCATTGGAGCCTCCCGTGAAACCGTGACGCGGCTCCTGACTACACTGCGAAGGAAGCGCTTGATTCGACTGGACGGACCAATGTTGGTCATCAAGGACCGCACGGCCCTGGAGGCACTGGCCGTGTAAGCCCTTCCCCCAACGCCGGAGAGGGGCGATTCTCTCACGCCGCTCTCCGGCCTTTTTTATAGCAAAGGTTCTAAGCGAGAAATGATGTACACCGGAACGCTGATCGAAGGATTGTTGGACATCGCAGAACGAGTGGTGACCGCCGCCAAGGTTGGGCAACCGCAAAATTTGGTCTGGTCGCCACGGACTGAATCCGCAATTGGGATCGAGTGCCGAGGAGTGCGTCTAGAGTCCGAAGAGTTCACGCAGCCGTTTGGTTTGAGCGCGGCTGACCGGGATCTCGGTCTGCTTCTTGTCGTCCATCCGCAACTGGTACGAGCTCTTGAACCAGGGCACGACTTCCCGGATACGGTTGATGTTCACCAGGTACGAGCGGTGGGCCCGCCAAAAAAGGTTCGTGTCGAGACTGTCCAGCAACTCTTCCAGTGTCCGGCAGTTGGACTGTCCCTCCATTCCTGCTGTGCCCGCAGTCACAACTGTGATCACGCCGTCTTCAATCCACGCGTAGCAGATGTCTTTCTGGTCCACGAGAAACATGCGGCCGACGGCTTTGAGCAGGACCTTTGAGGCAGGTTGCCTCTGGGATTCGAGCATCCGGACGAGAGTCTCGAATTTTTCGCCAGGATTGCCGTTTGCATCCTGCTGGACGCGGGCCTTTTGAATGGCCTGCGCGACACGTTTCTTGTCAAACGGCTTCAGCACATAATCAACGGCGTTCACCTCGAAAGCTTTTACCGCATACTGATCAAAGGCAGTCGCGAAGACGATCTTGGGAAGCGGGACTTTCTTGTCGAGTAGCTTCTTTATGACCCCGAATCCATCCAATCCGGGCATTTGCACGTCGAGAAAAACCAGATCAGGATTATGTTCCTTGATCAGATTGACTGCTTCCAGGCCATTCTTGCCCTGGGCCACCACGTTGACCTCACCGGCATTTTTCAGGAGGTAGGCAAGCTCGTCGCGGGCAAGTTGCTCGTCATCGACGATCACTGCGGATAGGGGCATCACTGCTCCGGAGAAGAATTCTGAATTGAGTATAGTGGCGGGATATCGGCGGCGCAATGCGGCCTGGCTCCCGGGCAACCTTCGGGCGCGCCCGGGAGGCTAGTGTTACATCGTCAGATTACTTTGAAAGACAATCAGGAACCTCGATCTGAACCTCTTTGCTGAAGTCGGTGTAATCCATGTGGACGCTTCCGTGTCCTTGTGGATCGGTCATCTCTATGCGGACGGGCAAACCGCTGTCTTTGGCAACAAACAGGCGAACTGGGCCTTGAGACTTCCCGTTCTCATTGACAAAGAATTCGTAAGCAGCGGTGTTTGTTTCTCCCATCTTCTGATCAGCGACCGCGCGCAGTCCGGTCAGTTGTGGCGTAGTTTTTTCCGTGGACTGTCCTGCCCCCGGCACACACTGCCAGGAGAAAAATTCATGGGCTTTTCTCTTGAGCGCGATCGCGCCTGCCATGCTAGCGGCGGCTGACGCTCCCTGCACGGCCGCACTAATCGCTCCCAGCGGACCTTGCGCTAAAGCTTGCGCGATGCTGGTGACAGCCTGTTTCTCCATCATGGCCATCTGCATGTCGAGCATCTGATCGGCGCGTTTGAGTAAACGGGGCACGGCTGGTGATGTGATCAGGCGGGCGGCCCGACCGTCTTTCGCCACTGCACGGATTTCCCAGTCATCCATAGCACCACCCTGATCCATGGCGGGCATCTTCATGTGCATGACCACCTGCGTCGTGCTCCCCTGAACTACTTTTTCGATCGTGCCCATGCCCATACCCATGGCCGCCATTTGAGCCATGCGCGGATCCTTGGATTCGATGTTGATGGTCATGCGGTAACTCGATTGCCCTTTTAACTGACTGAATGCCTTGTAGACAGGGCTGTCTTCGGCGGCCGCGGCGCCGGACTGTGAGAATGCAAGAGGTGAAACGGCGAGAACGGCAACAGCGACTGGCACTGCAGACATCCCTCTGATGGAACGACAGAGTGGATTCATGCGATCTTCCTCCTGTTTTTTACCGGACTCCTGTTTTGCCGGAGGCATTCTACACAATCGGGGGATGTCGTGGTGAAAAGTGGTGCGGCCTTCGAAGCGGAGTGAGCCAGGCTTCATGCGATGTTCATTCGATGAACACGTATCGCAGCATGAAAGTATTTTTCTAGCGGCCTCGTGCGGGTTTGGTATCGTTCTTCGCAATCCACTTCGACAGGATCGTGCTTTGGTGCTTGTGGAATCCAATCCTCTCGTAGAGATGCAACGCGGCGCTGTTCCCTTCCATAACTTCGAGATGGAGTGTTCTTACTCCGAGTCCACGCGCAGCGTCTTCCACGAAAGCCATGGACTTCTTACCCCAGCCGCGGCCGCGATACTCCTCGCGCAAGTAGAACTCGTCGACGAAGGCATCGCGCCCTAACCATTCGAGACTGTAGCCAAAGCAAAGTACCGCGTAGCCGACAGGAGTATCCCTGTCGAGAATGAGCCAGGCGCAGCCGAGGCTGGGATTCTGCAGCAATTCGATCAGAGCAACCCGGGCCTTGGCACGATCATAGCCGTGGCC
>DATEHP010000225.1:0-16661 GCA_035279505.1 Candidatus Sulfotelmatobacter sp. | reverse complement strand
CAGGAAATCAGGTTCTGAGGCCCGGGTTTGATCGAACTGGCACCGTCAATTCTTTCCGCGGACTTCGCCCGACTGGGCGAACAGGTGCGAGCCGCGTGCCAGGGCGGGGCTCATGTCATCCACGTCGATATCATGGACGGGCATTTCGTCCCGAACCTCACGATCGGGCCGCCGGTAGTAAAATCCCTGCGGAAGGTGACGGACCTGCCGCTCGACTGTCACCTGATGATCGACAATCCCGACGAATTTATTCCCGTGTTCGCCGACGCTGGAGTGAACTGGATTTCGGTGCATCAGGAAGCCTGCCTGCACCTGAACCGTTCGCTGCACCTGATCAAGAGCCACGGGTGTCTGGCGGGAGTGGTGATCAATCCTGCGACGCCGGTCGAAACGCTTTCGGAAGTGCTCGATATTGTGGATTATGTCCTGGTCATGTCGGTCAACCCCGGATTCGGGGCGCAGAAATTCATCCCGTCTACCATGCACAAAATGCGGCGTTTAGCCGACATTCGCAGCCAACGCGGCCTGAACTATCGCATCGAAGTCGATGGGGGCGTGGCCCTCGATACGGTGGCTGATGTGGTCCGGGCCGGAGCCGAAATTCTCGTGGCGGGCAACGCCGTGTTTGGTACTGGTGATCCAAGAAAGAATGCGGAGTCGCTGCTGAGAGTGGCGACCGAAGCAGCACTGCAGAAAGTCTAGCGAAACCTGGAACTCAAAGGACTTCCATCTCTATATGTTGCGTCGAATTCATTTGATTGCCGTGCTGGGTGTGCTGCTGGCCTTGACCGCCGCCTGCACCAACAAGAAATCTGTCAATCCGCTGGCCGGTGTGGGCTCGAAACAGCCGGACAAAGTTCTGTTCGACAAGGCCATGGACGCGATGCACCACAACCGCTTCGACGTCGCGCGCCTCACGCTGCAGACGTTGATTAATACCTATCCTGACTCGGAATACATTGCCCGCGCCAAGCTGGCGGTGGGTGATTCATGGTATGCCGAGGGTGGCACGGCGGCTTTGGCGCAGGCCGAACAAGAGTACAGCGACTTCGAGATCTTCTTTCCTAATTTGAAGGAAGCAGCCGAGGCACAGTTAAAGATCGCCAATATTCATTTTCAACAGATGGAGAAGTCGGATCGCGACTACACGCATGCCAAGCGTGCCGAAGATGAATACCGCAAGGTGGTCCTGCAATACCCAGACAGCAAGCTGGTCCCCGAGGCCAAGAAACGTTTGCTCGAAGTGCAGGAGGTGCTGGCGGATCGCGAGTTCGGAATTGGGCGGTTCTACTACCTGCGCGAGTCGTACGCCGCATCGATCGCGCGCTTGCAGACCCTGGTGGAAAAGTATCCGCTGTACAGCCGTGCGGACGAGGCGCTTTATCTGTTGGGGCAGAATTACGAAGGTCAGATTGCGCGTATCCGCAAAAGCACGACGTGCGATGTCAACAATCTTCCACGTGGTTGCATGAGGGAGGCCGATAAGGCGCAGGCCATTGGAAAGCTTTCCAAAACCGCAGCGACCAAATATTCCGCGATCCTCACCCGCTATCCGCTGATGGATCGCGCCGTTGACGCCAAGAAGCGGCTGGAAGCTCTGCACGAGCCGGTACCGCGTGCGACTAAGGCCGCGGTGGCGCGGAACAAGGCTGAGATCGAGAGCCGCGGCCAAATGACAATGATGGGCCAGATGATGAGCCTCATCAAGAAGGGCCCGGACGTATCGGGTGCGCCGAAGGTAGGCGAGCCGACGCTGGTTGAGGCCGAGCCCATCAGCGCTGTCACTGTTCAGCAAGAAGAAGCGAAAGACTTCATGAGAACCGCTGCGGGTGGCGGCGGGAACAAAGTGGGACTGGAAGTTGTAAAACCGGATCAGCCTGGCCCGGGTGGCGCTCCGCCCGTAGGAAATGAGGTCAATCCCAATACGCCGTTCGGTACACCTCCGGCAGCTACGCCGCCTGGAACACCGGCAACACCTGATCCCAATGAACTGAAACCGAATGCTCCGTCGGATCCGAATGAGTTGAAGCCAGCGGATTCGGGTACAGATACATCGTTGCCACCGCCGAATCAAGTGAATGAGATTCAGAACCAGTCGTCCTCGAGCAGCGCGTCGAAGTCCGATGACTCGACTCCCGCCAGTGATCAGGACCTCTCGAGCAGTAAGCGGAAGAAGAAAAAGGGGCTGAAGAAGATCAACCCGTTCTAAGAAGTTTCAAGGTTTCAGAGTTTCAAAAACCTCGCAGTTTTTACTCACAGCTATTTACCCGTGCTTTGGGAGTTGGCGTGCCTATGAAGGAAAACTCCTGGGAATTCGTGCGCGAAGCTGATGGAACGTACTCGGTCTTTCACAAAGACGAGAGGTTGTCGTCTGGTATCCGTGAAGAATACTTAGAGCGAGAAGTGTGCGTTCGGTACGGATTCTGCGGTCAGGAATTCCGTGAAATCATGACCGTTCTCAAGGGATCCGGACGATATCGCGTCGTTCTTTAGTCTTTGAAACTCTGAAACCTCAGTTTTCGCGCACAAGGTGCTGACCACTGGTAACGTGTTACTTCCCTTCCGGATCATTGACTTAGGTTGAGGCGCAGGTTACCTTCGCGGTATCTCCCCTCTTCAGAGGAAACCTTTGGCCAGGAAGATACTGCTCGCCGACGACAGCGTGACCGCCCAGAATATGGGGCGGAAAATCCTCGCGGACGCGGGGTATGAAGTCATCACCGTCAACAATGGATCGGCGGCTCTGAAGAAGATCTCGGAACAAAAGCCCGACCTGATCGTTCTTGACGTCTACATGCCCGGCTACAGTGGGCTGGAGGTGTGCCAGCGCCTCAAAGAAGTGGGCGAAACCTCGCGGATTCCGGTCCTGCTCACCGTTGGAAAGCTCGAACCTTTCAAGCCGGAAGAGGCCAAGCGCGTGCGCGCCGACGCCTTCATCGTCAAGCCCTTTGAAGCCAGCGAGTTGCTGAGCGCCTTGAGCAAACTGGAGGACAAAGTTGTGCCGCGGGCGGACTCTTCGAAACCGGGCCGTTTTGCCCGGGCGACGGCGGCGATCGAGGAGGGCCGTTATGACAAGACGATGACCGCGGCCGAAGACGATACCGGGTGGAAGAGGCGCATCGCTTTTCCGTCGAAGAAGAAGCAGGGAAAGCCGGCGGAAGAGGCGGAAGACAATGCCGACGATCCGGCGATCTACAACCCGGTCAACAAAGACCTGCGGACGGTGATCACGCACAAGGACGCGCAACCCGCCCCAGCCGCCGAAACTGCCCACGCGGAAGAAGCGCCGGTCAACCTCGGCGCTCTCGCGCCGGAGGGATTGCCCAAAGATGTTACTCCTGAAGAAATCGCCGCCCTGGCGGCCGCCGCAGCCCAAATCAAGGGCAAGGCCCTCGAGGAGAAACCGCCGACGCCTTTAGCGGAAATCCCGGTTAACGCGCCGACGGAGACTGAAGCTCCCAAGACCGAATTTGTGGAGGCTGCGAAGCTGGAAACCACCGCGAACGCGGAAAACAAAGAGGCGCAAGAAGAAGTTCGGCCGGTCGAGTCCGTACCGTTGCCGGAAGTAGCGGCGGCAGCGCCTCCGGTGACGTTCGCCGAACAACAGCCTGCAGAAAAGATCGAAGCAAACAGCACGGACCCAGGAATTGTCTCCCAAGCCGACGCGATGACCGCCATGATGGGCCTGGAGACGCAAATGATGGCGGTGCACTTTCCAATACCGGGAAATGGAACCGGGACGAATAGTGCAGCGAGTCCGACACTGGAACCCGCGACCATGGCGGTTGCCGCGTTGGCTGACTCAGCGGCGGCGCCGTCGCGCTGGAGCGCGGTAGCCGTGGCTGTGGCTTCCGACGAAGCTGCAATTTCGCTCGAGCAGGAAATGCAGAAGGCTTATGCGGCTTTTGCAGCGGCGGAAGGTGGCCATATCGTGGCCGCATCCACAACCCCTGAGGCGAAACCTGCAGTCGCTGAGCCGCTTGAAGCACCCGCTGTCACCGCGGAATGTCCAGTTGCGGAAGCCGCTGCTGCCATTCCGGCTACAGTGGCGCCCGAAGTTGCGCAGCCTCTTGCCGCGGTTTCGGTGGCAGCAACGGAAGCGATTAGCGCCGCCGTGAAAGAGTTGGAAGCTGTCGCTGCGAAGTACGAGGCGGAACGGATTACGGCTCCGCCAGAACCGATCGCCGACAAATCTCTCCAGGCCGCCGCGCTCGAGTCCCCCGCGGCCGCACCTGATGCAGAACCCAAGCCTGAGCAGAGGACGGAAGAAAAGATCGAAGAGAAGATCGAGCCGACGGTCCAGGAAAAGATCGACACGAAAGTTGAAGAGCAGCCAAAAGAGGCAGAATTGCCGCAGCAAGCCGGAACCTCGGAGGTAACGGCTGAAGCTGCTGCGCCGCAAGATCAGCCTCAATCCGAAAAGACTCAGGATGAACACGCCGCCCCGGTGGCGGAAACTCCTGAGCCGGTGGCAGAGGCTGAAAGGCACGAACAGGAATCGAAGTCGGAGGAAGTATCCACGGAGCCGGTGCCGGTTTCCAGGTCATTCAGGGCAGGAGGGTCAGACGAAATGGCAAAGAGAGAATCGGAAACGGCAGCCGCATGGGCCAGTTGGAGAAAGATCCGCGAGACCGGAAGTTCGAAGGCATCCAACCCGACGGAAGCTTCCGTGCAGGAAGTCGAAGCCGCTGTTCCGGAGGATAGGGCCGCCATGGCTGTGGCCGCCGGTGCGGAGAGCAAGCCAGAAGAAGTGGCGGGTTCGTTCGATTCCGATCCGGAGATTGCCAGCATCGTCGACAGCGTCCTCGCCGATATGCGCCCCAAGATTGTCGAAGAGATTGCGCGCAAGCTAGGGAAGAAAAAGTAACCGGACCCTCAGCCTCGCTCCGTTTCTTGCCGATCAGATGAAAGACTCGACTGCATCGTCTTAGAGATGCCGATATATGCCAACTACTGCGCTTGTGTCCCAATGCTACCCCAAATCACCCGCTTTGGAATTCGCAACGCGCGCACATCATCGCTGAAATCAATCCTAACGTCGCAAGCGCGACGTTAGGATGGGATTTTGATTTTGATTCGGTGTGTCGCGCGCGTCCAGATGAAAGTCTTAACTCCCCGACGCCAGACACAACCTTCCGGAATAGCGAAACACCGTTTGTCCCGAACCGAGATCCACCTCCCCGATGCTGTTCAACTGCCCGGTAGCGTTCTTATACTTGCCGGTCCCGCCGTTGATCGTTACGGGATAATCGAGCACCGCATAGCGGGTGGAAGAAACCGGCAGAGTCACGGCCGTAGCTGGAGCGAACAAAATCGCATCGCCCGATTCGGTCACAAAATGGTGCTGCACGACGAACGACACCGTTCCATCCGAGTTCCCGGTAACGCTCGCAATTGTGGCTGAGACCGCGCCCTTCAGGTCACCAATGGAAATTCCCATCGTCGTTTGCTGGTCGATGGCGCCCAGATCCGTCGCCATGATTCCACCTACCGATCCACATTTAAGGTTTGGCTTGTCCTGGCCAAATGCCGGAACGACCAGCGCCAGCGCAGCCATCCACGACGCAAGTTTGCTCACAGTTCGAATGTTCATCGTCGCCTCCTCAGGCAAAGGTTCGAGGTAAGTGAACTTCCATCACCTCTACCCGATCAAAGCGCAAAAGGCAGCCACGAACTGTAACCGGCGATCGAAAAAACTTTGTCGATTTTGCGTTCCCGTGTCTGGGTGATAACATTTCGGCCCACAAAACGGCCTTCGACGAGGATTGCGCATGGGTCGCGATGATCACGAGGTCACACAGTTGCTTCTCTCCTGGCAGGGAGGCGACAACGCAGCCCTGGAAAAGCTCGTCCCCCTTATCTATCACGAGCTTCACCTCACTGCCCATCGTTATATGGCCCGCGAAAGGACTGGGCACACCCTCCAGACCACGGCCTTGATCAATGAGGTCTACATGCGTCTGGTCGACTTCCAGTCTATGAATTGGGAGAGCCGGAACCACTTCTTTGCGATCTGCGCGAATTTAATGCGCAGGGTGCTTACAGATTTTGCCCGCTCCCGCCGCTCTATAAAGAGAGGAGCTGGTGAGGCCCTCCTTCCATTCGACGATGAGATCTTCGGAAAACGCGAACGCGCCGACGGAATCGTTGCCATGGACGACGCTTTAAACGCGCTGGCCAAGGTCGATGAACGAAAAAGCCGCGTCGTGGAACTCCGTTTTTTCGGAGGACTCAGCACCGACGAGACGGCTCAGGTGCTCGATGTCTCCGTCGAAACCGTTCATCGCGACTGGAGGCTTGCGAAGGCTTGGCTGTTCCGCGAATTGAACCGAAATGAGGAAGCGCATGGAACGTGAACGTTGGCACCTCGTTGAGGACATCTATCATTCCGCGCTGGAACGGAATCCAGACGAACGGGATTCTTATCTGCGCGACGCGTGCAAGGGCGACGAGGCGTTGCGCCGGGAACTGGCATCGCTGTTAGCCTCCGACAGCAAGGCCAGAAATTTCATCGAGTCACCCGCGCTTCAGGTTGCCGCTCAGCTTCTCACAAAGCAGGAAATCGAAGATCACGGTCCCAAAGCCTTATCCGCAGGTACCACCATTTCTCATTACCGCATTATCGAAAAGATCGGCGCCGGCGGTATGGGCGAAGTTTACCGCGCTCACGACCCAAGACTCGCCCGCGACGTGGCCATCAAGATCCTTCCGCAAGCCTTCAGCACGGATCCCGATCGCCTCCGCCGTTTTGAGCGGGAAGCGCGCGCCGCTGCGGCCTTGAATCACCCGAACATTGTTTCCATCTACGACGTTGGGACCTGGGAATACGGAACTCCCTACGTCGTCTCCGAGCTCCTGCATGGGGAGACTCTGCGCGCGTGCATTCAGAGGGGACCCTTGTCGGTCCGAAAGACCACCGATATCTCGTCCCAGATTTGTCTTGGGCTGGCATCTGCCCATGAAAAAGGCATCGTCCATCGCGATCTGAAGCCTGAGAACATCTGGCTCACCCACGATGGACACGTCAAGATCCTCGATTTCGGCCTGGCCAAGCTGCTGCCGGACAAGGTGAATACGTCGGAAGTCCCAATGGCCACCCAGACCGCCTCAACCAGGATCATGGGAACCGTGGGATACATGTCGCCGGAGCAGGTTCGCGGTCAACTGGTCGACCCGCGGAGCGACATTTTCTCCCTCGGTGCCGTGATGTACGAGATGCTCGCGGGCAACCGCGCCTTTCAAGGTGCCACGCCGGCCGATACCATCAGTGCCATCCTCAACCGTGATCCGGCCGAACTGACCATCAATAACAACGACATTCCGCCCGCCGTAAGCGGTATTGTTCGGCGCGCCCTCGAAAAGAGCGCGAACGATCGCTTCCAGTCCGCCAAGGACCTGGCCTTCGCATTAACGGCAGCCGCAGATACCGGACGTGCGTCAACACCGGCATCAGATCATCCGCTCTCAAGCCTGAAATTCGCTCTGGCCGCGGCAATTCTGATCGTCACGCTGGCTGTCGTCTGGCTGTGGAATCCTCGCGACATCCGCAGCAAGCTGTTCAGTCCGTCTACCGCATCCGTCCGCTCTCTCGCCGTCCTGCCCCTGGAGAACGTGTCAGGGAGCCCCGATCAGGAGTATTTCGCTGACGGCATGACCGACGAACTGATCACACAGCTCGCCAGCTTGAATAACGTCCGCGTCATCTCGCGCAGTTCGGTAATGCGCTTCCGCTCCAGCAAGCAATCCCTCCCGGAGATTGCCGGCATGTTGCATGTGGACGCCATCGTCGAGGGATCCGTCTTGCGCCAAGGCGACCGCGTGCGCATCACCGCCCAACTCGTGCAGGCTGCTGATGAACGCCATCTGTGGGCGCATAGCTATGAAGGCGGTGTCTCCGACGTGATTCGCCTGCAGAACGAAGTCGCCGGTTCCGTCACCGAGAGCATAAAGGCGGCCCTGCTCCCCGAAGCCCAGGAGAGGCTTAGTGCGCCGCACAGGCCCGTGCCGCCCGATGCTTACGACGCTTACCTGAAAGGACTTTACTTCTCAGCCAGACTGACCCCCGCTGACATGCGGAAGTCTTTTGACTATTTCCAAAAGGCGATCGCTGCGGATCCAACTTTCGCTCCAGCGTATGGCGGGATGGCCGAAGCCTATTCCTGGTCGGCCGGTGTGGGCTTCATGACCGCACAGGAGTCATTGCCTCAGGCGGAGGCGGCGGCGAACAAAGCACTGCAGATCGATCCGAACCTTGCCATGGCCCACCACGCACTCGCCTGGGTGAAGTATGCCCTCAAATGGGATTTCCCCGCCGCAGAAAAGGAATTCCAGCGCGCAATCGACCTGAGCCCCAACGACGTAACCGGGCACCTTTGGTACGGAATGTTTCTGGCATGGCAAAACCGTACGCCAGAGTCGTTGGCCGAAATGCAACGCGCCAAACAGCTCGATCCGTTTTCTTCGATCGTGAACGGCCTGGCCATGACCCCTCTCCTCACGTCTCGTCAGTATGACCGCCTGATCGATTCCGCGTCAGAGTCGCTCCAGAGTAACCCAAACGATCCGCTCCTGATGTGGTTGCTCGCATCTGCGTACGAACAGAAGAGAAATTTCGCCAAGGCAATCGATGAGCAGGAAAAGCAAGCCATCTTCGGGGAAGACCGCCAAAAGGCGAATCAGGAATTCAACGCGCTGCGCCGCGATCTTGCCGAACACGGCGAGCGGGGCTATTGGCTGAACAAAGAAAAGTCGGCCGCTCAAGGCGATCCCTTCGGCTTGGCCGTTGTCCAAGCTCATTTGGGCGAGTGGCAGAACGCGTACGCCACCCTGGAAAAGGCATACACACTCCGCTCAAGGGACCTTCTGTACTCCATACAAACTGAGCCCGCATTCGATCCCTACCGCTCCGAACAGAATTTTCAGGATTTAGTCCACAGGATGGGCTTTAAGCAATGAGCGTTCGGTCGGCAGTAGAAATGAAACCATTGGGGTGATACGAGGCCCTCCGGTTTCCCCTTGGGGGTTTGACGGGGGATAGCTACTTGCGCGGAAAAAGGGTCCCACCCCTCTGGCCGAGGCGCAACTGAGATCAGCCCAACTCAGCCTAGCTCTTGCAAAGCAGCGCAGCTGAACGGGAGCGAACCGGGACGTGATGAACCACCCATTAGGAGAAATACAGAACCCGGTACGGCATCGTGGCAAGGTGAAACCCAGCACAATGCAAAGGATCACAGATTTTCTCACTCGAAAATGAAAGCAGAGGGTCGGAGTCGTGCATCCGAAGGCCGAAGCGCGAAACCCCCGTTAGATGAGTGATCAGGATTTATCGCGAGTCGACAATTCGTCCGCAGAAGCAAGATATTTGCCTTCATTGACTTGCCTCATCGCTGGCCCTAAGATTTCAGCCCAATGATCGGCCAGACCATCTCGCGCTATCGCATCGTCGAGAAACTCGGCGGCGGGGGGATGGGCGTGGTCTATAAGGCGGAGGACACCGAACTGGGCCGCTTCGTCGCTCTGAAATTTCTTCCCGATGACGTCGCCCGGGAGCCGCAAACGCTTGAGCGCTTCCGACGGGAGGCCCGTGCTGCTTCGGCGTTGAACCATCCGAACATCTGCACCATCTACGAGATCGGCAAGAACGGCAATCAGTCGTTCCTGGTCATGGAGTATCTGGACGGAATGACGCTGAAGCACCGCATCAGTGGCCGTCCCGTGGAAACGGAGCCGATTCTTTCCCTAGCCATCGAAATCGCCGACGCGCTGGATGCAGCGCATGCTGCCGGGATTATCCATCGTGACATCAAACCCGCAAATATCTTTGTGACGAAGCGAGGTCATGCCAAGATCCTGGATTTCGGACTGGCGAAAGTCATTCGGGCGGTGAGAGGACCAGGGAACGAGTCGGCAACGGTCGCACAGACCACGGTTACGTTCGAGGAGCATCTCACCAGTCCTGGCCAGGCCGTAGGAACCGTGGCGTACATGTCCCCGGAGCAGGTGCGAGCCAAGGAACTAGACGCCCGCACGGACTTGTTTTCCTTCGGGGCGGTACTTTACGAGATGGCGACGGGCATGTTGCCATTTCGTGGAGAAAGCTCGGGCGTGATTTTCGATGGCATCCTGAATCGACCGCCCAGTCCGCCGCTTCGCCTGAATCCAGAACTTCCGGCTGCGCTGGAACAGATCATCAGCAAATGCTTGGAGAAAGACCGAAATCTGCGCTATCAGCACGCGTCGGACATTCTTACTGATCTGCAACGGCTGAAGCGCGACACCGAATCGCACAAATCTGTCGGTGTAATCCCGCAAGCGCCGCTTCCGGGAAAGAGGCGACTGGCACTTTGGATCGCTGCAGTTCTAGTTATAGCCATCGCCGCAACGGGCTACTTTCTATATCGAACCTATCTCAGTCCGGCCCGGTGGAACCCTCAAAATATGAAAGTTTCTAAGCTGACTGAGACTGGAAAGATCGGGACCGCAGCGATTTCTCCTGACGGCCGACACTTCGTTTACACGCTGAGAGACGCAGGGCGCAGCAGTTTGTGGATCCGACAGGTCGCAACGGAAAGTGCGGCACAACTCGTTCCGCCGTCCGAAGAACCATTTTTTGGGACGGCCACATTTTCACCCGATGGTGACTATCTGTATTTCGTCAAGGGTGCGGACGGTGGCGATGCCTACTCTATTCCTTCGTTGGGAGGAACAGCCAAACTCATCGTCAAAGCTACGGACAGCGGTGTCGGCGTTTCGCCCGATGGCAAGCATTTGGCTTTTATTCGCGGTCACAATCAATCGGGGTCAGCCCTGTGGATCGCCAACAGCGACGGGACCGAGGAACGCATGCTCTTGGATATCGCGAAATCCAACCTGGGAGCCAACGTCGAATCGGACGCTCCATCCTGGTCGAGCGATGGCAAACTGATCGCCTCCAATTCCTTGGGACCAAACGGTTACGCTTTGATTGTGTGCCCTGTTGCCGGTGGACCACCGGTGATCCTGCCTGTTCCCGACAACGTTTGGTCCACTGTTTGGGTTCCCGATCGAAGCGGCCTTCTGGTCACGGTAAACGGGCAAATCTGGCTGCAACCTTTTCCCAAAGGATCACTGCAGCGGATCACCAACGATGCGGATTATTACGGAGGTGTAGCGATCACCTCCGACGGAAAGAAATTCTCAGCCATCCAGAACAGGAGGCAACGCAGCATCCTGGTTGGACCAGCCTCAAATCCAGATAAAGCAACGCAGATCACTTCAACCAACTCGGGCCTCGGCGGTCTGGCATGGACGGCGGATGGGAAGTTGCTCTTCAGCGGACGACACTCTCAATTCTGGTTCATGTCCGACGACGGACGCGATCGCACTCCCGCGTTTCGTCTGGATGCAGAGTTGTTCTTTGGGGGCGGAACGTTCTCGATGTGCGATTCCCGTCGCTTGCTGGTCGTGAATAGGGAAATTCGTAACGGAGAATTTACAGTGTGGCGATCGGACCCAACTGGCGGGAATTTGGTGCAGATAACGAAGGGGCCTGCCGACTTATTTCCGGACTGCTCCCCTGATGGCAAATGGGTTATTTATTCGGATGAAGCGGAAAACAAGGAACGTCTCCTGAAAGTGCCTATTTCGGGCGGGTCCCCGCAGATTCTGCTCAAAGACGGCTCTATCCTGGCCCGATATTCTCCGGACGGCATCCAGATAGGTATGCTATTTAACGAGAGCAGCGATGCGGCGCCGAAGGTAGGAGTCATGAACCTTGACGGCCGCATTTTGAAGACGTTTGATTACATGGGCGTCCTTCCTTATGAGAGTGCGGGTTGGCAGCTTCGCTGGACTCCGGATGGACAGGGACTCGCCTACACAACGACGAAAAACGGTGCTGCGAACGTGTGGCTTCAGCCTATCTCCGGCGGGAAGGCTCGCCAAATTACGCACTTCGCGGATTCGGTGGTCAATTTGGCGTGGTCTCCCGAAGGAAAACGTGTAGCTTTGATACGTCTCACCGAGTCCAGTGACGTCGTGTTGTTCAGCGACTTCCGGTGACCTGTCACTCTGTCGTCCGGCACGCATTCGGACCGGACTGTCTCGTAGGGATGTGCTGCTCTGGAGTTCAGAGTTCGAACGACTGTTCGAGAGGTGGGACGCTTTTTCCGCGCCAGTAGCTAACCCCTTTGTGGGTTTGACGGGTATATGTGTATGTGATGTCGAAATGTACACAGTATGAGTTGTGGTGATTTCACGTCAGAACAGCTCATTGGACTTGACAATCTCGTCCTTTCGAGTATTGTTTCCTCACTCAGCCGAACTCTGTTACCTACCCGCTGGAAAAAGTCGACTGAGTCGGGCCATCCGTTCCGAACCCAGATTAAGTAGTCAAAATATTAGTGCGCGCACAGACACCGTTGTCTTTTTATCAGACCAGGGTCTATAGGTTCGTATTCACACTGGAAACGGGTAATCGACTATGTCGATCACGCGCCAAACGTTTGTCCCGGTTACGGGGACGCCGATCCTATTCGGGCCTAGCACTTCTCGCAATACGGTAAGGAATTACGAAATAACGTTGCTAAAGTGCATATCGGGCGCGGCGCTCGGTCTTTACCTCGCGCTGCTCGCAGGCTGTGGCGTATTCATTGACAAACCGGCAGACAAAAGCACCGTAAGTAATCCGGTTGCCGCGTCCATCACGCTGCGTAGTTATTGCAGCAATTTTTCTGTAACCCTTGATGGAAATGACGTCACGAACCAATTCACCTCTCCGAACGTGAGTCCAGCTACGGCCGTTTTCGGTTTGCTACCCGGGCAGCACACGCTTTCTGCCAGTGCGTATACGAATGTACCGTGCTCCGGCAGCAGCCCAAATAGCAAGGCATCGAGTACGTTCACGGTTTTACCACCGCACAAGAAATAAAATTTGGGCAGACAATCGAGTACCGCTGGCATTAGTCCCCATTCGCGAAGAGACGGAGGGTTATTTACTATGTCGATTGTGCACCTTTGCAGCACTCCACTCGGACGTGCGTCGAAGAGTCCTGGATTCGATCGCTCCGATACGGTCTTGCTACTCCTGAACAGCATGCCGCTGACGCCAGTGGTCTCCGGGAAAAAGTTCACCTTAGCGGTGGCGTCTACAGCTATTACAGTGAAGCACGCTTGTCCGGAAGCTCGCTACTCTCGCATTTGTCGATCAAAATCACACCTGCATCGCCCGGCAGCTTCCATATTGAGATCGGCATAATGGGGATCGATCTAACGAATTTTCCCCAGCATTGTCCGATCAGCCTAGACTTGGGCTACAACTTCGGCTCCGCAACGGTCTGCCTGTAGGCACGCGGGTGGCCCAACTGGAATCAGATCGATTTTTCTCTAATCTCGTGAGGAACTGCGAAAGCGAGGACACTTATGAAATCCGCCAATTATCTGACTGCTCGTGGGGTTTTCATTCGGTTGGTGATGAGCTTCTTGCTGATAGGAAGTTCCTATAGCTATGCCCAAAGCCGGAGGTTTGGCAACTCTGAAACCAGTACGGATCGCTTCGACGACCAGAAGATCGTGTTCCATAGCAACCGCGACGGAAACTATGAAATTTACTCAATGAATGCGGACGGAACTGAAGTAAGGCGGCTCACTGACAATCCGGCTACAGATCGCAATCCAGCTTTATCTCACGATGGCAGCAAGATCGCGTTTGTGAGTAACCGAGATGGGTACGACGAGATTTACGTCATGAACGCAGATGGTAGTAATGTCGTGAGACTCACGTTCGGGCTGGTGGACGAGAATCCCGCGTGGTCACCCACAGACAAAGAGATTGCCTACGAAAGTCTTACCGACGTAGGTTTTCAGATCTTCATCATGAAAGCCGACGGGCGCGGGAGCCACCCCATAACGGCTGGGGGATTTGATGTCCAACCGGAATGGTCTCCGGACGGAAAGAAGATTGTGTTCATTCACAATTACGATTATCAGATCGCGGTAATGAATCGGGATGGCACCGGCGTTGCGGTGTTGACCAGTATTGGCGGCAATGGATGGCCACATTGGTCGCCGAACGGGAAGAAGATTGTTTTTCATAACACCCAGAGCGGCTACTACCAAGTCTATGTCATGCTCGCCAACGGCTCAGAGCTTCTGAGGATCACCAATGATTTTGCTAATGATGTCTGGCCCGTCTGGTCGCCAAGCGGGACGTCCATCGCATTTCAAAGCAACCGCGACGATGTAAACGGTGACATTTACACAATGCGCGCGGACGGCAGTCGCGTCAAACGGCTGACCAACAACACTTTCGCTAATGATGATTTTCCGAACTGGGGACCGGCGAGAGAAGAGTGATCTTTCCAGCTTGACTAGTTGGGGGAGGAAACTCAACCCGGCAAACGCCAGTGGTAGTGTCTAAGAATTCCCCGCGTCGCGCTTCTTCACCAACAGACGCACTCCCGCGCACCTCCCCAGGGGGTGTGGCATTTTCTCCTCCGTGCGTAATACCCCCTTTGTGGGTTTGACCCTTCTTTTCCCGCGCCTGTAAGATCAGATGAGCACTCAGCATTCAGCACTCAGCAGTCAGTGGAAGCGGTTGCAGATCGCCGGCTTTCGACCGGCTGATTGCTGACGGCTGAGTGCTGACTGCTTTCTATGCCGCACGAACTTCCTAAAGCTTACGAGCCGGGCGCGATCGAATTGCGCTGGGCTGACTACTGGATCAAAGAGAAGCTTTTCTCCGTGCCCACTCCGCCGTCCGGCGAGCCTTCCGGAGAAAAGCCGCGGCCGGTGTTCACTTTGCTGCTGCCGCCGCCCAATGTGACCGGCCGCTTGCACATGGGGCACATGCTGAACCAGACGCAGATGGACATCATCGTGCGCTGGCATCGCATGCGCGGATTCATCACGCTGTGGCTGCCCGGTACCGATCATGCCGGCATCGCCACGCAGATGATGGTCGAAAAACAACTCGAAAAAGAGGGCAAGAAGCGCCGCGAAATGGGGCGCGAGAAGTTTGTGGAGCGCGTCTGGGAATGGAAGCGCGAGTATGGCGGCGCGATCCTCGACCAGATGAAGCGGCTTGGGGCGTCGGTCGACTGGGACCGTGAATATTTCACCATGGACGAAAACCTTTCGCACGCGGTGCGGGAGGTGTTTGTCCGGCTGTATGAAGAAGGACTGATCTATCGCGGGAATTACATTGTGAACTGGTGCCCGTGGCACGGGACTGCGATCTCTGACCTCGAAGTAAAACACGAGGATGTCGCTGGAAAGCTGTGGGAAGTGCGCTATCCGGTGATCGGGAGTTCCGAGTTCATCACGGTTGCCACCACGCGGCCCGAGACGATCCTGGGCGATACCGCGATTGCGGTGAACGCGAAGGATGAGCGCTACACGCATCTGCACGGGAAGAAAGTTCTGGTACCGCTGATGAATCGCGAGATCCCGATCATCACCGACGAACTGGCGCAGCCGGAGTTTGGCACCGGAGCGGTGAAGGTGACGCCGGCGCACGATCCCAACGACTTTGAGGCCGGCAAGCGCCACAACCTGCCGCAGATCAACGTTATGGACGAGCACGCGCACATGAACCAGAATGCGGGCGCGTACGCCGGGCTCGACCGCTTCGTAGCACGCAAGCGCGTGTTGCACGATTTGCGCGAGCAGGGATTCCTCGTCGCCGAGAAGGATTACGCGCTGGCGATCGGGAAGTGCGACCGCTGTGGGACTGTGATTGAGCCGCGGTTGTCGGAGCAGTGGTTCATCAAGATCAAGCCGCTGGCCGACCGCGCTCGGGAGGCCGTCGAGACGGGCGAGATCACCATCGTCCCCGAAAACTACCGCACGATCTATTTGAACTGGATGAACAACATCCACGACTGGTGCGTCTCGCGGCAGTTATGGTGGGGACATCGGATTCCGGCGTGGACTTGCGGTTCGTGCAAGGAAATGATTGTCGCGCGCGAGGCGCCGGAGAAGTGTACAAAGTGCGGTGGGGCAAAGTTGGATCAGGTGCCTGACGTTTTAGATACCTGGTTCTCTTCCGGATTATTGCCGTTTACGACGCTCGGCTGGCCGGAGAAGACGCGCGATCAGGCGGTGTTCTACCCGACAACGCTGCTGATCACGGCGTACGAAATTCTGTTCTTCTGGGTGGCGCGCATGATCATGTTCGGATGCCACTTCATGCAGGGGCACGAACAGGATCCGGCGATCAAGAAGGCGAGCGGCTGGGGAGAAAAGAAAAACGACAGCGTGCCGTTCCGGCAGGTCTACATCCACGCGCTGGTGCGCGATGCCGAGCGGCAGAAAATGTCGAAGACCAAGGGGAACGTTGTCGATCCTCTTGATGTGATTGAGCGCTTTGGGACCGATGCCACCCGCTTTACTCTGGCGGCGATGGCGGCCCCGGGAACGGACATTGCTTTCAACGAGAGCCGTACTGAAGGTTATAGGGCTTTTGCCAACAAGATTTGGAATGCGGCGCGGTTCATGTTCATGAATGTGGACCGTCTTGGCTTTGTGTGGGGACAGCCGTCCTCGGCTGTCCGGCCGGGGCAACGCCCCGGTAGCCCGGACGAAATGGGAGTGAGCGGCTTCACGGTCGCTGCTCTCGAGGATCGGTGGATTCTTTCTCGCTTCAATCGCGTTGCCGCCAACGTCAACGATGCGCTGGCCACCTA
>DATEHP010000224.1:0-21424 GCA_035279505.1 Candidatus Sulfotelmatobacter sp. | reverse complement strand
CATCGACTATCCGTTTCACGACAAAACCATCGTGGTCACTCGCTGCGGTCGCATCTGTTTGGGAAACAAGAAAATCAATTTCAGCCAGGTCTTTGCCGGACAGGCCGTCGGCATCAAAGAGGTTCACGACGATATCTGGCTCGTCAGTTTTATGCAGTATGATCTGGGTTACTTCGATTTGGAAACCAAAGTTTTGGAACCGCTGGAAAATCCCTTCGGCCCAAAACTGTTACCCATGTAGCCGGTACATTCTGTAACCCATGTGTCCGGGCCGGACCCAAAAAGAAATGGTCGGGGAGAGAGGATTTGAACCTCCGACCCCCTGGTCCCGAACCAGGTGCTCTACCAGGCTGAGCCACTCCCCGACTTCGGATGGGCGCTGGAAGGATCGGGAATGCGCCCAATGCGATTCACCGATTATAGCATTCGCGATGAGTTCTCGAAGGTGACCGTTGGGCGCCGCGTGGGTTCAATCCTATCGTTCCTCGCCCGCTCAAAACGATCTGCGCTCATCTTTGCGTTCGCACGGAGGAATGCCAACTTTCCGCCAATCCCATTTGTCGTTAGACGCCTTGCGGAATTAGGATGGGTGCTTCTTACACCTCATGAAAACTGTCGTCACCGCGCGGCGTCTCTATACTCCCGTGGAGGAGATCACGAATCCACTGCTCGTCATCCAAGACGGGCTTATCACTGAAATTTCCTCACGCGGTTCCCACCCTTCTCCTTCGAACGCGACGTTCGTGGATTTCGGTGATGCTGTCCTGGTTCCCGGGTTCCTCGATATTCACATCCACGGTGGGGCGGGCCTTGACGTGATGCGGGCATCGGCTGCAGAGCTCCCACGTTTAGGTCGGTTCCTTGTCTCGCATGGCGTGACGGGATACTTCGCCACGACCGTGGCCGCTCCGCTCGACGCAACTTGCGCGGCTTTGGCGCGGCTGGCGGATGCGATCGAGAAAAAGGCAGACGTCAACGGAGACCCTCCCGAGGCGCGGCCCCTGGGGATTCATCTCGAAGGACCATTCCTTAGCCATAAGCGGCGTGGAGTTCACCCGCCAGAGTATCTGGTAGAACCGACCGTTCCAATTTTCGACAAGTTGTGGCAAGCGGCGCGCGGCCATGTGCGCATGATAACGATTGCCCCGGAAATTCCCGGTGCGATGGAAGTGATCGCTGAAGCCGCTCGCAGAAAGATTTGTGTGAGCATTGGACACTCGGATGCCGAGCTCCCCGTGGCCCGCGCGGCCGTGCAAGCGGGCGCCCGCCACGCGACCCATACTTTCAACGCCATGCGTCCGCTCGATCATCGCAGCCCGGGGATCATCGGGGAAGTTCTCAGCGACGACACCATGACGGCCGACATTATCGTAGATGGCATTCATGTATCCCCCGAGGTCGTGAAGCTCTTTCTGCGGGCAAAAGGACCAGAGCGCGCAGTCCTGATTACCGATGCGATCTCTGCCACCGGAATGCCCGACGGGCGCTATCAGCTGGGGCCGATTGAGGTCGAGGTCAAAGATGGCAAGGCCACCGCGGGCGACAGTCTCGCCGGTAGCGTTCTAACCATGGATCGAGCGGTGCGCAACGTTATTCGATTCTCCAACTGGACGCTCGCCGAGGCGGTGCGTGCGGCTACTTTGAATCCCGCACAGGCGGTCGGCCTTTCGGCGAAATATGGGAAACTGGCCGCCGGAGCGGAGGCTAACTTTGTTGTCCTGAGCTCCGCTGGTGAAGTGATCAAGACAATCGTCAGAGGCAGGGGGGCGTCCGCGGCGCCAGCTTAATTCGGCTTGCGCCGTTTCGCGTCGACCATGTGGTGCAGCAGCATTAGTTCGTCGACGCGCGAGAGTTGATCGAGGAAGGTACTCTCTGATCGCGGCATATCGCCATTTGCGGATTCCTTTGTTCCTGCCTGCCGCATCTTGTCGCCGAACTCAGGCTCGTTTCTCATGACCTGGGAATAGAACCATAGAAAATGGCGCATCTGATCGAGTGCCAGCTGCAAGGTTTCGATCGGTTCGGTTTCCGAAAGCGAATTCAAGGTTTCCATCAATTCCGGATCGCTGGGCGCCTGCATCGCAGCACAATTTAATTCCTGCTGGATCTTACGCAGGTCTTCCGTCACGCGCGCAATTCGTCGATGAAGATCGTCCATGTCGTCGAAGGCCATTCCTGTCCGCTGTCAACCATCTCATCGGCAGCGCATGGCTTGTAGATGTCCCACGGGCATGCGCTTTCGTAATTCTGGGATTACTTTGGTCTGCAATAAGGTCACATCGCAAAAAGCCTTGATTGGCGCGGCTTTCAGACGATCGCAGCGCGGATCTCAGGAACTCCCATCACCCGTTTTCCCTGGAGTGGATTCTCCACGGCAAACGTTAGTGCACGCAGCATCTGCTCCAAAGTCACCAGCCCAAGGCGTCTCGCTCCATCGCGGGTCTGCGGCAGCAATTCGGCGATCTTATAAATCGGCAGCAGGCAGTACGGCCAGCGATGCCCGGGGCCCAGAACGTACCATGGCCGCAAGATCGTGGCATGCAGGCCCGCTGCATCAATTGCCGCTTCACACTCCGCCCTCACGGCAATGTAGGCATGCATCATGGGCGCCGGATGCGCCACGCTCACATACACAAAGTGACGAATTTCGGCTGCCTTGGCGGCGGCGACGGCTCCTAAACCCGCCGGACGATCAATCTTCCGAAATTCTGCGGCTTTCGCGGGGCTCGGGTGCGCGACTCCCACCAATTGCACGAACGTGTCAGCAGCGGAAATGTTCCCTGCATAGCTGGCTCCATCGAGCGCGTTACCCATCACGGCCGTGCAGCCTTCCGGCAGCTTCCTCTCAGAACCCGGTCGCACTAGCGCGCGCAGTTCGTGCCCGCGATCCAGCAGTCTAGGGATCAGTCTTTGCCCGATATAGCCAGTGCCTCCGGCAATAAAAACGCTGCGGCGTTCTGTGGTCATATTGAATGCTTCGAACTCCCTGACGGAATTACGCTGGCCATCCCATTTTGGATTGGCCGGGATTCTAATCGACCGGGCATTTGAACCGCCAGCGGCCTAGATATTTGTGATACAAACTCGCGATGCCGGAAACAGTACCTGAAAAGACCTCCAGCGAAGGCTTGGTGCGCGCCATCGGACGCTGGAGCCTGGCCGCGCTCACGGTGAATTGCATCATCGGAAGCGGGGTCTTCGGTCTGCCAGCCGTTTTGGCGAGCTTGCTCGGCAGGTCAAGTGTACTGGCGACCTTGCTGGCGGCAGCCGCTGTGGGCGTGATCATGGCCTGCTTTGCCGAGGTCGCCTCTCGCTTCGCACATACCGGCGGCCCCTATTTGTACGCCCAGGAAGCGTTCGGGCGCTTCATGGGCATACAGGTTGCGTGGTTGGTATGGTTTGTACGGCTCACCGCCTGCGCGGCAAATGCGAATCTGTTTGTTATCTATCTCGCGGAATTCTGGCCGCATGCGACTCAACAGGCTATGAAGTTTGCCATTCTCACATTGCTCATCGGAATCCTGGCTGCAATCAACTTCCGCGGCGTAAGAGCCGGCACGCATGTAAGTACGTCTTTTACTGTTGCGAAGCTGATGTCGCTCGTCTTCGTCACCTTAGTCGGTGGATTCTACTTGCTGATGAAACATCCTGCCGTGACGGATACGAGCCGCGCCCCCGGGCCTACGCAATGGGCGCAGGCGATCGTGCTTCTGATCTTTGCCTACGGCGGGTTCGAGGCTGCCCTGATCTCTGCTGGCGAAGCTAAGGATCCGCGCCGTGATTTGCCTTTCGGATTATTCGCGGCTCTCATCACTTGCGCCGTCATTTACGCGCTGATTCAGGGGGTCGTGGTTGGAGTGCTGCCTGATCCGGGACACAGCGAGCGCCCCCTCGCCGACGTGGCGCGCATCGTCCTGGGTAACGGCGGCGCCGCTCTCACGGCGGTCGGCGCGCTGTTCTCCATTTATGGTTACCTGAGCGGCAACATTCTGGCGACGCCGAGAATCACCTTCGCCTTGGGTGAGCGCGGCGACTTCCCATCGGTTTTTGCACTTGTGCATCCGCGCTTTCGAACGCCGTATTTTTCGATTCTCGTGTTTGCGCTCCTGGTATGGCTGCTGGCTCTGTTTGGCAGCTTTGCCGGGAATGCGACGCTTTCTGCTGGATCGCGCCTGTTTTATTACGGAGTGGTGTGTGCCGCGGTCCCGGTTCTGAGGAAGAAAATGCCGGATCCGCCCCTGTTTCGCCTTCGCGGCGGAACTCTGGTTGGCATCGCGGGAGCGCTAATCTGCGCCGGCCTGCTGACGCAGATCGAATACAACAAATCTCTGATCCTGTTGGTTGCCTTAGCGGTGGCCTTCTTCAATTGGCTAGCCGTGCGCAAGCGCACGATTACACAAATCTAGTTCGTGTAGATCCGCACGTAGTCGACCAGCATCTCGGATGGAAACGGAGTTGATGCATCGGGCGGTCCCGGCCAACTCCCGCCGATAGCGAGGTTCATGATGATGAAATTCGCCTGCCCTGCATCAAATGGCCACATCGATCCGCTTAGCCCGTTAAGACTGGCGGGCGTAAAAGCGGCGTAGATGTTCGAAGGATCGTCGATGTAATACTGTACGCTACCTGGCGCCCAGATCATGCCGTAGGTATGCCATTGCGCAGCCGTACCACCATTCGGAAAATCGTACCGGGCGCCTAGCCCTGTCCCGCCGGTAAATCCGGTCCCGTGAATTGATCCGGCATTCCAATCGGGTGAACCGGCCGCATTCACGCGCTCCAGCACATCCATTTCGCCACATGCCGGCCAATTCACGTTCACGATGTTATTGCCCAGCAGCCACAGCGCTGGCCAGAATCCCTGAGCCTCCGGCACCAGAGCCCTGAATTCCAGCCGCCCATACTGGAAACTGAACAACCCCTGACTCTTCAGCCGCGCCGAGGTGTAGACGCCTGGCGACGTTTGCTGCGCCCAGATGTGCAGGTAGCCGTCAGTCCCAACGTACTCGCTAGGATTGATCGTGCTGCAGGGTGAGGTCGACGATCCCCACGCACAGTAGTTCTCGAGTTCGTTATTCCCAAACCCGCTATTCCCGGTGTCATACGTCCAGACCGCAGAATCGGGCTGCGCATTAGCTCCGGTGGCATTCGAGAATTCGTCGCCCCAGACCTGGGTGTTCGATGGGATATTGGGTGAAAACGAGACGCTCGTCACCTTGCTGGTGGCTAGGTCTAATATCGCGATCGCCTGCACCGTCATGTTCGATGCCACGAGAAAAGGTGCCTGATACTGCTGCGATAAGGTCGTCGGCGTACTTCCATCGACGGTATAGAAGATCACTGCCCCTTGCACTGACGAGGTCAGGCTAACGATCACGGCCCCGTTCTGCGCAGCTCTCGACGAAACCGTCGGCGCTGCAATCGTACCTCCCCCGACCTGTGGGATCGATCCACCACCACACCCAAACAAGAAAACGCAAGAAAGAACAATGATGACCACGCTTGCTCGCATAAAACCGCCCCGCCAGAAGAATCACACAGCTCTTCTTCAACCGCTCATTACATCGTGGCGCAAGCGCGCGGTCAAATCTTTCTTTAGCGGACGGCGTTGATGAAAAATCTGAAATCTACAATCTGAAACCTGCAATCGCTATTGGCCTGCGCCGCGTTCCATCTGCAGCAGAGCTTTCTTGCGTTCCAGTCCCCAACGATATCCACCCATGCTGCCATCTTCGCGAACCACCCGGTGACATGGAATCGCAACTGCAACCGGGTTCGTGGCGCAAGCACGAGCCACGGCCCGACAGGCACGGGGCTTCCCGATGGCTTTCGCGACTTGGCTGTAGGATTTCGTCTCGCCGAATGGAATCGATTGCAGATAAGCCCACACCCGCCGCTGGAACGCTGTCGCCCGAATATCGAGTGGCAGAGACGAATTCAAATCCTTGCCCCGAAGATGCCGCAGCAGTGCATTCACCCATGATTGCAACCCTCCACCATCAGTCTTGCGCAGGGCGAAGGGGAACTCCCGCTTGAGGCCTTCGATCAGCTCACCATCGGTGCGGGCGAACTGGATCGCACAGATACCCTTTTCGGTCGCTGCAATCAGCATGCGGCCCAGTGGCGAATCGGCGCAGGTATAGCGAATCGTTGCCGCGATCGCGCCCCTGCGGTATTTGTCGGGGGTCATGCCAAGCTGCGATGCGGTGCGCTCATACAGCCGGCTGCTCGAACCGTACCCCGCGTCGTACATCGCGCGCGTGACAGAATCGCCCGATTGCAGCCTGTGCTTCAGCATCTTCAAACGGCAGGAATCCGCGTACTCTCGTGGCGTAATCCCGAGCACCGCTTTAAAACGTCGTTGAAGCTGAAACGGGCTCTGATGGAATTCTTCGGCAAGACGGCCGAGGGTAAGCGGCTCGTCCAGATGCTGCTCGATGAAACGGCAGATCGCTTTTACGCCATCGGACTCGGCATTCCCAGTAAACGCACGCGGACGGCACCGCAGGCAGGCCCGGTATCCCGCCAGCTCTGCCGCTTCCGGCGTGCGAAAAAACTGCACATTCTCCCGCCGCGGACGGCGCGCCGCGCACGATGGCCGGCAGTAGACGCCGGTGGTCGAAACGGCAAAGAAGAAGTCCCCGTCGCGCTTTGAGTCACGCGCGATGACAGCGTCCCAATAGCGATCGTCCGGTGAGTCAGCAGATCGGGCTACTTTTGGTTCACTGGCTGACATGGATTCCAGAGGTTCCGTTGCGAGTATCGCATTCGTCGTCATAATAAGAAAAGCCTACGGCTACCCGTCAAAACCGACTATCCGAATCTTGCGTTCAAACTGATTTCTCCTCTGCAGAAAAAGCATGCATTTGCTCCTCGGCGCGGGATGGACTAAAGTTCCCCAGAGTCGATTTGATTCCCCAGAAAAGGACCCGTTGCGATGAAAATGACCCGTCTCAAAATGTTCGGCACCGCCGCACTCATGATGGTTGGATTTGCCCTCGCCCAGCAGGCATCAAAGCACGTGCTCAGCGCCGACGAATTGAAGAAGGCAGTCCCGGCCGAGTACTTCTTCCGCGGCCAGAAAGCTCCCGTGCAACTGCGCAACGCCGTCGGATTTCAACTGGCAGACGGCAAGATGCTGCTGGCCGCCCTAGTCGATGCCTCGGGATATTCCACTGCGATCCAGCAGAAGTACCAAGGCATGCTGATCACAGAAACAAAGCTGAACATCGGCGGATCATCTCTGCCCCCCGGTCAATACGGCTTCGGTTTCGCCGCCGACAACAAATTCATGGTGATGGACGTAGCCAACAACGACATCCTCAGCGCCTCGTACCAGACTGATCAGGCGCTTCAGCACGCCGTTCCCCTCAAGCTGATTGAAGATGGCTCGGAATACAAGCTCTATGCAGGAAAGAAGTGGATTGCAATCAAATCAGAGTGAGCCGAAGAGCTGCGGGCGCCAATGAACCATTACCAATATTTCAGCGAGGAATGGATTATTTCCGAAACGGCGCGACGGGTCTATCGTGGTGCCGCCGTCGTCTCGCTCACTGTATACGTCACATGGATGGCACTCTTCCTATACGGACCGATTCCTCTTCTCAAGCAACTCCTCTTCGTCGGCGTGCTTGCAACCGCCATCAACGGGACCGGCATGGAGTTCTTCTTATTTCGCTTCGATGATTCCGCAGCGTGGAAGCAAATCCTCTGGTTCTGCGCGTTGCTTTTTGCTCCCCTGGGGCCGGCCCTCTACTGTTTTCTGGTGTATTCGCGTTCGAAGGTGATTTTGCATGCTCTTGCCATCGACGCGGATGACGTCTCAAACGGCACGAAACGAGAGTCTGAGGTCTGACGCCAGAGGTCCGAAGCCTGACGCCAGCTCTAGTGAGCTAAGGGTTGAAACGGTCCCAACACAGTCGTAATCCCCGCCCGCTTCCGCAGCTCGGTCAGCAGAGCGCTGGCGGCATTCTGATAGGTCTTTCCCGGGTCGGAAGGATCGGCCCATACAGCGTCGTAAATAATCTGCGCCGCTTCCTTCAAGTCCATGTGTAGCGACGCCTCGCAAACATCGAGCCGCTCCTGCACCCGCTCATAACACCCGCCGCAAACGTCCGCCTTGCCCGGCTCTCCCGGATGGTGCTCCGCGAACTTGCAGATCGATTCCGGGGCGTTCATGGCTTCCGCGTGCGCCTCCAGCATGTGGGACTTGAATTGACGCAGAAACTCCTCCCGCTCCTTCTCTAAAGCGGCGCCATCCGGAAGCGCGTCGGGAATGCCTTGCGCTGGCCTGATCGGCAGCTTCGGGGCGACGGCAGAAACCCTTTCCTTGTGATGGCAGGTCGGGCATTCGTCGAGGTCAGCCGGATAATACAGATGGCATTTCGAGCACGGAAGCCCGTATCCCGCCTCTTTTCTCGTGGACTGTTCTTGCGCGTCAGTCGCCATCCGGCGCACGCCAGCGTCCTTTGCCAGAGCTGCTTGAGCGGCCGCCGCGCCGCTGTTCTGCTGTGATCGGGTTACGTTGGTCGGCATCGACTGATCCCCTGAATACCGCGCCATTGCACGGCGTACGTCCTTCTGGCCTTAATGTAAGGTCTGCGCTCTGTTTCGCCTACAGACCGGAGGTACGACGCCGGCACTGACCCATTGGGCGGGGTCACCGCGAGTTCGTGTCCTTGATGAGCTTTATCAGTTCTTCGCGGCGGGCCCGGTAGAGCGTGCGTTCCGGGTCGAGTTTGGTGGCCACATCGATCTCGAACAGTGCCTCTTGGTAGCGATCGAGGCTCATTAGGCAGGCCGCTAGCGAGAAGTGATTCTCGGCTGAGGCGTTCACCCGCAATGCTTCCCGGAATTCCTTTTCGGCCGCTATCAGATCTCCTTGTTGAAAAAGGACCGTTCCCAGCAGGTGATGAGCCAGGTCCGAGTCCGGATTGAGCGAAACCGCGATGCGAAGCTCGTGCAGCGCATCTTCCGGCTTGTTGTCGAGAAGCAAGGCCTGCGCCAGAACGCGGTGCTCGGTCGATCCCGTAGGATTCTGATGCACCGCGAGCCGCAACTGCTCGACAGCCTCGTTGTACTTGTTTTTGGCCATGAAGGCGCTGGCGAGGCAAGCGTGGCCCTGTTGCCACTCCGGATGCTGGCGATAGAGTTCCTTCATCTCCGTAATGGCTGCTTCAAATTTCCCCTGATCGCAATACGTATTCCCCAGGTTGTTTCGCACCGACGCTTCATCCGGCGCAATTCGCTTGGCTTCGCGATATTCCGCCACAGCCTGCGCAAGATTTCCTTCCTCGTGCCGGATCAGCCCCAAATTCGAGTGCGCTTGCCAAAAACCAGGCCGAAGTTGGATCGCCTTCTCATACGCCGCAACCGCGGCCGGAAGATTGCCGCTGGCATGAAGGGCGATACCCATGTCGTAATAGGTATCTGGATTGTCGTGATCGCGCGCCAGCGACTCAGCATACGCATGTACCGCCGCCTCGTACTGTCCCAGCGAGTAGTGTCCGAGTCCCAGATACTGGTACGCCTCGCCATTTTTCGGGTCGATACTCAGGGCTGTACGCGCCTCGGCGATCGCATTCGGCCCATCATCCAACCTGTAGAACAAGTAGGACATCGCGTTGTGATTTTCGGGAAGGTTGGGCATCAGTTTCAAAGCCGCCGCCAGTTCGTCATACGCGTCGTCAAACTTATCCTGCTGCCGCAGTACAACGCCCAACGCGAAGTGCAGGGCCGGATTCTCGTCATCGGACGCGATCACTCCCCGCAACTCAGTTTCGGCCTCATGAAGGCGTTGCGCCCTCGCGTCGGAAGCCGCCTTCAACAGCCCTGCCGGAATCGCCGGACCAATCTCAGCCGAGAAAGCATTCCCCGAACTGACGACCTTCATCAGGTCCTTGCCCGCCCCGGCCGATTCCAACTGTTTCAACTCATTGTTGGTTGGAAGCGTAGCAAGTCCGCGCTCGGCTGCTAAATGTGCCAAACGGCTGCTCGAAACTCCACCTGCGAGCCATGCTGCAAGTTGGGTAGTGGTTACCGCCCCGGACCCTGGGTCGGAGCCATCAGAAGAGTGCGCGGCCACCATGGCCAGAACTAGCATGGACAACAACAGCGAAGCCTTGATTCTCACCGTACTCCCCAACTTGTGGATTGGCTTGCGTAGAGCGGCTTTTCAGGGGATTGCCCATGCAAACGCCTGCAGAAAGCCCTCCTGAAAATAGCCTGCCCGCCGATCTGGGGGTAAGGTCACGGAGGTAACCGGGCAGAATAACTTTGACTTGAAGTTAGTCTTTGTAAACGGCAACCGGTCTGTGCGTCAAATCACACTAGTACGTGGCGCACTTCAGCGAAAACGGCCGCAACTCGCGTAAAATACAGGACAAAGCTAATTTCGAGGCTGGCAGGGGACGATCCTTTCCCAGCACCCCGCAAATAGCGTATGATCTAAGCTTGCTTGTATCCCTCGGAGGCTCCCGATGTTGGAAGGTCTATTTCAACCGATGCACCTGCTGGTGATCTTCTTTATTGCCCTGCTGGTCTTCGGTCCCAGGAAACTGCCTGAGCTTGGAAAAGGTCTAGGTGAGGGGATCCGCGCCCTTAAAGACGGCATGAAGGATAATCCCCCCGCACAGGCTTCTTCCGATCAGAGCAAGAACACCGAAACTAAGAGCTAGCCCGACTCCTTAAGTCGAAAGGCACTCTGGGCAGAGCTATCTGCCCCTTCGTCTGGGTTTATCGGCCGGTTCACCGCACTCTTGGGTCCCCAATAGATACGTTATTTCTGAAAATATGGAGGGTAGGCCGTGCTACGCAAGTTGGAAGTATTGGCCCTGATCGCGTTCCTCGGATTCTCAACCTTTTCATTCGCTGACCAGATCACGTTGAAAAACGGGGACCGGCTCACCGGAACCGTCGTCAAGTCCGACGGCAAAGAACTGGTGCTGCACACCGACGCCGCCGGCGACGTCACTCTGAAGTTCGACGCCATCCAGGACATCAAAACCGAAGCCCAACTTCACGTCACCGTCAAGGGCCGAAAGACCGTCGTAGGACCGGTCACGACGACCGACGACAAACTAGAGATTGCCACCAAGACCTCCGGTACAGTCGAGGCTCCAAAAGCAGACGTCACGATGATTCGCAACGACGCTGAGCAGCAAGCCTATGACAAGTCACTTCATCCAGGACTCATGCACGGCTGGAATGGCGGAATCAATGTGGGCTTCTCCGTAGCTCGCGGCAACAGCCAGACAGAGAACTTGGCGCTCGCCTTCACTGCGGTGCACCCCACGCTCCACGATAAGATCACCCTGTACGCCAGCTCGATCAATACCACGAACGACCTCGCCAATCCCAGCACAGTCGCAAATCTCGAGCAAGGTGGCCTCCGCTATGACCGAGACCTGATTTCGAAGCTTTTTGTCTTCGGCGCCGGTGACTTCATGGCCAACGCGCTGCAATTCCTCGATCTCCGCCAGGTATACAGCGGCGGCTTTGGCTTTCACGCCATCAAGTCCGACCGCACGATCCTGGATTTCCTGGGTGGCTTGAACTATACGCACGAGACATACTCCAATGGGACGTTACTTATTCCTGCTGCCCCCCCGAATCCTGCCGTATATGAGTCCTACGGCAAGACCAACAGGTTCGTAGCTCTCACCCTGGGTGAAGAGCTCAACACCAAGCTTGGGAAAAGTACGGTGGTCACTCAAAGCACCGGCTTCTTCCCCAATCTGCAGCAAACCGGCGAGTACCGATTCACGTTCAATCTCGGGACAGTAACGAAGCTAAACAAGTGGCTGGGCTGGCAGAATCAGTTCGGGGACATCTACATCTCGAATCCGCCCACCGGCTCGAAGAGCAACGACATGATCTTCACGACCGGGCTCAACATCTCATTTACCCGCTAGAAAGTGTCAATATGGCTTTGAAAGGCCGCGCATGATCTTGAGGGCATGTATCGCTTTCGAGGCGCACCGCTTTCCGCCGCGCCGTCCAAAGCCTGGACAGACGTGGGCTTTAGCCCCTGAGGGAAGGCAGTTGCCTTCCAAGCCTCGCGTCTGGCAAAACCGCACAATTCGGCCCATCCCTGCCGTTACTCGTTAGGGCTGATCGTCGCTCGCAAGGCTGAACTACCCTTGACACTACGCTCAGCAGAAATTACCGTTCATTCGAGGCTCAGGCTAAGAGTTGGGCTGTTTGAAAGATCAATTCAGATGGCTATGCCGCCCGTTCAACATCCGAGACTGCTCACTACGAAGATGCGGCCCGGCCGACTGCTTCACTTCCGAAAGTCAAAGCTCCGACACAGCTCTGCTATACACTGCAATTCGATCGCGGCATCGATTTCTTCGCTTGTCGATTTTCCGGACAAGAACTTCCCACTCCGGATCTCCGCGAGCCCGTCGACGCCGGAAACATTCCCTCCAACCGCCACTTTGCAGTTCCAGGTGTAATCGGCTTTCGCGTTGAAATGCCGATCGTGCTCTGGCCGAGCATCGTTGATGAATCGGGTGTCGAGTGGGTCCTGAACGAACGCCAGTGCGGATCTAAGTCTTCATAGAACGCGTTTCAGGACAATGCGTGCGAAATCACGCATTGAAAGGGCCGAATGCAGAAAAGGCAGCCGGGGCGTACCAAGCGGCGGGCTGGTTTGCCCGCCATCAAGAAGCGGCGTCGGACTGAAGCCGTGAAAGTCTTCGCCCGGGTTTATAAGCTGTTGGAAGAATATGGGCCTCGCTGGTACTCGCTGGAGCTAAGACAGGAACTCCGGGCAGCATTGAAATCGTTCCGTCAGTAACCTCCGCTCGCTCCGCGAAGTTTGTACCGTTGCACCTTCCCCGTCGCCGTCTTCGGAAGTTCAGGCAGAAATTCAATCCAGTGTGGCCGTTTAAAGATCGGCAGACGTTCCATCACAAATTTCTGCAACTCAGCCGCAAGCTCTGCACTGCCGTCGCCATTCCGTAAAACAACGCAACCTCCCGGCTTTTGAAGTCCGTCGCTATCCGATCGAAAAACTACGGCAACCTCCAGAACCGACGGATGCTCCGTCAACACGCGCTCAATCTCGATCGGACTGACCCATACGCCACTGACTTTCATCATGTCGTCAGTACGTCCCGCGTACCAGAAATATCCATCATCGTCCTGATGATATTTGTCGCCCGTGCGCAGCCAATGGCCTGCCAGAGTGTTCTTGCTCTTTTCGTGCTCGTTCCAGTAGAACGCGCAGGTCGAGTCGGCCTTGACGAGAAGATTCCCGATCTCGCCCTGCGGAACAAGGTGATCGTTATCATCCACGATCTTTGCTTCGAAACCCGGAATGATCTTGCCGCTGGACCCCGGACGCACTTCTCCCGGAACATTCGAAATCATCATATGCAGCGCTTCGGTAGATCCGATCGCATCCAGAATCTCAACTCCAAAGCGCTGCTTGAAGTGGTGAAATACGGTGGCCGGCAACGCCTCACCCGCGGAGACGGCGTGGCGAACGGAAGAGAGATCGAACTCTCTGGCTTCGGGCGCAGCGTGCGCCAGCAGCTTGACGAAATTCGAGGGCACCGAGAAGAACAGCGTCGGCCGATGCCGTTCAATCACCTCATACACGCTCTGCGGACGCGGCGGGCCCGGCATCAGAATGCTGGTCCCACCCACCGCCAGAGGGAAATAAAGGCCGTTCCCCAGGCCGTAAGCAAAGAACAATTTGGCCACGCTAAAGAAACGATCCTCCTGGGAGATCTTGAGAATCGCTTTGGCATAGCGTTCGGCGCTGACCACCATGTCGTGCTGCAGATGCACGCAGGCCTTGGGTTGTCCTGTGCTGCCCGACGAGTAAAGCCAAAAGGCAGCGTCATCCTTGCTGGTAACGGCAGGCTGCAATTCGTCGGAACTGCCCTTCAGCAGATCGTCGAGAGCCAGCAACCCAGCGGGAGCTTTGCCTTGCACCGCAATCGTTTCGAGATACCGTAACTCCTCGCGCGGGATCGCCTGCACCAGGGGAAGCAACGAATCTCCGATGATCGCGACCCGCGCCCGCGAATTGTTGAGCAGATACTTATAGTCCTGGGACTTGAGCAGAGTATTGACGGGAACTGCCACCGCACCAATCTTGATCGTCCCAAAGAACGAGAACGCAAACTCCGGCACGTCCGGAAGCAGCAGAAACACGCGCTCCTCCGTCCTCACGCCCAGGCGCTTCAATCCATTGCCCAGTTGGTTGACGCGAGCGCAGAGGTCGCCATAGGTCACGCGAACGTGGCCGCACTCAATCGCGATCATCCCCGAGCGGCCTTCCCGCAGGTGCCGATCGACAAAATACGTCGCAGCATTGAACTCGTCCGGAAGCACGATGGGAGGTGCCGATGTCATAGGAATCTCAAAAGCGAGCCAATTCTACCCTGCTGCTGCATGCAGTCGCGAGAGAGATGGAAAGCGACGCACCTCCCGAACCCGCATAGATTTTCCTTCATGTCCCTTAGCTTGCCCTGAGCGAAGTCGAAGGGTGTCCTTCGTGGCTAAAGCCGTTCGCCGTACTTGATAACACCCCAAGCCTCCGGTATCATCCCCTGCGCTCGCCGCCGAAGAATCATGATGACGTTCACCACCCGCTTGATGCGAAGGATCACCTGGGCTCTCGTATTCTGCTGCGGCGTGTCAGTCGCCCAATCGCCCGACTCCTCCCAAGAATCCCTCCGCCGCGATCGCCTGGTGGCTCTCGCCAAACTGTGGGCAGCCGTCAAATACTTCCATCCCTATCTTGCTTACCGCGACGACATGGACTGGGACGCGGCGCTGGTCAAAGCAATCCCCAAGGTGAACGCTGCGAAAAATGGGGCCGACTATTCGGCAGCCGTTGCGGCCATGCTCAGCGAACTCGGCGATCCGGCTACGCGCGTTCTCATTACTCTGCCGTCGACGACAACGAGCCCAGCGTCCAGGGAACTACGGCCGTTATTTCGCATGACTCCCGATGGCATCCTCTTGCTCACGTTGACCAACTACACAGACTTTCAGGACTTCACGGGCACCGCTAAAAAGATCGCTGCTGTCAAAGCGGAAATCCCGAAAGCGCGTGCCATCATCTTTGACCTGCGTCCCACCGTGCCGCCTACGGAGGATGAGCAAGGTTTGGTCGCCTATGCCATCACTCAGAATCGCCTGGAAGATATGCTGACCTCTACGCCTCTGCCGGTGCCAGGGGAGCGCCGCCGCATGCACGTAGGATATGTCCCTGAGGATGGCTCGAGCAGTGGCGACTACAGCTCAGGCTTTTACATCCGAGGCGCTCCATCCATCAAGAGTACAGCTGACGCGAAAGACATTCCTGTGGTTTTCGTTCTGAATGCCCACGCAGACGTGCCCATGGCAGCCCTCGCTCTGCAGGCATCAGGCAAGGCCGCCATCGTCGCAGAGGGGGAAGCCAGCGATGAACTCGTGGTGACGACACAAGTCGTTCATCTGCCAGATGGCGTCCAAGCCCAAATCCGTCTCGGAGAACTGGTGTATGAAGATGGCACCACCGGCTTCGCGCCCAACGTTAGCCTGACAGTCTCCAATCGTGCCGGTGAACAGAATCCCGCATTCCAGAAAGCCATCGAACTCGCAAGCAAAGGCAAGTTCGACCCTCCGAAGCGCTCACCATTAATGCAGAAGGTCTCTCCCGCGAGAGACAAACCCTACGACGACATGCAATACCCACCGGCGGAGTACAGGGTGCTTGCAGCCATCCGGCTTTGGGCCGTTATCGACTATTTCTTTCCCTACAAAGAATTCATGGGTGAAGACTGGGATGGCGTTCTGCGCGACTTCATCCCCCGGCTAGAACAGGCCAAAGACGCCCTCGATTACAACCTCACCATCTCCGAGATGGTTACCCATTTTCACGACAGCCACGGTTTTATGCGCAGTCCCGTTCTGGAAGCCAAGTTCGGCAATGCCAGCCTACCCATTCGCGTTCGTATGATCGAAGGTCTGCCCGTGATCACGGGCTTCACCGACGCCGCTGCTGCTACCGGGTCAGGATTTGAAATCGGCGACGTAATCCTCAAGCTCGACGGTGAGGACGCCGAACACCTTATCCGGCGGCGCCTGAAATATCAGGCTCATTCCACCCCGCAATCCGGGTTGTACTACGCCGCTGAAAGAAGCCTCGTACGCGGTGCCAATGGCTCCATGGCGAAAGTCGCCATTCGAGACATTCACGACCAGGTTCGCGAAGTGACGGCGGCTCGCAAAATCGAATTCAACTCCAAAACTCAGGGTGACCGCGCCGGCGACATTCTGCGCATTCTGCCCGGTAACATCGGATACGCTGATCTTGACCGTCTCCCGGCTTCCCAGGTCGACGAGATGTTCGACAAGTTCAAAGACTGCACTGCCATCATCTTCGACGATCGCGGCTATCCTCAGGGCACGGCCTGGCAGATTGCGCCGCGTCTCACCGATAAATCCGACGTTGTTGCGGCGCTGTTCAAGCGCAGAGACCCAATGGCGCCGAACCTTCCGAATGGCGAACTGGTGAACCCGCAAGTGATGGAAACTTTTCTGCAGCGCATTCCGCACACGGACAAATGGCGATATCACGGCCGCACGGTCATGCTCATCGACGAGCGCACTATCAGCCAGGCCGAACATACAGGCCTCTTCTTGAAGCTGCCAATGGCACGAAATTCGTGGGCAGCCCCACCCAAGGAGCCAACGGAGACGTCACCAACCTGTCTTTGCCTGGAGGCATTTACGTCCACTTCAGCGGCCAGGGAGTCTGGCATGCCGACGGGCGTCAACTCCAGCGCTTGGGCTTGCAGCCAGACGTGGAAGCCCATCCTACTCTGGAAGGAATCCGCGCCGGAAAAGACGAGGTGCTCGACAAAGCGGTCGAGTACGTGTCGCAAGCACTGAAGGCTCAAACTAAAAATTGATAGTCGGGGCTGCACAGAAAAACGGCGTGCCAATCAAGGCACGCCGTCGTCGTTTCTAAGCGTTCAGCCCGTTACGCCATAGCTTCTTCCGCGTCATGCACTGGTGTGATGCCTTCCATCTCCTCGTCACGAATCGGTGAATGCGTCTTCGCCACCAGCATGTATATCGATGGCACCACAAACAGCGTAAAGGCCGTACCGATAATCATGCCGCTCACCAGCATGATACCGATACTATTCCTCGCGCCCGCCCCTGGCCCCTTCGCCAGAACCAGCGGGAAGTGCCCGAATACCGTCGCTGCAGTCGTCATTAGAATCGGCCGCAACCTCGTATTGGCCGCGCCAATAATGGCCTGCAGTTTGCTAAGCCCGGTTTCCTGCAAGTGGTTGGCGAATTCCACAATTAGAATTCCATTCTTTGAGATCAGGCCAACCAGCGTAATTAATCCGACCTGGCTATATATGTTGAGCGTGGTGAATCCCAGAAACGAGAACACCAGCGCCCCCGAAATCGCCAGCGGTACCGACCCGGCCAGAATAATGAACGGATCACGGAAGCTCTCGAACTGCGCCGCGAGCACCAGGTAGATCAGGATCGCCGACAAAAAGAACGTTCCCAGAAACTTGCTGCCTTCCACTCGCAGCTGCCGGGATTCGCCCGCGTAGTCGACCGTGAATCCCTGCGGCAATACCTCTTTCGCATCATTCTCCAGTTCCGTCAGCGCCTGATCCAGTGGCACCGGCGGCGGAATGACTCCCTGAATACGCACCGCATTCAGCTGCTGGAACTTGTTCAGGGATCTCGGCTCCGTCGTCGTCTTCAACGTGGCAAACGTCGAAAGCGGCACGAGCTTGTCGGCCGATCCCTTCACGTAAATCTGTGAAAGCTGATCGGGCGTCAGCCGCTCGATCCGCTGCACCTGCGGGATCACTTTATAGCTGCGTCCCTGAATGCTGAAGCGATTGACGTAATTCCCGCCCAGCATCGTGGATAAGTCTTGTCCCGCCTGGCTCAGATCCACGCCTTGTGAGCGCAACTTATCCCGATCGAACACAACTTCCGTCTGCGGCTGATCGAACTTCACATCCGTGTCGGCAAAGATGAATATTCCCTTCGCCATCGCCTTCTGTACGATCTGCTCCGCCAGTGCGCTGACCTGCTGCGGCTCAGCGGCCGAGGCGATCACGAAATCGACTGGAAAATTACCGCCTCCGGGTAGCGGTGGCGGAGTCAGTGGAATCACCCGAACGCCTGCGATCTTCGAGAGCGGCCCCGTCGACTCCACCAGCAGTTGCTGCGTGGTTTTCGTACGCTCGCTCCACGGCTTGGTCACCATCCCGCCGAAACCGCCATTCGGAGTCGTGATCTGGAACGTGCTTCCGTTCTCAGGGAACGAGTGATACACGTCGTAGACTTGCTTCGTAAACAAGTTCGTCTGGTCGATCGTTGCATTCGGAGCAGCTTGAATGACTCCGAACACCACGCCCTGATCTTCCGCCGGCGCCACTTCTCTCATCGAGAACATATAGAACGGAACCATCAGGACGGCCACGATCGCCCAAATTGTGAGCACTACCGGGCGGTATTGCAGCGTTCCGCCCAGAAGGCGCGTGTAGAGCCCGCGCACTTTCTCGAAGGTGCGGTTGACGACTCCCGCTAGTCCTTTGTTGGAGGCCCCGGCCCGCAGCAACTTCGAGCCCATCATCGGCGACAACGTCAACGCGACGATGCCGGAGACGACCACCGCGCCCGCCAGCGTGAATGCAAACTCACGGAACAGCGCTCCCGTCAGTCCACCCTGAATCCCGATCGGGGCGTAGACCGCCGCCAGCGTGATTGTCATTGCAATGATCGGACCCACCAGCTCTCGCGCCGCGTCCTTCGCAGCCTGGAACGGCGTCTTGCCCATCTCGAGGTGGCGCTCAACGTTCTCCACCATCACGATCGCATCGTCAACAACGAGTCCGACCGACAGCACGATCGCCAGCAGCGTCAAGAGGTTGATCGTGAATCCGGCCACCAGCATGAGGAAGACTGCGCCGATCAGCGAGATTGGAATCGCGATCACCGGAATCAACACGGATCGGAACGATCCCAGGAACAGGAAGATCACAACAATCACGATCACCAGGGTTTCAGTGAGCGTGTGCAGCACTTCGTTAATCGCGTCCTGGATGTAGGCCGTCGAGTCGTAAGGAATACCCAACTTCATCCCTGCCGGAAGCTGCTGCTCAATCCCGGGAAGCGTCGCGCGCACCGCCTTGATGACGTCCAGCGAGTTCGCTGTGGGCAGCACCCAAACGCCCATGAACGTCGCTGTCTCACCGTTGAACTTAACGTCCTGGTCGTAGTTCTCGGCGCCGAGTTGCACGTCCGCAATCTCACCCAGACGCACGACGGTCCCGTTGCTCTCCTTGATCACCATCTGGCGGAACTCTTCCGGAGTCCGCAGATCGGTGTTCGCCACCAGGTTCACCGACACCATCGAGCCCTTGGTGCTACCCAGAGCCGACAGATAGTTATTCTTTGCCAGCGCATCGTGCACGTCGGACGGAGAGACACCCCGCGCCGCCATCTCCTGCGGCCTAAGCCACAGGCGCATCGCAAACGTGCGATTGCCAAGGATGTCCGCCCGTTGCACGCCGCTGATCGCGCTCAGTTTCGGCTGCACCACACGCGTGAGATAGTCGGTGATTTGATTCTGATCCAGTTCCGCAGAAGAGAAGCCGATATAAATCGCCGCAAACTGGGTATCTGCAGTCTGCAGATCGATAACAGGAATTTGCGCGTCCGGAGGAAGATCGTTCCGCACCTGCGCGACCTTGGCCTGGATTTGTGTCAGGGCCGTCGTGGTGTCGTAATTAATCTTCAGGTGGACCAGAATCGTGCTTAGTCCTTGCGAACTCGTCGACTCCATGTAGTCAATGCCGTCGGCGCTGGCCACAACGCGCTCAATCGGAGTCGTCACGAATCCGCGGACCAGGTCGGCATTGGCGCCGACATACACCGTCGTGATCTGCACCACCGCGATGTCGCTGCGTGGATACTGCCGCACACTCAACGATCGAATTGCCTGAAGACCGGCGATCAGGATGACGAGGTTGACCACCATCGCCAGTACCGGACGCTTAACGAATAAATCGGTGAACTTCATGAGTGCCCTCACTGCATCGAACGAAAGAAATATCCCTCACCCCGCTTTTCGAGCGTTCCTTCGGCGAAAAGCGGGCGCTTTGACGAGTGTTTGAGTTTAGCTCTCCTCAGGCTTCGGAGCCGCGTTGTTGCTGGGCTTCACCGTGTTGTTGATCACGACCGGCGCCCCATTGCGCAGCTTGAATACTCCCGAGCTCACAACTTCATCGCCGGGATTCAGGCCGGACACAATCGCCACCTGATCCCCCCGCGATCCCTCAAGCTTCACCACTTGCTGACGCACGCCGCGGAAGGTATTCCCCTTGGCGTCCTTGATATCGGTCACTACGAAAACCGAGTCCCCATAGGGAGCGTAGTTAATCGCCGACGCTGGCAGCGGCACTACTTCACGCGGACTGCCTAACGGCAGTTCCACTTGCACAAACATTCCAGGCCGCAGCTTGTTGTCTTTGTTGGTCACAATCGATTGCACCTGTATGTTCCGCGTCTGTTCGTTAATCACGGAATCGAGCGCCAGAATCCTGCCGGTGAAAGCCATTCCCGGAAGATCATTGTTCGTAACCCGCAACACGTGCCCAGGGATCACCTTCCCTGTCTCTTGTTGCGGAACCCCGAAGTTCACATAGATCGGACTGAGCGTCTGTAGTGAAACGATCGCCTGCCCAGCCGCCAGATACTGTCCCAGGCTCACTTGCCGGATTCCCAGGACTCCGGAGAACGGCGCGTGGATCGTCTTTCGCGCGATGGCCGCCTTAATGTCGCCCACCTGCGCCTCAGTCGCCTTCTGCTGCGCGGTCGCATTATCAAAGTCCTGGCGGGCGATGACGCCTTGCTTCACCAGTTCCTGCGCCCTTCCGTAATTGACCTTTGCCAGATCGCGCTGCGCTTCCAGACTCGCCAGCTGCGCGCGTTCCTGACGGGTATCGAGCTCGACCAGGATCTCGCCCTCTTTCACCCACTGCCCCGACTCGAAATGAATCTTGTCGATTGTCCCAGGAAGATCGGCGCTCACCGTCACGCCCTGGATCGCCGCGGCAGTCCCAATGACGCTCAGGGTCGAAGGCCAAGTCTCTTTTTTCGCAACCACGGTGGTAACCGCCGTTGGCGGAATCTTGAAGTTCTTACCCTGCTCTATCGCCGCCTCGACCTGCTTGAACTTGACAAATCCAAGGCCCCCTACCAGGGCCAACATGATCACCAACATCAGGACCATCCGCTTCGCCATACTTTCTCCTGTACAAAACAGCTAGTAATTGTCCGGTTCTAACGTCCTACGACCCTAGGTGAACCCCAGTATTTCGAATATTGATTGAAGTGGGAACCAAAAGGATTCAGAGATGAAGCGGACTTT